>DATKNV010000198.1:0-32832 GCA_035541215.1 Allostellaceae bacterium | reverse complement strand
GATCCAGATCGTCTGCACGATGCGGAACATCCAGCTGTCGAAGCGGGTGCCTTCCTGGAACTGGTGCTCGCGGGTGAGTGCCCGCTCGCAAGCCGCTTGAACCAGGTCATCCGCTTCGAAGGCGGAGCCGGTCAGGCCGCGTGCAAAGCGCCGGAGTCGTGGCAGCACAGCCACCAGCTGATCGCTGAAGCGGGCGCTCGCCGGACCTCCGCCCGACGACGCCGGCTCGCCCGGGTCGGCCTGACGCGGGGATAACGGGTCGGGAAACGGTTTATTCCGTGAGGGCAACCGGCGCAGCCCTCCCAGGCGGCCAAAGGGTATTGTCCGAGGACATTGATTTCACAGGGGAAATTCCAGAACGGCCCTCGAACCGGATTGCCCGCATTCTATGCAATGCAGGGCTGGAATGGAAAGGTCAGCTTTGGCGCAGCCCTGCGGCCCGCGAACCGGGGCCTCGGCGGCAAGTCTTTGAAATGACGTAGTTGGCGGTCCATCATGCACCTCCGGGCGGGCTTCACAAACCAAGGCCCGCCGGGCATTGTGTCGGCCCCCGATCCGGCCCGATCTCTCCCACGCCAGAGCAGAGACGCCTCATGAAGATAAGCATCCCCAAGGAGCGCCGTGCCCACGAGCGTCGCGTGGCGGCGACTCCGGATACGGTGAAGCGGCTGGTGGGGCAGGGGCTGGAAGTGGTGGTGGAGAGCGGCGCCGGAGAGGGCGCGGCCTTTCCGGACGACGCCTATCGCGCGGCGGGCGCGACCATCGCAGCCAATGCCGCGGAGGCACTCGGCGCCGGCGACATCGTCCTCAAGGTGCAGCGGCCCCTGCGCGGCGGCGAGAGCGGCGTCGACGAGCTCGCGGCGATGAAGCGCGGGGCCGTGCTGATCGGCCTCCTGCAGCCGCTGCAGCAGCCCGAGGACGCGCAGGCCTACGCCGCGGCGGGCATCTCGAGCTTCGCGATGGAGCTCATTCCGCGCATCACGCGCGCGCAGGCGATGGACGTGCTCTCCTCGCAATCGAACCTCGCGGGCTACAAGGCCGTGATCGACGCCGCCGACGAGTTCGGCCGCGCCATGCCCATGATGATGACGGCAGCCGGCACCGTGCCGCCCGCGCGCGTCCTCGTGATGGGCGCGGGCGTGGCGGGGCTTCAGGCGATCGCGACCGCGCGGCGTCTCGGCGCCGTCGTCTCCGCGACCGACGTGCGTCTCGCGGCGAAGGAGCAGGTGGAGAGCCTCGGCGCCGCCTTCCTCGTGGTCGACATCGAGGCCATGAAGGCGATGGAGACCGCGGGCGGCTATGCCAAGGAGATGGGCGAGGATTTCGCACGGCGCCAGCGCGAGCACGTGACGGAGGCGCTCAAGAAGACCGACATCGTCATCTGCACCGCGCTCATCCCCGGGCGCAAGGCGCCGATCCTCATCACCCGCGAGATGGTCGGCGTGATGCGGCCGGGCTCGGTCATCGTCGACCTCGCGGTGGAGCAGGGCGGCAATTGCGAGGGCGCGCGCTTCGGCGAGACCGTCGTGACGGAGAACGGCGTGCGGATCGTCGGCCACGCCAACGTCCCCTCGCGGATCGCGGTCGATGCGAGCCAGCTCTATTCCCGGAACCTCCTGAGCTTCCTCGCGCTCATCGTCGACAAGGAGAAGCACCTGAAGATCGACACCGCCGACGAGATCGTGAAGGCGACGCTCATTACCAAGGACGGCGCCGTGGTGCATCCCCAACTGGCGCCCGCGGCGCCTTCTGCTGCAGGAGCCTGAGACATGGCCGATACGCCCGCTGCCACCAATGCCCAGGACCTCGCGAGCCAGGCGCATTCGCTCGCGAACGGTCTCGACACGCTGGCGCAGCAGGTCGCGGCGCAGGCGGCGCAGGTCGCGCAAGGCGGCGGCCACGCCGATCTCCTGGTCTACTTCCTCACGATCTTCGTGCTCGCGGTCTTCGTGGGCTATTACGTGGTCTGGCGCGTGACGCCCGCGCTGCACTCGCCGCTGATGAGCGTCACCAATGCGATCTCCAGCGTCATCGTCGTGGGCGCGCTCATTGCCGCGGGGCCCTATGGGTTCAGCTTCTCCAAGGCTATGGGAACGCTCGCGGTGGCGCTCGCCGCCGTCAACATCTTCGGCGGCTTCATCGTGACGCAGCGCATGCTGCAGATGTTCAAGAAGAAGCCGAAGTAGCGAGGCAAATCCCATGAGCGAGAACCTCGCGGCACTTCTCTACCTGGTCGCCTCCGTCTGCTTCATCATGGCGCTGCGCGGCCTCTCCTCGCCAACCTCGGCGCGGGGCGGCAATCTCTTCGGCATCGTCGGGATGGTGATCGCGGTCGGCACGACGCTCGTGCTGCCGATCGTGACGGGCTACATCGGTATCGTCATCGGCATCGTCGTGGGCGGCGCGATCGGCACCTTCATCGCGCTTCGCATCCAGATGACCGCGCTGCCGCAGCTCGTCGCGGCCTTCCACAGCCTCGTGGGCCTGGCGGCCGTCTGCGTCGCCGCTGCCGCCTATTACGCGCCCGACGCCTACAACATCGGCACCGTGGGCGCGATCCATCGCTCGAGTCTCGTCGAGATGAGCCTCGGCACCGCGATCGGCGCCATCACCTTCACGGGCTCGATCATCGCCTTCGCGAAGCTCCAGGCGCTCATCTCGGGGAAGCCGCTGATGTTCCCGGGCCAGCACCTCCTCAACGCGGCGCTGGGCGTGCTGCTGGTGGTGCTGATCGTGCTTTTCGTGCTCGATCAGTCCTGGATCTATTTCTGGCTGATCGTGCTGCTCTCGTTTGCGCTGGGCCTGCTGCTGATCCTCCCGATCGGCGGCGCCGACATGCCCGTGGTGATCTCGATGCTCAACTCCTACTCGGGTTGGGCCGCCTGCGGCATCGGCTTCACGCTCGCGAACGGGCTCCTGATCGTGACGGGGGCGCTGGTGGGCTCCTCGGGCGCCATCCTCAGCTACATCATGTGCAAGGGGATGAACCGCTCGATCTTCAACGTGATCCTCGGCGGCTTCGGCACCGAGGGAGGCGCGGTCGTAGCGGGCGCGGGTGCCGGCGAGAGGAGCGTCAAATCCGGCAGCGCCGACGACGCCGCCTTCATTCTCAAGAACGCGGCTTCCGTCATCATCGTGCCGGGCTACGGCATGGCGGTGGCGCAGGCGCAACACGCGCTCCGGGAGATGGCCGACATCCTCAAGAAGGAGGGCGTCACCGTCCGCTACGCGATCCACCCCGTGGCGGGCCGCATGCCCGGCCACATGAACGTGCTGCTCGCCGAGGCGAACGTGCCCTATGACGAGGTGCTGGAGCTCGAGGAGATCAACCGCGATTTCGCGACCACGGACGTGGCCTTCGTGATCGGCGCCAACGACGTGACCAACCCCGCGGCCAAGACCGATCCGAAATCGCCGATCTACGGCATGCCGATCCTCGACGTCGAGAAGGCGAAGACCGTGCTCTTCGTCAAGCGCTCGATGGCCTCGGGCTATGCCGGCGTCGAGAACGAGCTCTTCTATCGCGACAACACGATGATGCTGTTCGGCGACGCCAAGAAGATGTGCGAGGAAATCGTCAAGGCGCTGGGCGCCTGACGACTTCTCTCCCGGAGGCCTCCATGAAAACGCGCGCGGCCGTGGCGCACAAAGCAGGTGCGCCCCTCAGCATCGAGACCGTGGACCTCGAGGGACCGCGGCAAGGCGAGGTGCTGGTGGAGATCAAGGCCACCGGCATCTGCCATACCGATGCCTACACGCTCTCCGGCGCCGATCCCGAGGGGCTCTTCCCCGCGATCCTCGGCCATGAAGGCGCGGGCATCGTCGTCGAGGTCGGGCCCGGCGTCACCAGCTTGAAGCGGGGCGATCACGTGATCCCGCTCTACACGCCGGAATGCCGGCAGTGCGAGTATTGCCTGAGCCAGAAGACGAACCTCTGCCAGGCGATCCGGGCGACGCAGGGGCAGGGGCTGATGCCCGACGGCACCAGCCGGTTCTCGCTCGGCGGCAGCCGGGTCCTCCACTACATGGGAACCTCGACCTTCGCGAACCTCACGGTGGTGCCGGAGATCGCGCTCGCGAAGATCCGCGAGGACGCGCCCTTCGACAAGGTCTGCTACATCGGCTGCGGCGTCACCACGGGGATCGGCGCGGTGATCAACACCGCGAAGGTCGAGCCCGGCGCCAAGGTCGTGGTCTTCGGCTTGGGCGGCATCGGGCTCAACGTCGTCCAGGGCGCGAGGATGGCCGGGGCCGACATGATCGTCGGCGTCGACATCAATCCCGAGCGGCGCGCGCTCGCGGAGCGCTTCGGCATGACACATTTCGTCAATGCGAAAGAGGCGGGCGCGGACATCGTTCCCCATCTCGTCAACCTCACCAAGGGCGGAGCCGATTACAGCTTCGAATGCATCGGCAACGTCGACGTGATGCGTCAGGCGCTCGAGTGCTGTCACAAGGGCTGGGGCGTCAGCGTCATCATCGGCGTCGCAGGCGCCGGTCAGGAAATCCGCACGCGGCCCTTCCAGCTCGTCACGGGGCGCGTCTGGAAGGGCACGGCCTTCGGCGGCGCGCGCGGCCGCACCGACGTGCCGAAGATCGTCGACTGGTACATGGACGGGAAGATCGAGATCGATCCCCTGATCACCCACACCCTGAAGCTCGAGGAGATCAACCGCGGCTTCGACCTCATGCACGAGGGCAAATCGATCCGCAGCGTCGTCGTCTACTGAGGCGCTCGGCCGCGTCAGTCGCGGCCGCAATAGGGGATGTAGCCCTCGTAACCCTCCGCGCAGCGCGCCTGGCAGCCCACACCCCAGCGGCATTGCTGGTAATCGATCTCCTGCTGCGTGGTCCCCCACGGCGTGCAAGCCGCCAGTCCCGAGCCGATCGCCACAGCGGTGAGGATGGCATAGAGCCAAAGCCGTATTCGTGTCATTGCTACTCCTGCTGGAGCCACGCGGCCAACATCGCAGAGATTTCTGCTGCATCGTTGATGCAGGTCAAGGGCGGCGCTAGGAGCCAGGGGGAAAGAGCAAGGAGCGGGGCGATGGCTCTCAGAGGTCGGGCGTTCATGGCGATCTGGCACGACGTCGCCAGCGCCGGCGAGGCCGAGTATGGCACCTGGCACACGCGCCAGCACATGCCGGAGCGTCTGGGCGTGCCGGGCTTTCTCGTGGGCCGCCGCTACGTGGACTGGGGTCTCGATCATCAGCGCTGGTTCACGCTCTACGAGACCGAGACATTGGAGACGCTTAGCTCCGAGGATTATCGCGCGCGGCTCAACAATCCCACGCACTGGACGACCCGCAACCTCCCGAGCTTCCGGAACTTCGCCCGTTCCGCCTGCGTGCTTTCCGCAAGCGTCGGGCGAGGCATCGGGGGCGCGCTCGCGACGATGAGGTTGAGCGTGCCGGATGGCGGCTTGGCCGATTTCGAGGCATCGGCGGAGCGGCTCGCCTATCGCATCGCGGTGCTCGATGGCGTCACCGGCGCACATTTCGGCGTGGCCTCGCCCGCCACCTCGCGGGTCAAGACCCGCGAGACGGAGCTGCGGACAGCGACCGGCGAGGAGGTCTTCGACGCCGTGGTCATGGTGGACGGCACCGGCCGGCGCGAGGTGGCGGCGGCGCTGCCCGCTGTCCATGCCCTCTTGCGCGAGGCAGTCGAGATCGCCGCGGAGCAGTCGGCCGTTTATGATCTCGCCTACCTTCTGACCGCGGAGGATGTCGCCTGATGCAAAAGATCGTCGACGGCGCGACGCAGCTTCTGCCCATTGTCGGCGATCCGATCCGCCAGGTCCGCTCGCCGGAAGTCTTGAGCGCATTGTTCCGCTTGAATGGGTTCAATGCGGTCTGCGTGCCCGCGCACGTCGCGCCGCCGGACCTCCCGAAGTTCGTGGCCGGGCTTCGCATCGTGCGGAACGTCATGGGATTCATTGCGACCATCCCGCACAAGCAGGCGGTGATCGCGCTCCTGGACGGGCTGACGCCGCGGTCGCGCCGCGTCGGCTCCGCCAACGTCGTGCGGCGCGGGGCCGATGGAAGCTTGACGGGCGACATCGTCGACGGACTCGGCTTCGTGAAGGGATTGATCCGAAGCGGCCAGCGGATCGAGGGGCGCCGTGCGCTCGTCGTGGGCTCCGGCGGCGTCGGCAACGCCATCGCCTTTGCGATCGCGGAGGCGGGCGCGGCCTCGGTGCATGTCGCGGACATTCTCGCGGAGCGCGGGTCCGACCTGGCGCGGCGCCTCGAAGCCTCGGGCACGCCATCGGGGGTCGCGCCGGCCGCGGCGAAGGGCTTCGACCTCGTCGTTAACGCGAGCCCCCTCGGGATGAAGGCGGGCGATCCGATCCCCATCGACTGCATCGGCCTCTCCGGCGACGCGATCGCCGGCGACGTCGTGGTCGAGCCGCAGATCACGCCATTCTTGGCCGCGGCGAGGGAGCGCGGCTGCCACGTGCAGCCCGGCACCGTGATGATGGACAACCAGCTCGCGGCGATGCGCGAGTTCTTCGGCTTTCCCGAAGGCGATTACAGCCCCGAGGCCATCGCGCGGGTGACCGCCGCTTGAGACGGGCAAGCACGATGCACGGCGAAAGCGAGGCCGGTCTCGAGGTCGACGCGCTCGTCGTAGGCGCCGGGGCTGCCGGCATGACCGCGGCGCTGGTGTGCGCGCTCGAGGGCCTCGATGTGCTCCTGTGCGAGAAATCCGCGGAGGTCGGCGGCACCAGTGCGACCTCTGCCGGCACGATCTGGGTCCCGGGTACGCGCCAGAGCCGCGAGGCCGGCTTTGCGGAGGGGATCAACGACGCGCGGCGCTACCTCGATGCGGTGATCGGCGCCGCTTCCGACGATCGACGCGAGACCTATCTCGAGACCGCGGCGGATGCGGTCGATTACCTCGACCGGCTGAGCGAGGTGAAGTTC
Source organism: Allostellaceae bacterium (assembly GCA_035541215.1). Taxonomy (GTDB): domain Bacteria; phylum Pseudomonadota; class Alphaproteobacteria; order ATCC43930; family CGMCC-115725; genus DASZHJ01. Next base: position 25,906 of record DATKNV010000198.1, on the reverse strand, counting down.
GCGGCCTACGCCCGGCACCCCGATTATCTCGCCAATCGCCCGGGGGCGACGATGGGCGGCCGCGCCCTCTCGCCGCTGCCCTTCGACGGCCGTCTCCTCGGAAAGGACTTCGCGCTGGTGCGGCCGCCGATCGGCGAATTCATGGCGCTCGGCGGCATGATGATCGGCCGGGCCGACATCGAGCCGCTCACTCGCCCCTTCGCCTCGGCCGCAGCGCTTCGCACCGCGGCGTCCCTGCTGTGGCGGCAGGCGCGGGATCGCCTGCGCTATCGGCGAGGGACGAGGCTTCTGATGGGCAACGCGCTCGTCGCGAGGCTCCTCTACAGCTTGCGCCGGAAGAACGTCCGGATCCTGCTGAACGCCTCGCTCCAGTCTCTGACGACGGCGGAGAATGGAGTCTCCGGCGCGGTGCTTTCGGTCGAGGGGAGGCCCCTGCGCGTGGCCGCGCGCCGCGGCGTCGTGCTCGCGACCGGAGGCTTCGGCGGCAGCCTCGAGCGGATGAACGACTATGTCCGGCCGCCGCTCGCGCACGCGCTGGCCTTCGCCGGTGCTGCCGGCGACGGCATCGCGCTCGCGCGCGCCGCCGGGGCGGCCGTCGAGGAGGATCACGCCTCGCCCGCGTTCTGGACGCCGGTCTCCGACACGAGATGGCTCGCCGGCGGGCGCGGCGTCTTCCCCCACCTGATGCTCGACCGCGCCAAGCCCGGCCTCGTCGCGGTCAACGCGGCGGGCCGGCGCTTCGTCGACGAGGCCGTCTCCTACCACGATTTCGTCACGGGGATGCTCAACTCGCATGAGACGGTGCCGACGATCCCGGCCTGGCTCGTTTGCGACCGCGAGTTCCTCGGGAAATACGGGCTCGGCCGCATTCCGCCGGGGCGCCGCCGCTGGCGCCAATTCATCGCGAAAGGCTATCTCGTCGAGGCGGCCTCGCTCGAGGCGCTCGCGCGCGCGATCGGCGTCGATGCCGCAGGTCTCCGAGAGACCGTGCGGCGGCACAATCGTTTCTCCGAGACCGGCCTCGACGAGGAGTTCGGCAAGGGCGCGACCGACTTCGACCGTCACAACGGCGATCCCGGCCACGCGCCGAACCCCTGCCTCGGCCGCATCGAGACGCCGCCCTTTTACGCCATGGCCGTCTATCCGAGCGCGCTCGGAACCAGCATCGGACTGAAGACGGATGCGGACGGGCGCGTACTCTCGGCGACGGGCGAGCCGATACCGGGCCTTTTCGCCTGCGGGAACGACATGGCGTCGATCATGCGCGGCCACTATCCCGGGCCCGGGATCACGCTCGGGCCGGCGCTCGTCTTCGCCTATCGCGCGGCGATGGCGATCGCCACTCGCCAAGCGGCGAGGCAGTAAGGACACCAAAGCCGCCGCGGCGGGCCCGGGCGGCTTTGCATTCGCGGAACGGATGCGGCGGGGCTAGTAGCCCTCGCGCTCCATGCGCTTCCTGAGGAGCTTGCGGTAGCGGCGGACGGCCTCGGCCTTCTCGCGGGCGCGGCGCTCGGACGGCTTCTCGTAGTTGCGACGGATCTTCATTTCCCGGAAGACGCCTTCGCGCTGAAGCTTTTTCTTGAGGGCGCGCAGCGCCTGGTCGACGTTGTTGTCGCGAACGAGAACTTGCACGAGCAGCACTCTCCTTTGGAGCCGTTGAGACTGGTTTTACCGAAGCGAAACGGGCCGGGCTCGAGGCCGCGGCCCTACTTCACGCAGCGCCCTATAGCACAGGTCTAACCCGTTGTGAAGCCGGGGGATGCCGGTTTGCCGGTGCCGGGCAAACGGCTTATATAGGCCCCATGGCCATCCTGAAAATCGCCCGTATGGGCCACCCGGTGCTGCGCCAGGTGGCTGGGCCCGTCGCCGACCCCACGACGCCCCGCGTCCGCCAGCTCGTCGCGGACATGATCGAGACCCTCGAGGACATCGGTGGTGCCGGGCTTGCGGCACCCCAGGTGCACGTCTCCGAGCGGGTCGTGATCTTTAAGGTGCCGGCCGAGCGCACTACCGGCCGGCCGCTCGATACGCCTTCGGAGCTGGTGGCGATCGTAAACCCCGTGATCGAGCCCTTGGGGCCCGAGCGCGAGCTTGGCTGGGAAGGCTGCCTCTCGATACCTGGCCTGCGCGGGGCGGTGCCGCGTTGGGCGCGCGTCCGCTATCGCGGTCTCACCCCGGAGGGCGGGACCATCGACCGGAGCGTCGAGGGCTTCCACGCCCGCGTCGTCCAGCACGAGTGCGACCACCTCGACGGCGTCCTCTATCCCCAGCGCATGACTGATCACCGCTTGATCGCCTTCGTCGAGGAGTGGCAGCGCTATCCCATCGACCTCGCCGCGGCGGCCGCCAAGGCCGCGGAGTAAGCGCGATGCAGGACCGCGAGACCCTGGACCGCCTGCTGCAGACGATGCTGCCGGAGGTCCCCTTCGACGGCTGGACGAGCTATGCCATGCAGAAGGCGGCGGAGCGGATGCACCTCGATCCCCTGGAGCTCCCGAGCCTCTGTCCCGGCGGCCCGCGCGATCTCGTCGCAGCATTCAGCCATTGGGCCGATCGCGAGACGCTCCGCGCGTTGGCACCCCTCGGCCTCGAGAAGATGAAGGTCCGCGAGCGCATCGCGGCCGGCGTGCGCACGCGCCTCGCGATTCTCGCTTCGCACCGCGAGGCCGTCCGCCGCGCGCTCTCGCTCCTGGCGGCGCCGCAGAACCTGCCGCTGGGGATGCGGCTCCTTTACGACACCGTCGATGCGCTCTGGTACGCCGCGGGCGATACCGCGACCGATTTCAATTTCTACACCAAGCGCGGCCTGCTCGCGGGCGTCTATGCCGCCACCACGCTCTACTGGCTCGACGACCGCTCTCCCGGCAGCGAGGAGACGCTGGCCTTCCTCGACCGGCGCCTCGCGGACGTGATGGCGATACCGCGGCTCGGCGGACGGGTTCGGGAATTCGCCTCGCGTCTGCCCGATCCCTTCCTCTTCCTCCGGCTCGCGCGCCGGCGCTAGGGGCCGCGCGATGGCGCTCCCTTATTTGCAGCAGCAGGCGGTCGCGGCCTACCGCGCGGGACAGCGGGCGGAGGCGCTCCGCCTCTGCCAGCAGATCCTTAAGCTGCAGCCGGACCGGCCGGACGTGCTGGGCTTCGCGGGCATGATCGCGCTCGAGCTCGGCGATGCCGAGGGCGCGGCGGCCTTTTATCGCAAGGCCGTGCAGCGCCGGCCGGACTTCGCGGAGGCCCATTACAATCTCGGCAACGCGCTCATGCGGCTCGAGCGCATGGAGGAAGCCACGAGCGCCTTTGCAAAGGCGGCCCGGCTGAAGCCCGATCTGGTGCCTGCCCACAACAATCTCGGCACTGCGCTCCACGCCCTCGGCCGTCATGCCGAGGCAGCGGAGTCCTATCGCCGCGTGCTGCGCCTCGATCCCGATGCGCTGGAGGCGCAGCGCAACCTCGGCATCGCGCTCGAGAAGGCCGGGCACGGCGACGAGGCGATAGAAATCTACCGCGCGGTGATCGCGAAGCGGCCGGATTGGACGGTCCCCTACAGCAATCTCGCGAACGCGCTCCTCGCCGCGGGCGATGCGCGCGGCACCATCGAGGCCTGCGAGCGCTGGCTCGCGGTCTCGCCGGGCAACATGGAGGCGCTCGCCCTCGAGGGCCTGGCGCTCTATCAGGCCGGCGAGCGCGACGCCGCGCGCCATCTCCTCGATTTCGACTTCGTGCACACTTTCAAGGTGGAGACGCCGCCGGGCTACGCCGATCTTGCGGAGTTCAACCGCGCGCTCGTGGATTTCACGCTCAACCACCGGACGCTGCACGTGCCCCCCGAGGCCGATCCGCATTACCATCACCCCGCGCTCGCGATCACGACGGATTTCTTCGGCCCCAAGGAGGGGCCCGCCGCGGCGCTCGAGGCGATCGCGCGCAAGGGCGTCGAAAATTATCTCGCGCGCATTCCCAAAGGCTCGAACCACCGCTTCCTGATGAAGCCGCCGAAGAAATGGGCCTGGGCCTCCTGGGCGGCCGTGCTGCATTTCCAGGGCAATCTCGATCCGCACATCCACATGGACGGCTACATCAGCGGCGTCTACTACCCGCTGCTGCCGGACATCGTGGGCAAGCCCGAGCACGGGCAGGAAGGCTTCTTCGAGCTCGGCCGCCCGCCCAAGGATTTCCCGATCACGGAGGCGACGGGCATCATGCCGGTGCGGCCGGAGGAGGGGCTGATGATCCTCTTCCCCTCCTACTTCTATCACCGCACCATCCCCTTCGTGTCCGACCAGCGCCGCATCTCCATCGCCTTCGACGTGATGCCGCGGGATTGAGCGGGGACCTCAAAGGACGGGATAGCGGGCCACGACATCGCAGCCGCTGAGGATCGCGCGGTCGGATCGGGGGAGCTTCCGCGCATCCGCAAAATCGCGCCAGCGCGCCGCGAGATCGTCCCGGCGGAAGCCGCGAAGCATCGGGGCGAGTTGGATGATGTTGGGGCGGGGATCGCGCTCCAAGAGGAAGAAGGATTTGGGCGCGACCCTGCGGATCGCCTTTACCTCATCCTGCACGCGGCTCACGCCCACGAATTCCGCCCAGTTGATGGCGAGAGAGCCGCCGGGGCGGAGCGCGCTCACGCAATCGCCCCAGAAGCGCCGCGGCGTCACCGCGGCGCCGCCGCCGTCATAGAGATCGACGAGGACGACGTCATAGGAGCTCTTCGCCTCGGCGATCACCGCCTCGGCATCGGCCACGCGTACCGGACGCGCGAGATGGAAATACTCGCGCGCGAGGCGGAGCACGACGGGATCGCGCTCGACGACGGTCACCTCGCAATCCCGGAGGTATGCGGCGAGGTGCCGGCACATCGCGCCGCCGCCCAAGCCCAGCAGCAGCGCGCGCCTCGGCGCGGGGACGAGCGAGAAGGCCACCAGCATCATGCGCTCGTAGCCATAGACGAGGCGCTCCGGACGCATCAGGTCCATGGCCGACTGCTCCATGACCCGGAGGTCGCGGTCGACCGCGCCCAGAATGCGCGTGGGCCTGCCGCGGCGGCTGACGTCCGCGACGAAGAGATGCGCGCGGAAGCGCGGCGAGCGGCGCACCGTCAGGATCTCGCAATGACCGCCGCAATGCTCGGTGATGCGCTCGCGCAGCCTCAAGGTCGGATCAGCCCAGGCTCTTGGCGAGAAGATCGAGCGCGGCCGCGGCGAAGGCACGCATATTGGCGGCGCGGTCGGGGCTGCCGGTCTCGATCGTGATCGCGGTTTCGCTCTTCCCCACGACGGCAAGACAGCAATGTCCCGCGGCGTCGCCGTAGCGGTTGCCGGTGGGGCCGGTGGCGCCGGTCTCGCCGATCGCCCAGGTCGCGCCGAAGCGGTCGCGCGCGGTCTTTGCGAGCAGCAGCGCATAGGCCTCGGTCGAGGGCCGCATGCTCGCGAGCGCGCTGTCGGGGATGCCGAGAAGCTCCCGCCGCGACTGCCGCGTGTAGACGACGGCGCCGCCGAGGAAATAGGCGGAAGCGCCGGGCACCGCGAGGAGCGCCGCCGAGATCAGCCCGCCGGTCGAGGACTCCGCGACGACGAGCGTCTCGCCGCGCGTCTTGAGGCGCGTGCCGATCGCTTCGGCCTTGGGAAAGAGGTCTTGCATGGGGAGCCTCGCCGGGTGTCAGCGCCGCGGGCTGAGGCGCGTCACGTGGCCCATCTTGCGGCCCGGGCGCGCCTCGGTCTTGCCGTAGAGGTGGAGCTTCGCATTCGCCTCGTGGAGCGTCTCGCGCCATTTCTCGACGTCGGCGCCGATCAGGTTCTTCATGACGGCGTCGGAGTGGCGCTCGGTCGAGCCCAGCGGCAGGTCGCAGATCGCGCGCACGAGCTGCTCGAACTGGCTCGTGACGCAGGCGTCGATGGTCCAGTGGCCGGAATTGTGCGGCCGGGGCGCGAGCTCGTTCACGAGGATCTGGTCCGAGGGCGTCACGAACATCTCGACCGCGAGGAGGCCCACGAGATCGAGCCGCTCGGCGATGTGCCGCGCGACGGCCTCCGCGCGCATCGCCACTTCCGGCGCAATCCGCGCGGGCGCGATGGTGGTGTCGAGGATGTGCTGGACGTGCTGGTTCTCGACCGGCACGTATGTCGCGGCGGCGCCCGCAGCGCTGCGCGCGACGATCACGGAGATCTCGCAGGCGAAATCGACGAAGCGCTCGAGGATGCCCTGGGGCGCGCCCATCTCGGCCCAGCGCGCCTCGAAATCGCCGTCGGCGGCGATCTTCACCTGGCCCTTGCCGTCGTAGCCGTAGCGCACGGTCTTGAGGACGCAGGGAAGGCCGAGGTCGCGCACCGCGCGTGCCAGCGCCGCGGGATCGCCGACGTCGCGGTAGTCCGCGGTCGCGACGTCGATCGAGCGCAGGAAATCCTTCTCGCGCAGCCGGTCCTGGGAGATTTTCAGCACGGCCGGGCTCGGGCGCACCGGCTTCAGCCGGGCGAGATGATCCGCAGTGTCCGCAGGCACGTTCTCGAACTCGAAGGTCACGACGTCGACGGCCTTCGCGAAGCGGTCGAGCGCCGCCCAATCGTCGTAGGCGGCGGTGGTCGCGAAGGGCGTCACGAGCTTCGCCGGACCCTCGGGATCGGGACAGTAGACGTGGGATTTGTAGCCGAGGCTCGCGGCGGCGAGCGCGGTCATCCGACCGAGCTGGCCGCCGCCGAGGATGCCGATGGTGGCGCCGGGTGCGATCATCCCGCCTGCGTGGGCTCGTCGCTCGGGCGCTCGGCCACGCCCGAAGTCTGCTCCGCGCGGAACCGCTCCAATGCCGCCGCGATCTTCGCGTCGGATGTCGCGAGAATGGCGGCGGCGAGGAGGGCGGCGTTGATCGCGCCGGCCTTGCCGATGGCGAGGGTGCCGACGGGGACGCCGCCGGGCATCTGGACGATCGAGAGCAGGCTGTCGAGGCCCTTGAGCGCCTTGGTCTCGATGGGGACACCCAGGACGGGCAGCGTCGTCATGGAGGCCGCCATCCCCGGCAGGTGCGCAGCACCTCCGGCACCCGCGATGATCACCTTGAGGCCGCGCTTTCGCGCCTCGCGCGCGTAGTCGTAAAGCCGCTCCGGCGTCCGGTGGGCGGAGACGATTCGCGTCTCGTGCGGGATGTGCAGGTGCTCGAGGGTCGCCGCCGCGTGCCGCAGCGTCTCCCAATCGGACTGACTCCCCATGATAATGCCGACCGTCGGCCGTTCCGCCGCCATGCGCGTCAAGCCTCGGGGCCCCCGCGTAGAAAACGCGCATTATTGGGGATCGATCCCGCGAGAGCAAGCGCTCCGCGGGCGCCGGATTAGGCGGTTGTTAATTCAATTGCTGTTTACTGGCCAAGGACGTCAGAAGCGACGTCCCAACATAGCCCGCGCCCGAATGGAAATCCGCGACACCAGGTCCTCGTCCCGCGTTGCGTCGCTCCGCCGGCCGGAGCGGGCGGCGGGCGCGGCCGCGGCCTATGCCGCCGCCGCCCGGCCGGCCGATGCGGTCGAGCTCGCGGGCCTGCCGGAAGCGGAGATCACTCCCAAGGTACGACAGGCGCTCTTAACACTCCTTGCCGAGGTCGATCAGCTGCGCCGGGATCTCGGCGAGGCGCGCAAGCGCATCGACTTCCTCGAGCGATTGGCCGACGAGGATCCGATGATCCCCGTCGCGAATCGCCGTGCCTTCCTGCGCGAGGTCACGCGCATGATCGCTATCGCCCAGCGCTACGGAGCGCCCGCGAGCATCGTCTATCTCGACGTGAACGACCTCAAGATGATCAACGACGCTTACGGCCATGCCGCGGGCGATGCCGCCCTCGTGCAGATCTCACGCACCCTCGTCGAGAACGTCCGCAACTCCGACGTCGTCGCGCGACTCGGCGGCGACGAGTTCGGCGTGCTCCTCATGCAATCCGACAAGACGCTCGCGGACGCCAAGGCGCTCCAGCTCGCGGAGGCCGTACGCCACCGCCCTCTGATGTGGCAGGGCCGCGCGATCACGCTCCAGGTCGCTTATGGCGTGCACGCCTTCAGTGGCGAGCAAAACGCCGGCGAGATCCTCGATTCCGCCGACCGCGCCATGTACGAGCGCAAGCGCGAGCACCGCCGCGCCGGCTCCGCGGCATAATAACAGAAAATCACTGTAATATTTCGCGCGTCCGGTCAGGCGATGATGTCCGGCACGAGCTGGCTCTCGAGCTTGGCGATCAGATCCTTGAGCACGAGCTTGCGCTTCTTCAGGCGTTGAATTTGCAGCTGGTTGAAGGGCGCCTTCTCGCTGATGCGCGCGATCGCCTCGTCGAGATCGCGGTGCTCGCTCTTCAATTGCTCCACGCGCGCCTTGATCGCTTCGAGGTCGAGGTCCATCGCCAGCGGCAGTCTGCGGGTTTTCTCGTGAGGCTCGCAATATACCAGACTATGCTCGGCAAGGCGAAGCGGAACCCCATTCCGGGGAAGCCGGGAGCAGGCGAGCGATGGCCAAATCCGCGCGTGGGCGCACCCTGGCGCTGCTGACGAGCGGCGGCGACTGCGCGGGCCTCAACGCCATCATCCGCGCGGTGGTGCATCGTGCGATCGAAGGCCACGGCTGGCGCGTGGTCGGCATTCGCCACGGCACGATGGGGCTGCTGCGCCGGCCCGTCGACGCGATCGAGCTCGATCTCGCGCTGGCCGGGAGCACGCTCCTGCGCATGGGCGGCACGATCCTCGGCACGACCAACAAGGGCAATCCCTTCGCCTTTCCGACGCGAGGCGGCCGCAAGCGCGACCGCTCGCGCGAGGTGATCGAGGGTTTCCGGCTCTGCGGCGCCGAGGCGCTGATCGGTGTCGGCGGGGACGGCAGCTTCGCGATCCTGCGCCGCCTCGCGCAGCAGGGCGGCATCCGTCTCGTGGGAATCCCCAAGACGATCGACAACGACGTGGGCTCGACCGAGAGCGCGGTCGGATATCACACGGCGGTCGCCGTTGCGACCGAGGCGCTTGATCGGTTGCAGCCGACGGCGGCGAGCCACGATCGCGTGATGATCCTCGAGGTGATGGGCCGCGATGCCGGCCACATCGCGCTCGCGGCGGGAATCGCCGGCGGCGCCGACGTGATTCTCATTCCGGAAATCCCTTATAGGCTCGAGGCGGTCGCGCGGCACATCGCGCTGCTGCGGCGGCGCGGCCGGAACTTCGCGCTCATCGTGGTCGCGGAAGCGGTACCCGATCCCAGGGGCCAGCAGGTCCGGCAGCGCTTGACCGGTGGCACCTATGGCGGCGTCGGGCATCGGCTCGCGGAGGCGCTGGCACCCGCGACCGGCGCGGAGATCCGCGTGACCGTGCTGGGTCACGTGCAGCGCGGCGGCGAGCCCACCTGGAGCGACCGGCTGGTCGCGCAGGCCTTCGGCGTCCACGCCGTCGATCTCGCGGTCGCCGGCGCCTCCGACCGCATGGTAGCTTGGCAGAACCGTGCCGTCGTCGACGTGCCGCTGGCCGCGGCAATCCGCGCGCCGCAGACCGTCGATCCCCAGGGTACGCTGGTGCGCACGGCACGCGGGCTCGGAATCTCTCTCGGAGACGACTGACATGCGCGGCGACTCCTTCTGGTCCTTCACTCTCGCCTTTTACGGGCGCGAAGGCGTCTCGCCCGCGCTCATCGCGCTGCAGGACCGTTTCGGCCACGACGTGAACCTCCTGCTCTACGCCTGCTGGCTCGGCCTCCACGAGGGCGTCGCGCTGACGGTGGCCGAGCGAACGGCCGCGGCGGAGCGCGTTCAGGGCTGGCGCGAGGGCGTCCTGATACCGCTCCGGAGCGCGCGGCGCGCGATCAAGGCCGCGGCGGTCGCGCAGACCGAGTCCGTCTATTCCGCTGCGAAGACTCTGGAGATCTCGGCGGAGCAAGTGGGGCAGCGGCTCATGGCCGAGGGAGCGCCGGCGGCGCGGGCGGGCGTGGCGCTCGCGGAGCGCCGCCGCCTTGCGGCAGCGAACCTCGAGCTCTGCCTTTCGAGTGCCGACGAGCGCGGATTGGCGGCACCGATAGCGGCGGCCTTGGCGGCAGTAGTCGCTCCGTGAGATGGCGCGGCCCGGCGCTCGCGGGCCTGCTGCTGCTATGCGCTTGCACGGGCGGGCAGCAAGCGGCGCCGGGCGACCCCCCGCCCCCTGATCCTGCCGCGGCGCAGCCGCGCCGAGACACGGCTTCCTCGACGCGCCTCGCGCGCTTCTTCGACGAGCTCGCCTACGGCAATGCGGCGGCGCCCGAGGGAACGTCTCCGACGCTCCTGCGCTGGGCCGATCGCTCCCTCACCTACGCGATCTTGGGCCCCGCGCCGCCCGACGCCCAGCGCCGCATCGCCGAGCGCCTCGCACGCTTTCAGGCGCTGACGGGGGTCGTCGCCGCGCCGGGCAACGCCTCCGAGGCGACGCTCGTCTTCGAGTTCGTGCGGGGGACGCGGGTCCCCCTGCGCGACGAGTTCGCGGCCTGCTCCACGCGGACGACCTACGACGAGAGCGGCATTCGCCGCGCGCGCGTCTTCATCGCGACCGAGCCCGCGCGCACCTTTGCCGCCTGCCTCGATCACGAGCTCATGCATGCCTATGGCTTCCCGCATCATTCCTCCGTGCTGCCCTCGGTGATGGGGCCGATCCGCTGGAGCGACACCCTGAGCGAGGCGGACGAGGCGGTGCTGCGCGCGCTCTACGACCGGCGGCTCGGCGTGGGGCTCCGGCGCGAGCAGGCGGCGCCGCTCCTCGCACAAATCCTCGACGAGGCCGGCCGCGCGCGGCCGGTCGCGAACCGCCAGCCCGGCGCCGACCTCGAATGGCACGCGGTCCGGCCCGAGGAGACCGCGCTCGCTTTCGACCCGCCGGGGCTCGAGCGCTCGATCCGCCGCAGCTATTGGGCCGTGCCGCCAGACGGAGCCTATCTCGTCGAGATCTCGTTCCTCTCGGCGCCGGAGCAGGAATGGCCACGCGCGAGCGCGCGCTACGTCCGCTTGGGCCCCGAGCGAGGCTTCTCGCGCTTCCTCTCGCCCGAGGAGATCGCGCGAAGCTGGCCGACGATTACGGAAGTCTCGCCCCGCTTCCGTCCCGCGGCGGAGCGGCCGACCTCTCTCGGCGTCCTGCGCTATGCGGTCGCGGACACGGCCGCCGGCCCCTGCCTCGTCTTTATCGCGGAGCTCGGCGGGCAGCGCCCGGCGCGCATCGACGGCTTCTACTGCGCGCCCCGGGGCAAGGAGCTCAACGCGGCGGCGATCCTCGACCGCCTCCGCCTCAAAGAGCCGGGATACCGGCCGCAGGGAGTTGCGAGCGCCGATTAGCTCAGCGGGAGCGGGGGCGGCGAAGCGGTGCCACCTCGGGCGGACGGGACTCGCCCCAGCGCTGCACCGTGCCGCTCTCGAGCCCGAAGAGATCGAGCACGCGGCCGAGGCTGTGGTCGATCATCTCCTCGAGGCTTTGCGGCCGCGCGTAGAAGGCCGGGACCGGCGGGGCCACGATTGCCCCAAGCTCGGAGGCCGCGGCCATGCTGCGGAGGTGTCCCGTGTGGAGCGGCGTCTCCCGCACCATGAGAACGAGCCGGCGGCGCTCCTTCAGCACCACGTCGGCCGCGCGCGTGAGGAGCGTCGAGGTGGCGCCCGTTGCGATCTCCGCGAGGCTGCGGATGGAGCAGGGGGCGACGATCATGCCGAGGGTCTTGAAGGAGCCCGAGGAGATCGGCGCCGCGAGATCGCCCGCGGCGTGCACGTGGTCCGCAAGGGCGTGGACCTCGCGCAATTTCATGTCCAATTCGTGAGCGAGCGTCACCTCGGCGGTGCGGGTCATCACGAGATGGGTCTCGACCGGCATCGGCCGCAGCATCTCCAGCAGCCGCACTCCGTAGACGACTCCGGAGGCACCGCTGATCCCCACGATCATCCGAGGTTTGTCCTGCACGCCCACCTCCGCCGTCCGATCCAGCCGATTGAACCGCGGGGGGTCTGGAATCGGGCCGGGTGCGGCAGCATATCCCTATTGATCTCCGGCCTCCACAGGCGGACCATGGAGGCCTAGCTCGTCTTGCACAAGGAGGAGCCGCATGTCCTTACAGGATCGTATCGAGGCCCTGCGGGCCAAGCATCAGAGCCTGGAACAAGCCCTTGAAGAAGAAAGCCATAGGCCGATGCCCAACGAGGACATGATCCACGACATCAAGCGGCAGAAACTCAGAATCAAGGACGAGATCTTTCAGCTAGAGCACCAGCACTAGCCTCACGCGAACGGGATTGGCGCGGTCTCGGCCCGGCACGCTAGTGTCGGGCGAGCGAAGCCTTACGCATTGGGGTCTACCCTTGATCCGCGCACTCTTGCTGGGAGCGGCGATTGCCGTTTCATTAATTGCCGCTCCCCAAGCCCGTGCCGCGGGCGAGGAGGCGGCACTCGCGCAAATCGCCAAAGCGGAGGCGGCGAAGCAGAGGCCCGTAATGGTCTTCCTGCGCAGCGGTCCCATCGTCTCCGGCACGCTCGCGGGCGTGAGCGCGGACGGATCGGTCTTGACGATGAAGAACGCGCGATATTATGCCGCATCCGCGACGCCGCAGCGCGGCGACTCCCCGCTCTTCGACAGCCTCGACATCCGCATGAGCGAGGTGGCCGCGATCGGCCACGGCGACTGAGCGCGGGGATCAGAACCCCACGACGGCCTGCCGCGTGTGCTCCACCTCCGGCGGGCTCTCGAAGCAGTGCCCCACGAGCTTGCGCCATTCCTGGAAGTCGGCGGAGCCGCGGAAATCGACGGTGTGGTTCTCGAGAGTCTCCCATTTGATGAAGAGACGGTAGCGGCCGGGCTTCTCGATCGAGCGCTGCAATTCCATTCCCTTGCAGCCCTTGGCGCGCCGGAAGAGCGGCGCGGCCTTGGCGACGCCGGCCTCGAACTCGGATTCGAGGCCGGGCTTCACGGCGATTTGGGCGATTTCAAGAATCATCGAGTCTTCTCCCGCTGAGCTCGAATCATCCTGCACGGAGGCGGCTCGTTGCGCTACCGCTCAGTAAACTCCGGGCACGAATTTCTGGCTCGATTTCTTCGGCCGCTTGTAGCCCTTGTCGGACTGGCGCGGCGGAAGCGGGAGCTCGATCGGGCTCATGTCGCGGTAGGGGACTTGCTGCAGAAGATGATGGACGCAGTTGAGCCGCGCCCGCTTCTTGTTGTCGGCGTCGACGACGAACCAGGGGCTGAACTCGGTGTCGGTATAGGCGAGCATCGTGTCTTTGGCCCTGGAGTATTCGACCCAGCGCTTGCGCGCCTCCAGGTCCATGCGGCTCAGCTTCCAGCGCTTGAAGGGATTGTGCATGCGCTCGAGGAAGCGCCCCTCCTGCTGCTCGTCGCTCACGGAGAACCAGTATTTGACGAGATGGATTCCCGAGCGGATCAGCATCTCCTCGAAGAGCGGGCAGGCCCGGAGGAACTCCCAGTATTCCTCCTCGGTGCAGAAGCCCATGACGCGCTCGACGCCCGCGCGGTTGTACCAGCTCCGGTCGAAGAGCACGATCTCGCCACGGGCCGGGAGTTCCGCGACGTAGCGCTGGAAATACCACTGGCCGCGCTCGCGCTCGGTGGGCGTGCCGAGCGCGACGACGCGGCAAATCCGCGGATTGAGCGGCGCGGTGATCCGCTTGATGACGCCGCCCTTGCCCGCGGCGTCGCGGCCCTCGAAGACGACGGCGACCTTGAGGCCGTTCGTGCGCACCCATTCCTGGAGCTTGATGAGCTCGAACTGCAGATGCGCGAGCTCCTCGACGTATTTGTACTCCTTGGGCGGAATGCGCACTTTCGGTTTTCCGCCGATGCGCCAATTCTGCTCCAGGGACGCTACCTCCTTGGCATTGCGAAGAACCTCCGCGCTGCCCTTTTCGTGTTTCCTGCGCTTCTTCTTCATGCCGACCTTCCGAGATGTCTTGCCCGCGGGAACGCCGGGTGCGATGCCGCCCGGTTCGTTACTCTTGAATATTGAAGCATCGGATCGGGAGGCGCGTACGGTCAATACGGCAAGGTGCGGGCGTAAGAACGCTCGCAACGAGCTGAAATCTTTCCACGGCGGTGCCGCAGTTCGGCCCAATTCCCGGTTGAGCATCGCCGCATCGATCCCTGGCGAGCGGTGCGGCCATGGCCTTCTCCGGTAGCGTCGACGCGATTGCCTTAGCTCGGAGTCCGTCGATCCCGCTACGCCTCGCCGCGCTCCCATGGCGGGCCTGGCTCCGCGACGCCCGGCACTTTCAGATCGCCGCGCTGGCGACGCTGCTCGCTCTCAACATGGCCTGGCTCGATTTCGGGGCGCGGCCGATACCGAGCCTCCTCGCGATCGCGAGCGCGCTCGGCGCCCAGATCACCTGCTCCCAGCTCTGGCACCTGCCGCGGATCGACCTGCGCTCGCCGCTCATCACGGGCCTCTCCCTGAGTCTGCTGCTGCGCACGGACGATCCCGGGCTGATGGCGGTTGCGGGCGTCCTCGCCATCGTCGCGAAATTCGCGATCCGCATCGACGGCAAGCATCTCTGGAACCCCGCGGCGATCGCCATCGTGACGCTGCTCCTCGCGACCGACCGCGTCTGGATCTCGCCGGGGCAATGGGGAGCGAGCATCTGGTTCGCGGCCCTCTTGGCCTTTTTCGCGATCCTCGTGCTGCAGGCATCGCGCCGCACGGACATCGCGCTCTTCTTCCTCGGCGCCCATGTGGCACTCCTCCTCGCGCGCGCGGAGTGGCTCGGCGATCCCCTCGCGATCCCGCTCCATCAGCTCGAGAATGGCGCGCTGCTGCTCTTCGCCTTCTTCATGATCTCCGATCCGCGGACGGCGCCGGATTCGCGCCTCGGGCGTCTCGTCTTCGCGCTCGCGGTGGCGCTCCTCGCACATTGGCTCGCCTTCTTCCAGCAGCTCCGGCCCGCTCTTCCTATCGCGCTGGTGGCGGTCTCGCTCTTCACGCCAGCCCTCGACCGCCTTCTCCCGGCCGAGCGGTTCCAGTGGTCCAAGCCGTCCTAGAAGGGAGTACCGAGAATGTCGCCTCGACTTTCCCGCCGCCTCAAATCCGCGGTCGCCGTCGGCGCGATCGCGGCGCAGCTCGGCGCCGCCGCAGCGCCCGCATCCGCCTTCTGCGGCTTTTACGTCGCCAAGGCCGACAGCAAGCTCTTCAACAAGTCCTCTAAGGTCGTGCTCGCCTGGGACGACGGCAAGACCGCCGTCACCATGGCGAACGACTACGAGGGCGACCCCAAGGAATTCGCTGTCGTGATCCCCGTCCCGACCTTCATCGAGCGCAAGCAGATCGGCGTCGTCGACATCAGGACCATCGATCACCTCGACGCCTTCACCGCGCCGCGGCTGGTCGAGTATTTCGACGAGGATCCCTGCGCGCCGAGGGTCTATCCCACCCCGGCGATGAGCGCTGGGAATGCACGCGCCGACGTATCGGCCAGAGTCGAGAAATCGCGCTACGCCGGCGTCACGGTGGAGGCGAGCTATGACGTCGCGGAGTACGACGTGTCGATCCTCTCCGCCGAGCAGAGCGACGGGCTCGTCAATTGGCTCGCCGACAACGGCTATCGCATCCCCGATGGTGCCGAGGCGGTGCTCGCGAGCTACATCAAGCAGAAAATGCACTTCTTCGTCGCGAAGGTGAATCTCGAGCGCATGCAGCTCCAGGGCAACGAGTTCCTGCGTCCGCTCCAGGTCCGCTACGAGACCAAGAAGTTCATGCTGCCGCTCCGCCTCGGCACCGTGAACGCCAATGGGCCCCAGGACCTGATCGTCCTCGCGCTCACGCGCAAGGGCCGCGTCGAGACCGCGAATTACCGCACCGTGAAGCTCCCCTCGGACGTGGAGGTGCCGCTCTACGTCAAGGAGGAGTTCCCGGTCTTCTACAAATCGATGTTCGAGCGAGCGGTCGCGCGCGAGGACATGCGTGCGGTCTTCGTGGAATACGCCTGGGACATGGGTTGGTGCGATCCCTGCGCGGCCGAGCCGCTCAAGAACAAGGAGCTCGTGGAGCTGGGCGCGCGCTGGATCGGCAACGACAGCGACAAGCCCTATCAATCCTTCGGCTCCGGCTCCGACGCCTACGTGACGCGGCTCCACGTACGTTACGATGCCGCGCATTTTCCGGAGGATCTGGCGTTTCTCGAGACACGCGACCGCTCGAGCTTCCAGGGCCGCTACGTCCTGCGCCATCCGTTCCAGGGCGCCGCGAATTGCAGGGCCGGCGACGAGTATTTGGCCTCGCTGCCCGCGCGCTTCGAGACGGAGGCGGCGAACCTCGCTGAGCTCACGGGCTGGAATCCCACGGGCATTCGCGCGCGGATGGAGCAGACCGGGCAGTCCTTCACCCAGAGTAATTTCGGCATCGGCCCCTGGATCCGGCGCAACATTTTCAGGAACTGACGGATGCGGCATACTTCGGGGCAGAAGGAGCCTGCCATGAAAGCAACTCTCGAGGGACGGGTAATCGCCGAGAGCACGGACACGGTTGAAGTCGACGGCTACCAATATTTCCCGAGCGCTTCCGTGCGCAAGGAATGGCTTGCGAAGGCCCCGAAGACGGACTCCGACCGCGCTTGTCCGCACGGCGTGCAATTCTACGACGTCGTCATCGACGGCGTCCGGCACGAGCGCGCCGCCTGGGCCTACGAGGCGCCGCAGCCCAAGATGATGCGGACGAAGGACCGCTTCGGCTTCTGGAAGGACGTCGAGGTCCGCTGAGGCGCGTCTAGGACAGCGCCTTCGCCTGCTGACGCAGGACGAATTTCTGGATCTTGCCCGTCGAGGTCTTCGGGAGTGTGCCGAAGACGACGGTCTTCGGCACCTTGAAGCGCGCGAGGCGCTCGCGGCAGAAGGCAACGATGTCGTCGCTCGTGGCCTCGTGGCCGGGCTTCAAGGTGACGAAGGCGCAGGGGGTCTCGCCCCAGATCTCGTCGGGGCGCGCGACCACCGCGGCTTCGAGCACGGCGGGATGGCGGTAGAGCACGCCCTCGACCTCGATCGTGGAGATGTTCTCGCCGCCGGAGATGATGATGTCCTTGGAGCGGTCCTTGAGCTCAATGTAGCCGTCCTCGTGCCAGACCCCGAGATCGCCGGTGTGGAACCAGCCGCCGGCGAAAGCCTCCTCCGTGGCGCTGGGATTCTTGAGATAGCCCTTCATCACGATGTTGCCGCGCATGAAGACCTCGCCCATGGTCTCGCCGTCCATGGGCACCGGCGCCAGCGTCTTCGCGTCCGCGACCATCAGGCCCTCGAGCACGGGATAGTTGACGCCCTGGCGCGCCTTGAGCGCCGCGCGCTCATGCGTGGGCTTCGCGTCCCATTCCTCGTGCCACGCGCAGACCACGGAAGGGCCGTAGACTTCGGTGAGGCCATAGACGTGGGTGATGCGGAAGCCGAGCTTCTCCATGCCCTCGATGACCGCCGCGGGCGGCGCCGCGCCTGCGGTCATCATCGCGACCGCGCCTCGCAAGTCCCGCCGCTCCGCCGCCGGCGCGTTCAGCAACATGTTCATGACGATGGGCGCCCCGCAGAGATGCGTGACGCCCCGCTCGGCGATCGCATCGTAGATCGCCTTCGCCTCGACCCGGCGCAGGCAGACGTGGGTCCCCGCGAGCGCCGTTACCGTCCAGGGGAAGCACCAGCCGTTGCAGTGGAACATCGGCAGCGTCCAGAGATAGACGGGATGCTGCGGCATCGACCAGGTGAGGATGTTGCCGAGCGCGTTCAGATAGGCGCCGCGGTGGTGATAGACGACGCCCTTGGGATTGCCCGTCGTGCCGGAGGTGTAGTTGAGCGCGATCGCCGTCCACTCGTCGCGGGGACGCTCCCAGGCGAACTCGGGATTGCCTTCCGCAAGCAGCGCCTCATAGTCGAGTGCGCCCAGATGCTTCCCGCCGACGGCGAGGGGATCGTCGATGTCGACGACGAGCGGCTTGCGCTCGAGCAGCGAGAGCGCCTTCTCGATCACCGGCGAGAATTCCCTGTCCGTCAGGAGCACCTTCGCCTCGCCGTGGGTGAGGATGAAGGCGATGGTCTCGGCGTCGAGGCGGATGTTGAGCGCGTTCAGCACCGCGCCCGCCATGGGGACGCCGAAATGCGCCTCGAAGGCCTCCGGGACGTTGGGCGCCATCACCGCGACCGTGTCGCCCGGGCCCACGCCGCGCTTCAAAAGCGCGCTCGCGAGCTGCCGGCAGCGGCGATAGGTCTCGGCCCAGCTATAGCGGCGCTTGCCGTGCAGCACGGAAGTCCGGTCCGGGAAGACGCCGGCGCTGCGCTCGAGGAAGCTCAGCGGCGTCAGCGGCACGTAGTTCGCGGAATTGCGGTCGAGGTCGGTCTCGAAGGGATTGCTCATGCCACTGGATTTACGACGGGAAGCCGCTCATGTGAAGATCGGGCAGCAACCCCAGGGGTACACCCGCCATGCCACGCTACGATGAGGTCTATCGCCGCTCGCTCGCCGACCCCGAGGGCTTCTGGGCGGAGGCGGCCCAAAGCATCGATTGGGAGCGGCGCTGGGACCAGGTGCTCGACCGCAGCCGGGCGCCCTTCTATCTCTGGTTCAAGGGGGCGCGGCTCAACACCTGCTGGAATGCGCTCGACCGCCACGTCGGGCGCGGCCGCGCCAGCCAGACCGCCCTCATCTACGACAGCCCCGTCACCGGCGAAATCAAGAAATTCAGCTATCGCGAGCTCCGCGATGCCGTGGCGCGGCTCGCGGGCGCGCTCGTGGGATTGGGCGTCGCCAAGGGCGACCGCGTCCTCATCTACATGCCGATGGTGCCGGAAGCCGCGATGGCCATGCTCGCCTGCGCGCGCATCGGCGCGATCCACTCCGTGGTCTTCGGCGGCTTCGCTGCGCCCGAGCTTGCGACGCGCATCGACGACGCCAAGCCCAAGGTAATTCTTTCAGCCTCCTGCGGCATCGAGGTGCAGCGGGTCATTCCCTATAAGCCGCTGCTCGATCACGCGATCGAGCTCTCGAGCGCCAAGCCCCGCTCCTGCGTGATCCTGCAGCGGCCGATGCAACAGGCGCCGCTCGTCAGGGGCCGCGATCACGACTGGCAGGAGCTGGTGGCGAAGGCGAAGCCCGCGGACTGCGTGCCGGTCGAGGCGACCGACCCGCTCTACATCCTCTACACGTCGGGCACGACCGGCATTCCCAAGGGGATCGTGCGGCACAATGGCGGCCACGCCGTGGCGCTCCACTGGTCGATGGCGAACGTCTACGGCATCAAGCCCGGCGAGACTTGGTGGACGGCCTCGGACGTCGGCTGGGTAGTCGGCCATTCCTACATCGTCTACGCGCCGCTCATCTATGGCTGCACCTCGATCCTCTTCGAGGGAAAGCCCGTGGGGACGCCCGACGCGGGCGTCTTCTGGCGCATCATCGCCGAGCACGGCGCAGTCTCGCTCTTCACGGCTCCCACGGCCTTCCGCGCGATCAAGCGCGAGGACCCCGACGGGCACCTCATGCGCAAACACGATCTCTCGAAGTTCCGCGCGCTCTTCCTCGCGGGCGAGCGCGCGGATCCCCCGACCGTCGAGTGGGCGCAAACGCAGCTCAAGGTGCCGATCATCGACCACTGGTGGCAGACCGAGACGGGCTGGCCGATCACCGCCAACCCCGCGGGGATCGAGCTCATGCCGGTGAAGCCGGGTTCCTCGACCAAGCCCATGCCCGGCTGGGATCTGCGCGTCCTCGACCCCGAGGGGCACGAGGTGAAGCGCGGCGAGATCGGCGCGCTCGTGGCGAAGCTGCCGCTGCCGCCGGGCACGCTGCCGACGCTCTGGAATGCGGACGACCGCTTCGTGCAGTCCTATCTCCAGGAATACCCCGGCTATTACCAGACCGCGGATGCCGGCTACATCGACGCCGACGGCTATGTCTTCGTGATGACCCGCACCGACGACATCATCAACGTCGCGGGCCACCGGCTCTCGACGGGCGGCATCGAGGAGGTGCTGGCCTCGCACCCGGACGTCGCGGAATGCGCAGTGATCGGCGTCAACGATCAGCTCAAGGGCCAGGTGCCGTTGGGCTTCCTGGTGCTGAAGGCGGGCGTCAAGAAGGGGGCGCAGGAGATCGCGAGCGAGGCCGTGAGCCTCGTGCGCGAGCGCATCGGTCCCGTCGCGAGCTTCAAGACCGCGATCGTGGTGCAGCGCCTCCCCAAGACGCGCTCGGGCAAGATCCTCCGCGGCACCATGCGCAAGATCGCGGACGGCGAGGAGTACCGCATGCCCGCGACCATCGACGACCCCGCGATCCTCGGGGAGATCGCGGAGAGCCTGAAGAGCGCGGGCTACGGGGCGCGCTGGGCGGGGTAGGTGTATTTGGGCGACCAATCGCCGGCACCTTCCGGCAGCAGGTCGAGCACGTGCCAGAAGGAGCAGAAATCGTCGCCCGGGCTGAAGGGCGCGTCGGAGACCCGAAGGATGCGCACGCCCTCGCGCTTGAACGCGGAGATGCCCGGCGAGAACGCACCCGACCCGCGCACGTATCCCATGTCGGCGGCAAAGCTCGTGCCCTGGTGGCTCACCATCGGGAAACGCCAGCCGCGGCTCGCCGCGAATTCCTTCTGTATCGCGGGCGCATCGGGGCTCGAGACCGCGAAGCCCGCGCGATCCGCGAGATGGTGGTAGACGCCGTTGAAGCCGTCCGCCCAGAGCGTGCAATAGGGGCAGGACCTGCCCATGTTGTGAATCACGAAGAGATCGGGCTTGCCGCCGAAGAGCTCGCTGAGGCGCACCGAGCCGCCGGGCGTGGAGAAGACGTAGTCGCGGACTTCTTCGGGCTCGATCTCCGCCTGCGCCGCGCGGATCTTCTTGCGCAGCTCCGCGATCTCCGCGCGGTAGCCCGCGAGCTTCGTGGCCGTGTCCTTGTAGCTCATGGCTCGATCCTCCTCGCCCCTGGCATCAGCGGTCGTATTCGTCGTGCCGGCGCACCCAGGCCTGCGACGCCGGCAGCGCCTCCTCGTCGCGGCCCTTGGGCACGAGGTCGAGGTAGTGATAGGCGCCGTTCAGCATGTCGAGCCCGCGTGCGTAGCAGGAATAGGTGTGATAGATCGCGCCGTCGTCATCGCGATAAAAGACGCTGATGCCCGGCGATTCCGAGGCGTAAGGCCGCTGGCGCGCGTAGTTGTAATAGGTCTCCTTGGCGGCGAGCTCCTCGGGCGTGTGCGAGACGTGGTAGTCGCGGTTGAAATCCGTCCCCGCCGAGGAGACCCATTTGAAGCTCCAGCCCATGCGCTTGCGGTAGGCGTCGAGCTTCGCGAAGGGCGCGCGCGAGACCGCGATGAGCGTCACGTCGCGATGCGCGAGATGCACGACGATACCGTTGAAATTGTCGGCCCAGAAGGAGCAGCTCTTGCAGCCGGCCTCCCAGTCCCTATCGAACATGAAGTGATAGACGACGAGCTGATGCCGGCCCGCGAAGAGGTCGGCGAGGGTCTCGCGTCCCTCGGGCCCCTCGAAGACGTACTGCTTCGCGACGCGCACCCACGGGAGCTCGCGCCGCTCCCGGCTCAGCGCGTCGCGCGCGCGCGTGAATTCCTTCTCCTTCGCGAGGAGCCGCCTGCGGGCCTCGAGCCACTCCGCTTCGGAAACGACGGCATGCGGTTTCATCGAGAGCCTCCTCTGGAACCCTTGGGTTTCGCCGGCGCGCGGCGGCTCGGCGCCTTCTTCGACCGCTCGCGCTCGATCCGCTGCAATCCCGCAGCGAGCAGGTCGAACTGCTGCTGCCAATACTTGCTGTAGCGGTTGATCCAGACGGCGGCAGGCAGGATGGGGCCGGCCTCGAGGCTGCAGCGGCTGATCCGCCCCGTGCGCTCCTGCCGCACCAGCCCCGCGCGCACGAGCACCTGGATGTGCCGCGAGACCGCCTGGAGAGAGATCGGAAAGGGATAGGCAAGCTCGGAGACGAGCTTCGGCGCCTCGTCGAGCTGGCGGAGGATCTCGCGCCGGACGGGGTCCGAGAGGGCGAAGAAGACGCGGTCGAGGACGGTTTCCTCGGACTCCTCGTGCTCGATGGGCTCGGCCGCCGCAGCGCTCATAAGGCCAAATTAACAACCTATGTGTTGATAGTCAATCCATCAGTTGATTATGGGGAGCGAGCCAGAAGACCTCGCCCTCGCTACCCTCGGTGTCGAGCCAGAGGAAGGGGAGGTGAGAGAATTCCGCCTCGAGCCGCTCGCGGCCGCGGCCGATCTCGCAGAGAAGGCCGCCGCCGGGCGCGAGATGCGCGGGCAACTCCGCGAGGATGCGGCGGACGATGTCGAGCCCGTCGGCGCCGCCCGCGAGAGCGAGCGCGGGCTCGTGACGGTACTCCGGAGGGAGCGACGCCATTGCCTCCGCATCGACGTAGGGCGGATTCGAGAGGATGAGGTCGTAGCGCTCTTCCGCAACCGGCGCGAAGAGATCGCCTTCGAGGAGGCGGATGCGTCCGGCGAGGCCGTGCTCCTCGACGTTGACGCGCGCGACCTCGAGCGCGGAAGCGGAGAGATCGACCGCATCGACCTCGGCCTCGGGAAAGGCGAGGGCCGCCAGCACCGCAAGACAGCCCGAGCCCGTGCAGAGGTCGAGCACGCGGCGGATGCGCCGGGGATCGCCGATGAGCGCGCTCGTCTCGCCGCCGAAGAGCTCGCCGCGCAGCAATTCGCCGATATAGGAGCGGGGAACGATGACGCGCTCGTCCACGCGGAAAGGCACGCCGCCGACATAGGCGCGTTTCAGGAGATAGGGCGCGGGCTTCCGCGTCGCGACGCGGGCCTCGATCAATTCCGCGAGATGCTCCCGTTCTTGCGCGGTGAGGCGCGCGTCGAGATAGGGCTCGAGCTCGTCGATCGGCAGATGCAGCCCTTCGAGTACCATGAACGCGGCCTCGTCGCGCGCGGTCGCAGTGCCGTGGCCGTAAACGAGGCCCGCGGCGTTGAAGCAGCTCACGGCATAGCGCAGCAAATCGCGGAGCGTTCGAAGCTCCTGCGCGACCGAGCGCGGAGAGGGCGGCTTCGGGCTCACAGTCTCAGAGGCCCTCGATCGGGCGGAGCCGCGCATGCGCGGGATGCGTGCCGCGCAGGAAGACCAGCAGCAGCAGCGACAGCGCGAAGAGGCCGCCGAGCACGAAATAGGCATCGTTGAAACTGGCGACGGCGGCGGCGCGCTCCACGAGCGGCTGCACTGTTTCCTTCGTCGCCTCGTCGATGGGGCCGAGAGGCTTGCCCTGGAAGCGGTCGAGCGGCAGGCCCACGAAGGCCGCCGCCACGGGGTCGCCTGCTTGGAGGCGCTCCACGATCCGCGCCACATGGGTCGCGGGGCGCATCTCCAGCACGGTGTCGATCACGGCGATACCGATCGCGCCGCCGAGATTGCGCATGAGGTTGAAGAGGCCGCTCGCATCGGCGACGCAGGATATCGGCTGATGCTCGAGCGCGAGGCTGGTCGCGGGGAGGATGCAGAACATGACCGCGACGCCGCGGAGGATTTGCGGCCAGAGCAGCCCGTCGAAATCGGTCTCGAAGGTCGCAAAGCCGTTGCTGACGAGGCCCGCCGCGAAGACGCCGAAGCCTACGGCAAGGAGCCAGCGCGCGTCGAGCCGCCGCTCGAGCTGCGCCGCGATCGGCGCCGAGCCCAGCTGCGCCACGCCGCTCACGAGCATGATCGTGCCGATCTCCAGCGGCGTGTGCTCGCGTATGAATCCCAGGAAGAGCGGCATCAGGTAGACGGAGCCATAGAGGCCCGCGCCCGTGATGAAGCTGTAGGCGCAGGCCACTGCGAAGAACCGGTCGCGGAAGTGGCTGAGCGCGACGAGCGGGTTCGCGCGGGTGAGGTTGCGGCGGATCGCGAGATAGCCGCTCGCGAGGCAAGCGAAAGCCAGCCCTGCGACGAGCCCATCCGCCCAATTGCGCGGCGGGCCCTCCTTGAGCAGCAGCTCGAGGCTCGCGAGGCAGACCGCGACGAGTCCGAGGCTCGCGTAGTCGAAGCGCCGGAGGAGCGACCAGTCCGTCGAATCCGCTTGCAGCAGCGTCGCGACCGTCAACGCGACGAGGATGCCGGGCCCCACGTTGATGAAAAAGAGCCAATGCCAGGAATAGGTCTCGGTGATGTAGCCCCCGAGAATGGGGCCCAGGGTCGGGGCCAGGACCGCGAAGACGCCGGCGATGGTGGTCGCGCGGACGTGCGACGTCTTCGGGAAGAGCACGAAGACCGAGGTGAAGACCGCGGGGATGACGGCGCCGCCGAAGAAGCCCTGGAAGGTCCGGCAAAAGATGAGCGAGACGAAGCCCGTGCTGAGCGCACAGCCGATGCTGGCGAGGGTGAAGCCCGCCGTCGCCGTCGCGTACATCCAGCGCAGCGAGAGGAGGCGCGTCAGCCAGCCCGTAAGGGGGATCGCGATGACTTCCGCGATGAGATAGGCGGTCTGGATCCAGCTCAGCCGGTGCATCGGGATGCCCAGCGCGATCTGGATGTCCGGGAGGGAGCTCGCGACGATCTGGATGTCCAGAATCGCCATGAACATGCCCAGGCACATGGCGAGGAAGCTCAGCCAGATTCGCGCCCCGACCGCGTTGCCCGATTCCATCGGCCGAGTATATCCCGCCCCGCGCGGCTACTGCGACATTCCCGCGCGGAGGCCCGCCGGGCTCAGCTTGCGGCGGTGCTCTCGCTCTCGCCGGTCACGGGCTCGGCGATGTCGTCGACGACGGCGCGGCGCTTGCCTTTGCTCGCGCGCTGCACCGCCGCCTCGAGCTCGGGAAGCGTGCAGAGGCCGAGCGCCACCGGGTGCCGCGGCTTGATGTTGGGCGCGTTCCAATGCGTGCGGTCGCGCACCGCCGCGATCGTGGGCTTGGTGGTGCCCACGAGCTTCGAGATCTGGCCGTCGCTCAGCTCCGGGTGGTTCTTGAGGAGCCAGGCGATCGCGTCGGGCTTGTCCTGGCGCTTGGAGATGGGCGTGTAGCGCGGGCCCTTGTGCTTCACGAGCGGCTCCGGGAGCGCCTCTTTCGCGAGCTCGAGACGCGCCGTCGGGTCCTGCTCGCAGCGCTTGATCTCGTCGGCGGTGATCTGGCCGTTGGCGACGGGATCGAGCCCCTGCATCTGGGCCGCGACCTCGCCGTCGGCGATCGCCTGCACCTCGAGGGCGTGCAGGCCGCAGAACTCGGCGATCTGCTCGAAGGTGAGGGCCGTGTTCTCGACGAGCCAGACGGCCGTGGCCTTCGGCATCAGCGGGAGTGCCATAGTGCCTCCTATGTCTTTGATAAAACGTGCATTTCCGGCATCCATGGGGAGCCAGGCCAGCGCACGATCCAGGAAGAGAGTTAGAGGCTATATAGCCTCTCGAACCCCCGGAGGGAAGGGGCTCAACTCAAGTCGTGAGAACGATTTTTCCGATGTGCTCGGAGCTTTCCATGAGCCGGTGCGCGGCCGCCGCCTCCGCCAGGGGGAAGGTACGGTAGATCACGGGCTTCACAGTATTCTTCTCGAGGAGCGGCCAGACCTGCCGGCGCAGGGCATTGGCGATCGCGCCCTTCTGCTCGACCGTGCGCGGGCGGAGCGTCGAGCCCGTGATGGTGAGGCGTTTCAGCATCACCGGCGCGAAGTTGACCTCGATCTTGTTGCCGCGGAGATATGCGACGTTGACGAGGCGGCCCTCCATCGCGAGCGCGCTCAGGTTCTTCTGCATGTAGTCGCCGCCGATCATGTCGAGGATCACGTCGACGCCGCGTCCGCCAGTCTTCTCCTTGACCACGGCAAGAAAATCGGCGGTCTTGTAATCGATCGCATGCGTGGCGCCGAGCGCCTCGCAGGCGCGGCACTTCTCGGCCGAGCCCGCGGTCGCGAAAATCTGCGCCGCGCCGAAGGCACGGGCGAGCTGGATCGCGGTGGTGCCGATGCCGCTGGAGCCGCCGTGGATCATGACGGTCTCGCCGGCCTG
>DATKNV010000197.1:0-45003 GCA_035541215.1 Allostellaceae bacterium | reverse complement strand
ATGGCGGAGGGAGGGGGATTCGAACCCCCGATAGGGCTTTAGGGCCCTATAACGGTTTAGCAAACCGCCGCCTTCAGCCACTCGGCCACCCCTCCACCGATACGCGGGGTCACACGGCGTATGCGAGCGCCGTTCTATAGGTCGCCCCGAGCCAAGTCAACGCACGCGCGCCCGCGCGCCTCGGTTGAGGATAAGTCGAGGCCGGACTCGAACATGGTGAATGCGGACCTTCCGCTCTCACCCTGAATTGGGAACGCAGGGATGGAAACAGCGGGGATCGATTAGACGCATTTTAAGGAAATACGCCAAAAACTGTCGGGGATAGCGGACAGAACCGTCCGGGCGTTTGCGGAGACCGAGAAATGAGTCTGTCGAAGCGTTCCGTCGAAATGCTCCTCGATCTCGTGGAGATCAAGATCAGCTACATGGATGTCGCGGATCGCGAGGACGCGCGCGATCTGGTGGTGCTCGAGCGGGCCCGCGAGGAGCTTCGCGCGATCACCGGCGGCAACGGCACCCTCGCGCAAGAGGCGATGGTGCGCCGGGTCGGCAGGCCCCGCGTCGCCGCCTGAGCCCGGTCCGGACCCTCAGGCCGGCACCGCCATTCCGCGCCCGACCGCCGGCCGCGTGGAGATGGCCTTGAACCAGCGCTCGACGTTCGGGAAATCCCCGAGCGCGACCTTGTGCCACTCGTAGCGCGCGACCCAGGGATATGTGGCGATGTCCGCGATCGAATACTCGCCCGCGAGATAAGCCGTCTTCCCGAGATGCCCGTCGAGCACGCCGTAGAGCCGGCGCGTCTCCTTGGAATAGCGCTCGATCGCGTATGGCACGGGCTCGGGCGCCGCGCGCAGGAAATGATGGGTCTGGCCGAACATCGGACCCACCCCGCCCATCTGGAACATCAGCCACTCCAGCGTGACGTAGCGCGCCGCGGGATCCTTCGACAGGAACTTGCCGGTCTTCTCCGCGAGGTAAATCAGGATCGCGCCGGACTCGAATAGTGTGAGCGGCTTTCCGCCGGGCCCCTCGGCATCCACGATCGCGGGGATCTTGCTGTTGGGATTGATCGCGACGAATTCCGGCTTGAATTGCTCGCCCTTGCTGATGTCGACCTTGTGCACCCGATAGGGCAGCGCCAGCTCCTCCAGCATGATGGAAACCTTGCGTCCGTTGGGCGTGCCCCAGGTGTAGAAATCGATCATCGTCAACTGCTCCCCTCGTCTCGGACGCCCCGTGAGCGTCCACCAGTAAGGGGAGTAGCATCCTTCGCCGCTTCCGACTAGGCTCGCGGTGGATCGAGTGGCGTTGCGGAGGACGCATGGCGAGTGCGGAGCGGAAGCGCGCGACCCTTCATCCCGTAATTCTCTCCGGCGGCTCCGGCACGCGGCTCTGGCCGCTGTCGCGGAGCCAATATCCGAAGCAGCTGCTGCCGCTGATCTCGGAGAAGAGCCTGCTGCAGGAGGCGGCGCTGCGCGTCGAGGACCCCCAGCGCTTCGCGCCGCCGCTGGTGATCGCGAACGACGAGCACCGCTTCGTGATCGCCGAGCAGCTCCGCGCGGCGGGCGTGAAGCCGCGCGCACTGGTGCTGGAGCCGCAGGGCCGCAACACCGCGCCCGCGATCTGCGTCGCCGCCCTGATAGTCTCCGCCGAGGACCCCGAGGCGCTGCTGCTGGTGCTGCCCTCCGATCACGCGATCCAGCACCGCGCGGCCTTCCTCGCGGGTGTCGACCGGGCAGCGGCCGCGGCTCGGAGCGGCGCCCTCGTCACCTTCGGCGTGACGCCCGACCGGCCCGAGACCGGCTACGGCTACATCCGCCGCGGCGCGCCCTGGCCCAGGGTCGAGGGCTGCTTTGCCGTCGCGCAATTCGTGGAGAAGCCGGACCGGCCGCGCGCGGAGGCCATGCTCGCCGCGGGCGACCACTACTGGAACAGCGGCATGTTCCTCTTCCCGGCGAAGCTGGTGCTGGAGGAGCTCCTGCGGCGCGAGCCGCAGATGGTCGAGAGCTGCAAGCGCGCGCTCGCGGGGGCTGCGGCCGATCTCGATTTCCTGCGGCTCGAGCGCACGGCCTTCGCGGCGGCGCGCTCGGTCTCGATCGACTACGCCGTGATGGAGCACACCAAATCCGCCGCCGTCGTCCCCGTCACCATCGGCTGGAGCGACGTCGGCACTTTCGACGCGCTCTGGCACGCCGGCAGCAAGGACGCGGCGGGCAACGTCGCCATCGGCGACGTCGTCACCGAGGAGGTCCGCGGCTCCTACCTCCGCGCCGAGCACGGGCTCGTGACTGCGCTCGGGCTCGAGGACGTGGTGATCGTCGCGACCGCCGATGCGGTGATGGTGGCGCCCCGCTCGCGCGCGCAGGACGTGAAGCAGCTGCTCCAGCGCCTCGAACGCGAGGGCCGGAGCGAGGCGAAGAGCCATCCGACCGTCTACCGGCCCTGGGGCAGCTTCCGCTCGATCCACAACGGCGACCGCGTGCAGGCGAAGCACATCGTGGTCAATCCCGGCGGCAAGCTCTCGCTGCAGTTTCACCGGAAGCGCGCGGAGCATTGGGTAATCGTGCGCGGCATCGCCACCGTGACCCGCGGCAGCGAGACCTTCACTCTCCACGAGGACCAATCGACCTACATTCCCGTGGAGATGCCGCACCGGCTCGAGAACAAGGGCAGCGAGCCCCTCCACCTCATCGAGGTGCAGACCGGGAGCTATCTCGGCGAGGACGACATCGTCCGCCTCGACGACACCTACGGCCGCAGCTCCACGGATTGAGGATGGAATTGCGCTACGACGTCGCGATCATCGGCGGCGGCGCCATCGGCGCGTCGGTCGCTTATTTCCTGCGCACGCACCGTGCGCCCTGCACCGTTGCGGTCATCGAGCGCGATCCCGCCTATACCCTCGCTTCGACCCCGCGCGCTTCCGGCGGCGTGCGCCGCCTCTTCTCGCTCTCCGAGAACATCGCGCTCTCGCAGTACAGCATCGATTTCTTCGGGGCATTCGAGACGACCATGGCCGTCGACGACGAGCCCGCGCGGATCGGTTTCAAGAAGGGCGGCTATCTCTTCATCGTGCCGCCCGCGGCGCTCGGCATCTTGGCGGAGAATTTCGAGACCCAGAAGCGCCATGGCGCCAACGTCCTCTGGCTCGACCCGCCCGCGCTCAAGAGCCGCTTCCCCTCCATGGAGGTCGGCGATCTCGGCGCGGGGGTGCATTCACCGGACGACGGCTGGCTCGATCCCCATTCGGTCCTGCAGGGATTCCGGCGCAAGGCGCGCGCGCTCGGCGCCGAATTCCTCGCGGATGAGGCCGTGGGGATCGAGGTCGACGGTGCTCGCGCGCGCGCGGTGCGCCTCAAGTCCGGCCGCAGGATCGAAGCGGGCGCGATCATCAACGCCGCCGGCGCCTGGGCCAAGGAAATCTGCGCGATGGTGGGCATGCGCGTCCCCATCGAGCCCATGCGGCGCTACGAGCATTACTTCGAGTGCGAGGGCACCATCGAGCCCCTCCCCTACGTCAAGGACCCGAACCGCCTTGCCTTCCGGCCGGAGGGCAAGGGCTATTCCGGCGGCCTCCCCGATCTCGACGAGCCCCGCGGCTTCAATTTCGAGGTCGATCACGGCTATTTCGAGCGCGTGGTGTGGCCCGCGCTCGCGCACCGCTTTCCCGCCTTCGAGCGGACGAAGGTGCGGAGCACCATGCCCGGCCTTTACGATCAGAACGAGCTCGACGGCAACGTCGTCATCGGCCCCTGGAAGGGCAAGCTCGAGAACTTCTACCTGGCCGCGGGCTTCTCCGGTCACGGCCTCATGCACGCGCCGGGCTGCGGCCGTGCGATGGCGGAGCTCCTTCTCGACGGCGGCTATCGCACCATCGACCTCTCGCGCTTCGGCTGGCAGCGGGTCGAGGACGGCAAGCCCTATCCCGAGCGCGGGATCAAGTGACCGAAACCGTCACCTTACGACTTGGTCGCGAGGGGGACGCCGACGCAATCCGCGCCATTACGCGCGAGGCCTACGCCAAATGGGCGGAAGTGATCGGCCGCGAGCCGCTGCCAATGCAGGTCGATTACGCCGCTGCGCTTCGGAAGCACCGGTTCGACTTGCTCTACGTCGGCGAGCGTCTTGCCGCGCTGATCGAAACGGTCCCCCAAGGCGACTGTCTCCTCATCGAGAACGTCGCCGTCCTTCCGGCGTATCAAGGCCGCGGCTTCGGCGGGCGCCTCCTGGACCTGGCGGAAGAGCTCGCCGCGGCGTCGCAATGCGCGTGCGTCCGCCTTTACACCAACAAGCTCTTCGTGGCGAATATCCGCCTCTACGAGGCGCGAGGTTACCGCGTGGAGCGCGAGGAGGAATTCAAAGGCGGGGTCGTGGTCCACATGATGAAGCCGCTCGCGAGACGCTGAGGCGAGCCACGCCTCGAGCGGCGATCAAGTGATCATCATTCGCAGCAAACGAATCATTCGGGCTCGCGAGCGAACTCCGCCGTGTTCGCGCCGAGGGCGGGCGCTGCGAGGCGCGGGCGGGCGGGCTCGTCGCGGAACTTTATGGCGGGCGCGAGGTGCTCGCGGCCGGCCTCGTCGAAGAGGATCATGCCGCGGGCGCGCGCGTGCTCGTCGTCGAAAGCCTCCCGCACGGTCTTGACCGGAGCGAAGCAGACGTCGCGGCCGCGGAACCATTCGACCCATTCCGCCATGCTGCGCTCGGCAAAGATGCGCTCGAGGAACGCGATCACGGGCTGCTGATGCGCGCCGGGACCGCGCTCGCAGAGCGGCATCAAATCGAGCCTGCCGAGCGCCTCCAGGAGGGTGCGCACGAATTTCGCCTCCTGTCCCCCGAGCACGACGTGCCGTCCGTCGCGGGTGCGGTAAATGCGATAGAAGGCGGCACCGCCGAGGGTGCGCTCTTCCCTCGGCACGAGCGAGCGCTTCTCCGCGAAGACGGGCCCGAGAAGGTTCGGATATGCCCCGAGCGTCGCATCGTGCATGGAGACGTCGATGTAGTCGCCGCGGCCGGTCTCGGTCCGGCGATAGAGCGCCATGAGCACCGCCGAAAGCGCCTGCAGGGAGCTCAGCATATCGGCCGCGGGAATGGCGGGGATCACGGGCTCGCCGTCGGCTCCTCCGGTGATGCCGACGGATCCCGCCAGCGCCTCGACCGCGAGATCGTGGGCGGGATGGTCGCGATAGGGTCCGGTCTGGCCGAAGGCGCTGATCGAGCAGTAGATGAGCCGGGGATTGACGGCCGCGAGCGTGTCGTAATCGGCAGCGAGCCGCCTCGTCACGCCCGGACGAAAGCTCTCGACGAGGATGTCTGCACCGCGGCAGAGCTCGTGCAGCGCCGCCTGGCCGCGCGCGGTCTTGAGATCGAGCACGACGCTCTTCTTGCCGCGGTTCATGGTGCGGAAGAAGACGGTGTGATCGCCGTCGCGCGGCCCGATGCGGCGGCCGGGATCGCCGCCGGGCGCCTCGACCTTGATGACCTCGGCGCCGTGATCGGCGAGCGTCAGCGTCAGGTAGGGTCCCGGAAGAAATGACGAGAGATCGACGACGCGGATGCCTTCGAGCTTCATGGGCGAGACCCCTCCTTCATCCGATCGTCCCCTTGGCGCGGAGCGCGGCGAGCTCGGCGGCGGGCAGGCCCAGCAGCTCGGAGAGCACCGCGTCGGTGTGCTCGCCGAGGCGAGGTGGCGGCGCGAATCTCTCCTCGTGAGTATCCGAGAGCTTCACGGCATTGCCGGGCATCCGCACGCGGCGGCCGCTGGGGTGATCGACCGTCGCCACCATGTGTCGCGCGAGCACCTGCGGATCCGCCAGCGCGCTCAGCACGTCGTTGACGGGGGCGCAGGGAATGCGGCGGGCGCCCAGCCGTTGGAGCCAGGTCTCGCAGCTCTCGCGCGAGAGTGCCGCCTGCACCGTCGAGGTCACGAAATCCTTGCGCGCGAGCCGTCCCGGCTGTGTCGCGAGCGCGGGGTCGCTGAGCGCCGGAGCGTCGAGCTCCTCCACCAGCGCCGTCCAGAAATTGTCGGAGATGATCGCGAGGATGAGCGGCCGCGTCGTGGTCTCGAAGGTGTCGTAGGGCACGTGGACGCCGTGGGCGTTGCCGAGCGCCACCGGATTCCGGCCCGAGAGCAGCGCCATGGTGGCGATGTAATTGAGGAGCGAGATCTGCCCATCGAGCATGGAGATGTCGACGTGCTGTCCCCGTCCTGTGAGCTCGCGCGCATGGAGCGCCGCGAGGATGCCCAAGGCGGCGAAGAGGCCGCTGCCGAGATCGCCGATGGGAATCCCCGCGCGCAAGGGCCTTCCGCCGGGCTCGCCGGTGATGGACATGCCGCCGCCCATCCCCTGCGCCACCAAGTCGAAGGCGGCGCGATCGGCGCCGGGTCCGGTCTCGCCGAAACCCGTGATGGCGCAGGTGACGATGCGGGGATTGCGTGCGCTGAGCGCGCCATGATCGATCCCCAGCCGTTCCGGCACACCGCGCGCGAAGTTGTTGACGGCGACGTCCGCCTTCTCGGCGAGCCGATGCACGAGGGCGCGGCCTGCCTCGCTCTTGAGATCGATCGCGACGCTGCGCTTATTGCGGTTGAGCGTGAGGAAATAGGCTCCCATCCCCTCGACCGAATGCTCGGGATCGTTCGCCAGGAGCTTCCGCGTCCCCTCGCCCTCGCCGGGCGGCTCGATCTTGACGACGCGCGCGCCGAGGTCGGCGAGCAGCATGGTCGCATAGGGACCCGCCAGCACATGCGTGAAGTCCAGCACCAGCAGGTCGGAGAGAGCCTTCATCGCGGCGGCGAACGGCGTCAGTATTCGGCCGCGTCGTCGACGGCGTGGCCGCGTTTCGGCACGAGAACCGTGCGCTCATAGGTCATGAAGACGGTGCCGTCGGCTTTGCGCCCGGTGGTCCGCACGGTGACCACGCCCTGGGTCGGACGCTTCGCGGACTCGCGCTTGGCAATCACTTCCGACTCCGCGTAGATCGTGTCGCCGATGAAGACCGGCGCCACCAGGCGGATGTCATTCCAGCCGAGATTGCCGATCGCCTTCTGGCTGATGTCGCTGACGCTCATGCCCGCGACGATCGAGAGGGTGAGGCAGCTATTGACCACCATCCGCCCGAATTCGGACTTCGCGGCGTAGGCCGCGTCGAAATGCAGGGGATGCTGGTTCATGGTGAGGAGCGTGAACCAGGTGTTGTCGGCCTCGCTGATGGTGCGGCCGGGGCGATGCTCGTAGACGGCGCCGACCTCGAAGTCCTCGTAATAGCGCCCGTAGCTCTCGCGCCAGCGCGAGGGCCCGACTGGCTTGGCGGTGGCGACCATTTGTCCCTCCCGTGCGCATGTCCGACGGCTGCACTATACTTGTCCCCGCAAGGTGGAGGAAATCCATGAAAGCCAGATCTCCGCGCGCCCTTTCAGGCGCAGCCCCCGCGACCGTCGCCCAGAGCCTCGCGCATTTCATGTCGGAGCTGAGCCTCGAGCGAATTCCCGAGGCCGTCGCGGCGCGCGCCCGCTATCTCATCCTCGATGGCGCCGGTATCGCCTTCGCGTCCGGCCGCTTCGACTTCGCGCGGCGCGCCCTCGCGGCCTTGCGCAGCATCTCCGACGGCAGCGGCGACGGCGTGGTGATCGGCTTTCCGGACCGGCTCCCCTTCCGGGACGCGGCGATCGTCAACGGCGTGCTCGTCCACGGCCTCGATTTCGACGACACGCATTTGGGCGGTGTCGTCCATGTCACGACGAGCCTGCTGCCGACGCTCCTCGCGATCGGCGCGCGCCTGCGCCGCTCGGGCGCCGAGGCGATCGCCGCCTACGTCGGCGGGGTCGAGGTCATGGCGCGCCTCGGCGCAGTGGCCAAGGGCGGCTTCCATCAAGTGGGCTTTCATCCGACCGGCCTCGTCGGCGCCTTCGCCTGCGCGCTCGCCGCCGGCAAGCTCATGGGCCTCGACGAGCAGCAGCTCGCGACTGCCCAAGGGATCGTGCTCTCGACGGCGTCCGGCACGCTCGAATTCCTCGAGGACGGCGCCTGGAACAAGCGGCTTCATCCCGGTTGGGCCGCCGCGGCGGGAATCACCGCCGCCGCATTGGCGCAGCACGGCTTCGTCGGCGCGACCAAGGCCTATGAGGGCCGCTTCGGCCTCTACGCGAGCCACCTCCAGGAGCATCTCGTGCGCGGCGATCTCGGTCTCGCGACCGCGGGCCTCGGCGAGCAGTGGGAGCTCATGAACGTCGCGGTGAAGCCCTTCCCCGCCTGCCACTTCACCCATGCCTGCGCCGATGCCGCGATTGCGCTGAAGCGCGATCACCGCGTCGATCCCGCCTCCGTCCGCCGCATCAAGGCGCTCGTCCCCGCGGAAACCGTGAAGACCATTTGCGAGCCGGTAGCGAGCAAGCGCCGGCCCGCCAACGCCTACGACGCGCAGTTCTCGATACCTTTCATCGTCGCGAGCGCGCTCAGGCACGGCCGGTTCGGTCTCGCCGACCTCACCGACGAGGCACTCGGGGACCCTGAGACCTTGGCGCTTGCGGATCGCGTGGAGTACGAGGCCGACCCCGCCTCGGAATTTCCGCGTTTCTATTCCGGCGAGCTGATCCTCGAGCGGAGCGACGGTGTGGTGCTGCGTCACCGCGAGGCGCGCAATCGCGGCTCGAGCGACCGGCCCCTCGCCGACGCCGAGATCCTCGCCAAATTCGCCGGCAATTGCCGCGGCACGCCGGCCGAGGCGCGCGCTGACGGCATCGCCGACCGGCTCCTTTCTCTGCACGAGGCCACGGACATGCGCGAGATCGCCGCGCAATTGGGAGCCTCCTCATGAGCGAGACCAAGGCGGCGGTACGGCCCAACAGCCTCGAGGGCGAGGACGTGCTCATCCTCGACAGCGTCCGCCGCTTCCTCGACCGCGAGGTTAAGCCCCACGTCCACAGGCTCGAGCACGACGACATCTATCCCGCGGAAATCGTCGAGCAGATGAAGGCGCTCGGCCTCTTCGGCGCCACCATCGCCACGGAGCACGGCGGGCTTGGCCTCTCCACCACGACCTACGCCAAGATCGTGGAGCTCGTCTCCACGGTCTGGATGTCGCTGAGCGGCATCTTCAACTCGCATCTCATCATGTCCGCGGCCGTGCAGCGCTTCGGCACGCCCGAGCAGAAGCGCAAGTTCCTGCCGCGCTTCGCCTCCGGCGAGATCCGCGGCGGGCTCGCGCTCACCGAGCCCGATTGCGGCACCGATCTCCAGGCGATCCGCACCACGGCGCGGCGCGACGGCGATCACTACGTCATCAACGGCACCAAGACCTGGATCTCCAACGGCATCCACGGCCAGTGCTTCGCGCTCCTGGTGAAGACCGACCCCACGGCCGAGCCGCGCCATCGCGGCATGAGCCTCTTCCTCGCGGAGAAGGGACCGGGCTTCAAGGTGAGCCGAAAGCTCGAGAAGCTCGGCTATAAGGGCATCGACAGCGCGGAGCTCGTGTTCGAGGATTATCGCATTCCCGCGGACCGGCTCATCGGCGGCGCCGAGGGGCGCGGGCTTCAGCACGCGCTCGGCGGTCTCGAGCTCGGCCGTATCAACGTCGCCGCGCGCGGCGTCGGTGTGGCACAAGCGGCGCTCGACGAGGCCGTGCGCTACAGCCAGCAACGCAAGACCTTCGGCAAGCCCATCTGCGAGCATCAGGCGATCCAGCTCAAGCTCGGGGAGATGGCGACGAAGGTCAGGGCGGCGCGGCTCCTCGTCGAGGACGCCGCGCGCATCTACGACCGCGGCGAGCGCTGCGACATGGAGGCAGGCATGGCGAAGCTCTTCGCGACCGAGGCCGCGATCGAGTGCAGCCTCGAATCCATGCGCATCCACGGCGGCTACGGCTATTCCAAGGAATTCACGGTGGAGCGGCTCTACCGCGACGCGCCCCTCCTGGTGATCGGCGAGGGCACCAACGAGATGCAGCGCATCATCATCGCGCGCCAGCTCATCGCCCGGAATCCGATATGAGCGCGCCGCTTTCGGGGCTCCGCGTCATTGCCGTCGAACAGTACGGCGCCGGCCCCTATGGCTCGATGCAGCTCGCCGATCTCGGCGCGGAGGTGATCAAGATCGAGAACCCCGCCGAGGGCGGCGACATGGCGCGGCGGGTGGGTCCGC
Organism: Allostellaceae bacterium; assembly: GCA_035541215.1. Classification (GTDB taxonomy): domain Bacteria; phylum Pseudomonadota; class Alphaproteobacteria; order ATCC43930; family CGMCC-115725; genus DASZHJ01. The sequence continues at coordinate 34,861 of DATKNV010000197.1, read as the reverse complement.
ATTTCATCGCGCCCGACGACAGCTACTTCTACGAGAGCTTCAACCGCAACAAGCGCAGCCTCACGCTCGACCTCAAGAAGCCCGCCGCGCGCGAGATTCTGAATGCGCTCGCGGCGCGCTCGGACGGACTCTTCGACAATCTCCGCGGCGATCTCCCGCAGAAGCTCGGCCTCACCTACGACGCCTTGCGCGCGGCGAACCCGAAGATCGTCTGCGCCCATCTCTCGGCCTACGGGCGCGAGGGCTCGCGCGCGGCCTGGCCCGGCTACGATTACTTGATGCAGGCGGAGACGGGCTATCTCTCCCTGACCGGCGAGCCCGACGGGCCGCCCGCGCGCATGGGCCTCTCCATCGTCGATCTCATGAGCGGGCTCTTCGCGGCCTTCGCGCTCGTCTCTGGCGTCCTCGAAGCGCGCGCCAGCGGTAAGGGCCGCGATCTCGACGTCAGCCTCTTCGACGCAGCACTGCAGAATTTGAGCTACCTCGCGACCTGGTATCTCAACACCGGCCATGTGCAGGGCCGCGAGCCGCGCTCGGCGCATCCCTCGCTGGTGCCGAGCCAGCTCTACCGCACCCGCGACGGCTACATCTTCATCATGTGCAACAAGGAGAAATTCTGGCCGATCTTCTGCCGGAAGCTCGGCCATCCCGATTGGGCGACGGACCCGCGCTTCGCGAATTTCCGCGACCGGCTCGCCAATCGCGAGGCCGTCAACGAGCGGCTCGACGCGGCGCTCTCGGCCCGAAGCACGGCTGAGTGGCTGGAGATCTTCGCCGGCGCCGTTCCCGCCGCTCCCGTGAACGATCTCAAGGCGGCGCTGGAGAACCCGTACCTCTGCGAGCGCGGACAAGTCCGCGACTACGCTCATCCCTCCGAGAGACCCGTCCGAATGGTATCGACCCCGATCACCTGGGCGGGCGACGCGCCGCGCCGCGCAGCGCCGGGGCTCGGCGCCGACACCGCGAGCATTCTCGGGGAATGCGGATTCTCCGACCGGGACATCCGATCCTTCCGCGCCGCCGGCGTCATCTGATGCGCGGCGGCCCGGGACGGAGGTTCAGCCCGCGAGCTTCTTCTTTAGGAGCTCGTTGACGAGGCCGGGATTGGCCTTGCCCTGGGTAGCCTTCATCACCTGACCCACGAAGAAGCCGAAGAGCTTGTCTTTGCCGGACCGGTACTCCGCGACCTTCTCGACCTGGGCCTTCATGACGGCGTCGATCGCGGCCTCGATGGCGCCCGTGTCGGTCACCTGCTTGAGGCCCCGCTCCTCGACGATCACGGCCGCACTTTTGCCGGTCTCGACCATCGCCGCGAACACGTCCTTCGCCAGGCGTCCGGAGACGGTGTTGTCCGTAATGAGGTCGATGAGCTCGCCCAAGGCCTTGGCGCTCACGGGCGAGCTCTCGACTTCGACGTTCAGGCGATTGAGCGCGCCGAAGAGGTCGCCCATCACCCAATTGGCCGCGAGCTTGGGATCGCGCCCCTTGGCGACGGCCTCGTAGAAATCGGCGCTCGCCTTCTCGCCCACGAGCACGCCCGCGTCGTAGGGCGAGAGCTTGTAGTCGCGGATGAAGCGCGCCTTCTTCGCATCCGGCAGCTCCGGCAGCTCCCGGCGGATGTGCTCGACCGCCTTCGGGTCGAGCACCAGCGGCAGCAGGTCCGGATCGGGGAAATAGCGGTAGTCGTGCGCGTGCTCCTTGGAGCGCATCGGGCGCGTCACGCCGCGGCCGGCATCGAAAAGGCGCGTCTCCTGCTCGATCTTGCCGCCGTCCTCGATGACCTCGATCTGGCGGCGCGCCTCGTGCTCGATCGCCTGCATGACGTAGCGGATCGAGTTCACGTTCTTGATCTCGCAGCGCGTGCCCAGCTCAGCGCCGGGCTTGCGCACGGAGACGTTGCAGTCGCAGCGGAGCGAGCCCTCCTCCATGTTCCCGTCGCAGGTCCCGAGATAGCGCAGGATCGAGCGCAGCTTCTTGAGGTAGGCCCCTGCCTCCTCCGAGGTCCGCAAATCGGGCTCGGAGACGATCTCCATGAGCGCGATGCCGGAGCGATTGAGGTCGACGTAGGTGTATTCCGCGTGCTGATCGTGCAGGCTCTTGCCGGCGTCCTGCTCCAGATGGAGGCGCGTAATGCCGATCTCGCGTGTCGTGCCGTCGGGCATGTCGAGGACGATCTTCCCTTTGCCCACGATCGGACGCTTGTACTGCGAGATCTGATAGCCCGCGGGCAAATCCGCGTAGAAGTAGTTCTTGCGGTCGAAGACCGAGACGAGATTGATCTCCGCTTCGAGCCCGAGACCGGTGCGCACGGCCTGCTCGACGCAGTAGCGGTTGATGACCGGCAGCATGCCCGGAAAGGCCGCATCGACCGTCGAGACCTGAGTGTTGGGCTCTGCGCCAAAGGCGGTCGCAGCGCCGGAGAAGAGCTTCGCCTGCGAAATCACCTGCGCGTGCACCTCGAGGCCGATCACGACCTCCCAGGAGCCGGTGCGTCCTTCGATGAGGCTCATTCCTTGCCTCCCGCGATGAAGGCGGGCTTGTGCGTGAAGCGCGCCGCGCGCTCGATCACGTCGCCCGCGCGCAGCACCATCGCCTCGTCGAAGGCGCGGCCGATCACCTGCAGCCCGAGCGGCAGTCCGTCGGACGAGAGGCCCGCAGGCACGGAGATGCCCGGCAGGCCCGCGAGGTTCACGGGCACGGTGAAGACGTCGTTCAAATACATCGCCACGGGATCGTCCGCCTTCTCGCCGATCGCGAAGGCGGCCGAGGGCGCCGTCGGCGCCAGGATGAAATCGCAGCTCTTGAAGGCATTGCTGAAGTCCCGCGCGATCAAGGTGCGGAGCTGCTGCGCCTTCAGGTAATAAGCGTCGTAATAGCCCGCAGAGAGCACATAGGTCCCGATGAGGATGCGCCGCCGCACCTCAGCGCCGAAGCCCGCCGCGCGCGTCGCCTCGTACATCTCGTCGAGGCTCTCGCCGGGAACTCGGAGGCCGTAGCGCACGCCGTCGTAGCGCGCGAGGTTCGAGGACGCCTCCGCGGGCGCGATGATGTAATAGGCCGGGAGCGCGTATTTCGTCATGGGGAGGCTGATCTCGACGGGCGTAGCGCCCGCGTCCCTGAGCCATGCGATCCCCTGCTGCCAGAGCTGCTCGATCTCCGCGGCCATGCCGTCGACGCGGTACTCGCGGGGAATGCCGACCTTGAGTCCCCTAAGCTCACCCGTGAGCGCCGCCTCGTAATCCGGCACGGGTAGCGGCGCCGAGGTCGAATCCTTGGGATCGTGCCCCGCCATGGCCCCCAACATGATCGCGGCATCGCGCACCGTGCGCGTCATGGGTCCGGCCTGGTCGAGCGAGGAGGCGAAGGCGACGATGCCCCAGCGCGAGCAACGGCCGTAGGTCGGCTTCAAGCCGACGATCCCGGAGAAGCCCGCGGGCTGGCGGATCGAGCCGCCGGTGTCCGTGCCCGTCGCCCCCATTGCCGCGCGCGCCGCGACCGCAGCCGAAGAGCCGCCGGAGGAGCCGCCCGGCACCAGCGGCCGGTTGTCGCCGCGCCGGCGCCAGGGATTCTCGGAGGGTCCATAGGCGCTGGTCGTGGTCGAGGAGCCCATCGCGAACTCGTCGAGATTGGTCTTCCCCAGCATCACCGCGCCCGCCGACCAGAGATTGGCGGTGACGGTCGACTCATATGGCGGCTTGAAGCCCCCGAGGATGCGCGAGGCCGCGGTGGTCTCGACGCCCTCGGTGCAGAAGAGGTCCTTGATCGCGAGCGGTATGCCCTCGAGCGCTCGTCCCTCGCCGCGCGCGAGCCGCGCGTCCGCGCCCGCGGCCATGTCGCGCGCCCGGTCCGGCGTCTCCGTGATGTAGGCCTTGAGCGGACGCGCGCGCTCGACCGCGGCGACGTGCGCTTCCGCGAGCTCGCCCGCAGAGAATTCCTTCTTGCGGAGCCCGTCGCGCGCCTCGGCGATGGTGAGATCGGTGAGCGCCGTCATCACTCCACCACCTTCGGCACCAGGAAGAAGCCGTGCGCCTGCTGCGGCGCATTCGAGAGGATCTTGTCGCGGCAGTTCCCGTCGGTGACGTGGTCCTCGCGCATCGGCAGTGTCATCTCCGCGACGCTCGCCATGGGCTCCACGCCCGCGGTGTCGACCTCGCGGAGCTGCTCGATCCAGGTGAGGATGCCCGAGAGCTCCTTCGCGAGATGCTCGAGATCGCTCTCGGGCACTTTGATCCGCGCCAGGGTGGCGATCCGCGCCACGGTGGCCTTGTCCAATGCCATGATGTAGATGTCTCCCAACGCGGCGCCGCGATCCCAGCGCCGCTGATGGCGCGAACCTCTAGCACCCGTCATGCCGATCTGCAACCCCGGCGACCTCAAGCAAATTCTGCCGAAAGGCGCGCGGCTCCTGGGCCTCGACGTCGGCACCAAGACCGTGGGATTGGCGCTCTCCGACACGCTCCTCATGGTGGCGACGCCCTTGCGCACCATCCGCCGCACGCGCTTCAAGGCGGATGCCGCGGAGGTCTTCGCGGAGGTCGATGCGCACGGTGTCGGCGCGCTCGTGGTCGGCCTCCCCATCGGCCTCGACGGCCGCGAGACCCCGCGCTCGCAATCCGTACGCGACTTCGCCCGCAATCTCCTGGCGACCCGCGACCTCCCCATCGTCTTCTGGGACGAGCGCCTCTCCACCGCCGCCGTCGAGCGCACCATGATCGAGGCCGACCTCACGCGTCAACGCCGCAGCGAGATCATCGACCGCACGGCAGCCGCCTACATTCTCCAGGGATTGCTCGACCGGCTGTCGTATAAGGAACCGCCCGCTGCGGGCTGAAGAAGGGAGGAGCATTTGTCCATGCCAGGCGCCTTGAGTGGCCTCCGCATCTTCGACATGAGCCGCGTTCTCGCGGGGCCGAGCTCGGCGCAGATCCTCGGCGATCTCGGCGCGGACGTGATCAAGGTCGAGCGGCCGAGCGAAGGCGACGACACGCGGAAATGGGGTCCGCCCTACCTCAAGGACCCGGAGGGGCGCGATACCGGCGAGAGCGCCTATTACCTCTCGACCAACCGCTCCAAGCGCTCGATTACCCTCGACTTCACCAAGCCCGAGGGCCGCGATCTCGCGCGGCGCCTCATCGCGCGCTCGGACGTGCTGATCGAGAATTACAAGGTGGGGACGCTCGCGCGCTATGGGCTCGGCTATGCGGACCTGCACAAGGAGTTCCCGCGCCTCGTCTACTGCTCCATCACGGGCTTCGGCCAGACGGGGCCCTACGCCGCGCGCGCCGGCTACGACTATCTGATCCAGGCCATGGGCGGGATCATGAGCATGACGGGCGTGCCCGAGGGCGAGCCCATGAAGGTCGCGGTCGCGATCGCCGATCTCATGACCGGCAGCTACAGCACGATCGCGATCCTCGCGGCGCTCCGCCACCGCGACGCCACGGGACAGGGCCAGCACATCGACATGGCGCTTCTCGACACGCAGGTCGCCTGGCTCGCCAATCTCGGCCAGAGCTATCTCACCTCGGGCGAGGTGCCGCCGCGTCTCGGCAACGCACATGCCGCGGTGGTCCCCTACCAGGTCTTCAAGACCGCGGACGGCCACATCGTGCTCGCGATCGGCAACGACGGGCAGTACCGGAGGTTCTGCGAGTTCGCGGGCGCGCCCGGGCTTGCGGACGACCCGCGCTTTGCGACGAATTCCGCGCGAATCATCAACCGCGCGGTGCTGGTGCCGGAGATCGCCGCCATCGTCGCGCGCCATCCCTCGGCTTATTGGATCGCGAAACTGGAGCCCCTGGGCGTGCCCTGCGGCCCGATCAACACGCTCGATCAGGTCTTCGCCGATCCGCAGGTACAGGCGCGTGGCATGACCGTCGACCTCCCCCATCCCGCCGCCGGCGGCAAGCCCACGCGCCTCATCGCGAGCCCGATCAAGCTCTCGGAGACGCCCGTCGAGTACCGCCGGGCGCCGCCGACGCTCGGAGAGCATACGGCGGAAGTGCTGCAGGAGCTGCTGGGGCTCGGCGAGAGCGAGGTCAGGGCGCTCCGCGAGCGCGGCATCGTCTGAGGAAATCTCGTCGCGACTCGTCGTTTGCCTTGCAGGCGACGGCGCCGCTCCCTATAGTCCCGACTTTAATGACCAGCGCCGCCGACCACGTCTTCGCCCATCGTCACCTCCTGGGGATCGAAGGGCTTTCGCCTGACGACATCACGCTGCTCCTCGACAAATCCGAGGGCTACGTCGACCAAAATCGCCAGCCCGACAAGAAGCGCTCGCTGCTGCGCGGGCGCACGATCATGAACGTGTTCTTCGAGAGCTCGACGCGCACGCGCACCTCCTTCGAGGTCGCGGGCAAGCGCCTCGGCGGCGACGTCATCAACATGCAAGTGGCCGCGAGCTCGATCAAGAAAGGCGAGACGCTCATCGACACCGCGATGACGCTCAACGCCATGCACCCGGACGTGCTCATCGTGCGACATCCGGAATCGGGCGCGGTGCATCTCCTGGCGCAGAAAGTGAATTGCGCCGTCATCAACGCCGGCGACGGGAGCCACGAGCACCCGACCCAGGCACTCCTCGACGCCCTCACCATCCGCCGGCGCAAGGGAGGGCTCCAAGGCCTCGTCGTCGCGATTTGCGGCGACATCAGCCACAGCCGCGTCGCGCGCTCGAACATCCATCTCCTCACGACCATGGGGGCGCGGGTGCGATTGGTAGCGCCGCGGACGCTCGTGCCGGCGGAAATAGACCGGCTCGGCGTCGAGGTCTTCCACGACATGGCGACGGGCCTCAAGGGTGCCGATATCGTGATGATGCTGCGCCTCCAGACCGAGCGCATGCACGGCAGCTTCGTCCCCTCGATCCGTGAGTACTTCCACTTCTTTGGGCTCGACCAGCGGAAGCTCGCGGCGGCGAAGCCGGACGCGCTCATCATGCATCCGGGCCCGATGAACCGGGGGGTCGAGATCGACAGCGCGGTTGCCGACGACCTCGACCGCAGCCTGATCCGGCATCAGGTGGAGATGGGCGTCGCCGTGCGCATGGCCTGCCTCGACGTGCTCGCCCGCGACCTCGGCAACGGCCCGCCGATCCCATGACCTCGCGCACCTTCTTCAGGAACGCGCGTCTCCTCGATCCCGCGACGGGGCGCGACGGCAAGGGCAATTTGCTGGTCGCGGAAGGGCAGATCGCCGGGCTCGGTCCCGATGTGACCGCCTCGGGCAAGGACGTCCGGACCATCGACTGCCACGGCCATTGCCTGGCACCGGGTCTCGTGGACATGCGGGTCGAGCTGCGCGAGCCCGGCCGCGAGCACGAGGAGACGATGGAGACCGGAAGCGCCGCCGCTGCCGCGGGCGGCGTCACCACCATGGTCGCCCTCCCGAACACGGAGCCCGCGATCGACGACGTGGCGCTGGTGGAGTTCGTGGCGCGGCGCTCGCGCGAGATCAACGGCGTCAACATCCGCACCTACGCCGCGGCGACGCGCGGCCTCAAGGGCAAGGAGATCACGGAGATCGGGCTGCTCTCGGCCGCTGGCGCTCTCGCCTTCACCGACGCCACCGCTGCGATTGCGGACGCGCTGGTGATGCGGCGCGCACTTGCCTATGCGCGCACCTTCGATGCGCTGCTGATCCAGCATCCGGAGGAGCCGAGCCTTGCCTCCGGCGGGCACATGACCGAGGGCGAGACGGCGACGCGCCTCGGCCTCGCGGGCATCACGCCCGCCGCCGAGATCATCGTGCTCGAGCGCGATCTCAGGCTCGTGGAGATCACCGGCGCGCGCTATCACGCCGCGCACATCTCCACCGCGGAATCGGTCGAGGCGATCCGGCGCGCGAAGGCGCGCGGGCTCGAGGTCACCTGCGATACAGCGCCGGCCTATTTCGCGCTCAACGAGACCGCGGTCGGGGAGTACCGCACCTTCGCCAAGCTCTCGCCGCCGCTGCGCAGCGAGTCCGACCGGCGTGCGATCGTCGCCGGTCTCAAAGAAGGCACCATCGACGCAATCGCGAGCGACCACTCCCCGCATCCGCAGGATTCGAAGCGGCTGCCCTTCCCCTCGGCCGAAGCGGGGATCGTCGGCCTCGAGACGCTGCTGCCGCTCACCCTCGAGCTCGTGCACAACAAGCATCTGACCCTGCTCCAGGCCCTGCGAGCCCTCTCGCAGCGGCCGGCGGAGATCCTCCGGCTCCCCGCAGGCAAGCTCGCGGAGGGAGCGCCTGCGGACCTCGTGCTCTTCGACCTAGACCGGCCGGGCAAGATCGCCGTGGACGCTTTCCGCTCGAAATCCAAGAACTCGCCTTTCGACGGCCGCCCCATCCAGGGCCGTGTGCTCAAGACCATGGTCGAGGGCCGCATGGTCTTCGACACCGAAGCCTGAGTCCGCGATGACGAAGGTCGCATTGATCGGCGCCGCATCCGGATGGGGCGCCGGTTTCCGCCAGGCCGAGGACGGGCCCCGTGGCCTGCGCGAGTTCGGTCTTGCCGAGCGCCTCGCCGAGCGCGGTGTAGCCGCACGCTGGGCCGCGATGGTGACCACGCAGAAGCATTGGCGCGCGCAGTCGGACCTTGGCCCGCCCGAGACCTTCGACCTCGTGACCCAGCACAATGCAGCGCTTGCCGAGGCGGTGGCCGAGGGCGTGCCCGCGGGCGAGCTGCCGGTGGTGCTGGGCGGCGACCACTCGATCGCCATCGGCACCTGGGGAGGCGTCGCGCGCCGCATGGGTGGGGCGGCCTTCGGCCTCGTGTGGATGGATGCGCATCTCGATGCTCACACGCTCGCGACCACGCCCTCGCAGAACGCGCACGGCATGAGCGCCGCCGTTCTGCTGGGACACGGCATGCCCGAATTCCTGGAGATCGCCGGCGGCGTGCTGCGCCCCGAGCATCTCTGCTACGTCGGCGTCCGCTCCTACGAGGTCGGGGAGTGGGCGCTGCTGCACCGTCTCGGCGTCAAGATCTTCTACATGGAGGAGGTACGCGAGCGCGGGCTCGCCGCCGTCATGACCGAGGCGGTGCGGATCGCGAGCACGGGCACCTCGGGCTTCGGCCTCACCATCGACCTCGACGGCTTCGATCCCGAGGATGTCCCGGGTGTCGGGCTCAAAGTGGCCGACGGCATGCGCGGCGCCGACGCCGCCCGGGTGCTGCGGGGGATCGGGAATCACCCGCGGCTGCGCGCGCTCGAGATCGTGGAGTACAGCCCCGAGCTCGACCGGGAGCAGCGCACGGCGATGCTGGTCCTCGATCTTCTGGCGTCAATGCTGGTGCCGGCGTCCCTGCGCGCGACGCAGCCCTTGAGCGCCGCCTGAGGCCCCGTGCCCGAGATCCTCGGCAGCCTCTCCTTTCAATTGCCGTACTACATCGGCGGCCTCTTGGCCTATCTCCTGGGCTCGATCCCTTTCGGGCTGGTGCTGACGCAGCTCGCGGGGCTCGGCGACATCCGCAAGATCGGCTCCGGCAACATCGGCGCGACCAACGTGCTGCGTACGGGACACAAGGGCCTCGCCGCGCTCACGCTACTGCTCGATTTCGCCAAGGGGCTCGGCGCAGTTCTCTTGGGCGGGATCTTCGGGCCGGACATGGCGATCTTCGCGGCCTTCGGCGTCGTGCTCGGTCACATGTTTCCGGTCTGGCTGCGCTTCAAGGGCGGCAAGGGCGTCGCCACCACCGGGGCCGTGCTGATCGGACTTTCCTGGCCGGTCGGCCTCGCGGCAACAGTGACGTGGCTCGCGGTCGCCGTCGTGACCCGCTACTCCTCTCTCGCGGCCCTCATGGCCTGCATCGCCGCCCCCGTGGCATCTCTCATTATTCTCCGGCGCTACGACATGACGGAGGTCGTGGGATTGCTGGTGCTGCTGGTCGCGATCCGGCACCAGGCCAACATCCGCCGCCTCATCAGGGGCGAGGAAAGCAAGATAAAATTGAGCGGAAAGCAGTCCTAATCTCCGCATCCGTGTTGACGCGAGCGGCCGCTCTCGCGCACTCTCGCGCGCCATGTCCGCACCTTCACGCCACCTCAATCCCGAAGAGCGCCTGGATTGGCTGCGTCTGTTGCGCAGCGAGAACGTCGGGCCGCTCACCTTCCATCAGCTCCTGCAGCGCTTCGGCTCGGCCGCAGCCGCGCTCGAGGCGCTGCCGCGCGCGGCCCAGCGCGGCGGCCGGCAGCGGCCCATTGCCATCGCGACGCGGAGCGAGGCCGAGCGCGAGCTCGCCGCGCTCGCCAAGATCGGCGCGCGTCTCATCGCCTGGGGCGAGCCCGAATATCCCGCCGCGCTCGCCGTGCTCGAGGACGCGCCGCCGCTTCTCTCCGTCAAAGGCGACATCGCCCTGCTGGAGCGCCGCGCGATCGGCATCGTGGGCGCGCGGAACGCGTCCGCGAACGGCCGGCGCTTCGCGCGCGAGATCGCAACCGAGCTCGGCCGCGCAGGCTTGCTGGTGGTCTCAGGCCTTGCGCGCGGCATCGACACCGCGGCGCATCAGGGCTCGCTCGCGACCGGCACGATGGCCGTCGTCGCCGGCGGCATCGACATTGTCTATCCCGAGGAGAACCAGGGGCTCTATGACGCGATCGGCGAGCGCGGCATCGCGGTCGCGGAGCTTCCCGTCGGCACCGAGCCCAAGGCGAAACACTTCCCGCGCCGGAACCGGATCATCTCCGGCACTGCGCTCGGAGTGATCGTGATCGAGGCCGCGCTCAAATCGGGCTCGCTCATCACCGCTCGCTTCGCGCTTGAGCAGGGGCGCGAGGTACTCGCCGTGCCGGGGTCGCCGCTCGACCCTCGCTGCCGCGGCACCAACGACCTCATCCGGCGCGGTGCGGCCCTCGTGGAGTCTGCCGAGGACGTGCTGACGGCGCTCGCGGGGCAGCTTTCTTTGCCGCGAGAACAGTACCGGCCCACACCCCCGAAGGACCCCGCAAGCCACGGATTTGCCGAGGAAAAGGACGCAGATCGCGACCGTGCCCGGCTCCTCGAGGCATTGGGTCCCAGTCCCGTGCCCGTTGACGAACTCGTCCGGCAGTGCCAATTGTCTGCCGCGATCGTGGCTACCCTCCTGCTCGAGCTCGAGCTTGCCGGGCGGCTGGAACGGCACCCGGGGCACCAGGTGTCCTTGCTTTAAGATCGAGAACCAACGCCGTAACTTGCATAGGTAATTTGCCAGCGCCCATGAACGTCGTCGTCGTCGAATCCCCGGCCAAGGCGAAGACCATCAACAAGTACCTTGGACGAGATTTCACCGTGCTTGCGAGCTACGGGCACGTCCGGGACCTCCCGGCGAAGGACGGCTCCGTGCGTCCCGACGAGGACTTCGCGATGTCCTGGGAAGTGGCGGACCGCGCGGAGCAGCGCCTCAAGGAGATCGCGAAGGCGGTCAAGGGCGCCGACCACCTCTATCTCGCGACCGACCCCGACCGCGAGGGCGAGGCGATCTCCTGGCACGTCCGGGAAATCCTCCGCCAGCGCAAGGCGCTCGAGGGCGTCGACGTGAAGCGCGTGGTATTCAACGAAGTCACGAAGTCCGCGGTCCAGGACGCCTTCAAGCATCCCCGCGAGATAAACAAGGAATTAGTCGACGCCTATCTCGCGCGCCGCGCCCTCGACTATCTCGTGGGCTTCACCCTCTCGCCGGTGCTGTGGCGGAAATTGCCGGGGAGCCGCTCCGCCGGCCGCGTGCAATCCGTGGCACTCCGCCTCATCACCGAGCGCGAGGCCGAGATCGAGGCCTTCAAGCCGCGGGAGTACTGGAGCGTCGAAGTCGAGTTCAAGACCGCGGAAGGCCAGACCTTCACCGCGCGGCTCACCCATCTCGACGGCAAGCGGCTCGACAAGTTCGATCTCGACAGCGAGGCGAAGGCGAAGGCCGCGGTGGCGGCGATCCTCGCGGAGCCAGGCTTCTCCGTCGCGTCGATCGAGAAGAAGCAGGTGCGCCGGCATCCCCCGCCGCCCTTTACGACTTCGACCCTGCAACAGGAATCCTCGCGGAAGCTCGGCCTCGGCGCCCAGCGCACCATGCGGATCGCGCAGCGCCTCTACGAGGGCGTCGACATCGGCGGCGAGGCCGTGGGTCTCATCACCTACATGCGCACCGATGGCGTCACGCTTTCCGGCGAGGCGATCGCCTCCGCACGCGAAATGATCGGGCAGAACTACGGGCGCGAATACGTCCCCGCGCAGCCGCGGGTCTACAAGACCGCCGCCAAGAACGCCCAGGAAGCGCATGAGGCGATCCGGCCGACCGATCTCCACCGCCGTCCCGAGCAAGTCGCGAGCCATCTCGATCCCGACGAGCGCCGCCTCTACGACCTCGTCTGGAAGCGCGCGGTCGCGAGCCAGATGGAATCGGCCCTGCTCGACCAAGTCGCCGTCGACATCGCCGGACCCGGCGATCGCACCGTGCTGCGCGCGACCGGCTCGACCATCGTCTTCGACGGCTTCCTCACGCTCTATCACGAGGACGCCGACGACGAGGATGAGAGCGACGAGAACCGCCGCCTGCCGCCGATGACCGAGCACGCGGCCCTCGCGCGTGGCGAGGTGAAGCCCGAGCAGCATTTCACCCAGCCGCCGCCGCGCTACAGCGAGGCGAGCCTCGTAAAGAAGCTCGAGGAGCTCGGCATCGGCCGGCCCTCGACCTACGCCTCGATCATCCAGGTGCTGCAGGACCGCAAATACGTGCGCCTGGAGAAGCGGCGCTTCATCCCCGAGGATCGCGGCCGCATCGTGACGGCCTTCCTCACGAACTTCTTCGAGCGCTACGTCGAATACGGTTTCACCGCCGATCTCGAGAACCAGCTCGACGAGATCTCCGACGGTAAGACCGACTGGAAGAAAGTCCTCGCCGATTTCTGGCGTGATTTCTCGTCCGCGATCGACGGTACGAAGAATCTTCGGGGTCAAGAAGTGGTGTCGGCGCTGGACGAGGCGCTGGGGCCGCATTTCTTCCCCATCGGCCCGGACGGCAAGGACCCACGCCAATGCCCGGCCTGCGGGAACGGCAGGCTCGGGATCAAGCTCGGGAAGTTCGGCGCCTTCATCGGCTGCTCGAACTACCCGAACTGCAAGATGACGCGCCGGCTCAGTCTCGAGCTCGCCAGTGGCAGCGGCGAGGCGGGCTCGGATTTCGCGGGTCCGCGCGAGCTCGGTACCGATCCCGCGACCAACCTCCCCGTGAGCGTGCGCAAGGGACCCTACGGCGTCTACGTCCAGCTCGGCGTCGCCGAGAACGGTGAGAAGCCGAAGCGGGTCTCGCTGCCGAAGGGGATGAGCCCGCAGGAGATCACGATCGACGCCGCCCTCAAGCTGCTGTCGCTGCCGCGCGACATCGGCAAGCACCCCGAGGATGGTGAGCCCGTCACCGCGGGTCTCGGCCGCTTCGGGCCTTACATCAAGCACGGCAAGATCTACCGCTCGCTGCCGGCGGAGGACGACGTCATCACGATCGGCCTCAACCGCGCGGTGGCGCTCCTCGCCGAGCCCTCGAAGGGCCGCCGGCGCGGGCCCGATCCGATCCGCGTGGTCGGCAAGCATCCCGCTGATGGCGCCGACATCACGCTGTTCAAGGGACGCTACGGACCCTATGTAAGCCATGGCGGCATCTACGCGACGCTGCCGCGGGACATCGAGCCCGAGGCGCTCACGCTCGAGGAGGCGGTGCGTCTCCTCGCGGAGCGCGCGGAAAAGGCCGGCGCCTCCGGCAAGCGTCGTCGCAAAGCCGCCAAACCCGCGGCGGAGAAGCCCGCCGCACCCAAATCCAAGACCGAAAGAACAAAGAAACGTGCGAAGTCAGCAAAGCCGCAATCGAAACCAGCGGCAGAAGAGAACGAACCGCCGGCACGCCGCGCCAAGCGCGCAGCAGCCGGCTGACCCCCCGGTGGCCAAAGGCAAGCGCCCGCCGCGTCGCCTGCCGAGCCGCGCCGAGATCATCGACTACATCTCCAAGAGTCCGACGCCGCTCGCGCGGCGCGACATCCTCAGGGCCTTCAAGGTAGAGCCCGGCGACCGTCTCGCCCTCAAGGCGATGATCCGGGAGATCGAGCGCGCAGGCCCCGTCGAGCGCGCGGGAAAGCGCCGCTTCAAGACGACCGGCACCCTCCCCCGCGTCGCCGTGATCGAGGTGACCGGCCTCGACCTCGACGGCGAGACGCTAGCAAGGCCCGTCGCCTGGAAAGAGGAGACACCGCCGCCTCCGATCCTCGTGGTCTCCGAGAACGTCGCCACGGCGCTCGGTATCGGCGAGCGCGCGCTCGCGGAGCTGAAGCGCCAGGAGGACGGCAGCTACGAGGCGCGGGTCATCCGCACACTCGCGGCGGCACCGGACCGCGTCCTCGGTATCTTCCGCAAGATCCATGAGGGCGGGCGCGTCGAGCCGACCGACCGCCGCGTGCGGACGGAGTTCCGCGTCTCCCTCGCCAACGCAAGGGGCGCTGAGGACGGCGAGATCGTGCTCTGCGAGGCGCTCCCCGGCCACCGGCTGGGATTGCCGGAGGCCCGGATCGTCGAGCGCATCGGCGACAGCGCGCATCCGCGCGCGGTGAGCCTGATCGCGATCACCGATCACGGCATTCCCGTGGAGTTTCCGCAGGCGGCGATTGCGGAAGCCGAGGCCGCACGGCCCGTGGGACCCGAAGGACGCGCCGATCTCCGCGACATTCCGCTGGTCACCATCGACGGTCCCGATGCCCGCGATTTCGACGACGCCGTCTTCGCCGAGCCCGATCCCAAGCGGCCGGGCCACTGGCACGCGGTGGTGGCGATCGCGGATGTCGGATGGTACGTCAGGCCCGGCAGCGCCCTCGACCGCATCGCGCAGCGCCGCGGCAATTCCGTCTATTTCCCCGACCGCGTCGTGCCGATGCTGCCGGAAGCGCTCTCGAACGAGCTCTGCTCGCTGAAGCCGAAAGTGGATCGCGCCTGCATGGCGGCCCACCTCGTCATCGACGGCGAGGGCCGGCTCGTCGAGCACCGCTTCGTGCGCGGCCTAATGCGCTCCGCCGCGCGCCTCACCTACGAGCAGGTGCAGAGCGCGCAGGACGGGAGGCCCGACGAGGTGACGGGGCCGCTCCTCGACCGCGTGGTCCGACCGCTCTACGGCGTCTTCCGCATCCTCGACGGCGCCCGGCAGAAGCGCGGCGCGCTCGAGCTCGACCTCCCGGAGCGAAAAGTCGTGCTGGGCGAGGATTTCCGCGTGCTGCGGATCGAGCCTAGGCAGCGTCTCGACAGCCACAAGCTCATCGAGGAGCTGATGATCCTCGCGAACGTCGCCGCCGCCGAGACCCTCGAGCGGCTGCGCCAGCCCTGCATGTACCGGGTGCACGACCAGCCCGACCCCGCGAAGCTGCTGTCGCTCAGGGAGTTCCTGCGCGGCATCGAGATCCCGGGACTGGCACTCGCCAAGGGCCAAGTCGTCCGGCCCCATCATTTCAACGCGGTGCTGCGCAACGCCAAGGGCACGCCCTTCGAGACCATGGTGCATCAGCTCGTGCTGCGCTCGCAGTCCCAGGCGGTCTATGCGCCCGACAATCTCGGCCACTTCGGATTGGCACTGCGGCGCTACGCCCATTTCACCTCCCCGATCCGGCGCTATGCCGACGTGCTCGTGCATCGCGCCTTGATCCGCGGCCTCGGCCTCGGCGAGGGCGCCCTGCCGCAGATGGAGCCGGAGAAGTTCGCGGAGCTCGGGACGCACATCTCCGACACCGAGCGGCGCGCCGCGGCGGCGGAGCGCGACGCGCTCGAGCGCTACGCCTCGCTTTTCCTGGCAGACAGGGTCGGTGGATTGTTCGACGGGCGGATCAATGGCGTCACGCGCGCGGGACTCTTCGTCACGCTCACGGAAACCGGGGCCGACGGTCTCATCCCCATGCGGAGCCTGGGCGGCGACTTCTACGTTCATGACGAGGCCCGGCACCGGCTGGTCGGGCGCCGATGGGGCCGGACCTTCACGCTGGGCGACGCCCTCAAGGTGCGCCTCGTCGAAGCGAATGCCGTTACGGGTAGTCTCTTGTTCGCGCTCGCGGAGGAGGAAGAGGCGGCCCCGGGTGAGTCCGGCCGGCGCCGCCCCGCGCGAGGCGAAGGCCGGCGCAAGCCTGCCCCCCGTTCGGCGGGGTACACAAAACGGAGATGAGCCGCTATCTCAACAATGTCTTAACGGCCGGGGCGCCATGCTCACCCCCGGTCAGGAGCCGCGAGACCTCATGAGCCCGCCGACCCAATCGTACCCTCCGGGCGAGACGGATCGCCCCGCGCCCTGGCGACTCGGCCTGAAGCGCGGTCTTGCTGGGCGCTGTCCCGTCTGCGGCGTCGGCCCCCTCCTCAAGGGGTATGTGAAGCCCAATCCGCACTGTCCAAGCTGTGGTAGCGACCTGCTGCAATACCGCGCAGACGATGCGCCCGCCTATTTTACCATTCTGATCGTGGGACATATCGTCATCCCTGCGATGCTCATGCTGGAAATGGCGTATCATCCGCCGGTGATGCTGCATTGGCTGCTATGGATACCGCTTACCCTGCTATTGAGCTTTCTTCTGTTGCCGCGCATCAAGGGTGCGCTGATCGGGTTGCAATGGGCGCTCAAGGTCAAAAGTTGAACCTCCGGCTCTGGCGCGCCACAGCCGCCATCGCCTTCCTGGCGCTCGCGAGCTGCAGCAGCGATACGCCCGCGACGCTCAACCGCGTCAATACGCACGAGCTCTTCAACGAGGCCTACCGACAGATCTCCGACTACTACATCGAGCCCACGACGCCGGAGCGCCTGGGCCTTGCCGGCCTCGCCAAGCTCACCTCGCTCGACTCCTCAATCACCGTGGAGCGGCAGGGCAACCAGATCGTCCTGCAAAAGAGCGGCGCCATCCTCGCGCGCTTCGAGGCGCCCTCGGCTACCGACAGTTGGGACTGGGGCGGCGTCACCGCCTCCGCGCTCGATGCGGCGCGCCATGCCTCGCCGAAGATCGCCGCAACCTCCGAGGACGATCTCGACAAGGTCGTCATGGACGGCGCCATCGCGACGCTCGACAAGTTCTCCCGCTATGCGAGCCCGAGCGCGGCCCGCGAGCAGCGCGCGGAGCGCAACGGCTTCGACGGGATCGGCGTCACGCTCGAGCCGGATGAGACCCAGGTGCGCATCCTGACGGTGCTGCCGGACGGCCCGGCGGAGCGGGCGGGCATCAAGGCCGATGACCGCATCGTCACGATCGACGGCACCGCGGCCTCGATCCTCACGCGCGACCAGGTCGTGATGCGCCTGCGCGGCCCCGCGGGAACGCGGGTCGCCATCGGCATCGAGCGGCCGGGCGCGCCGCAGCCGCTCGCCTTCTCGGTGAGCCGCGCCCACATCGTGCTGCCCACGGTGACCATGAAGCTCGACGGCCGGATCGCGATCTTTCGCATCACCAGCTTCAACCAGGAGACCTACGAGCAGCTCGTCGAGGCCCTGGCGAAGGCGCGGCGCGAGCTCGGCGCGCCGCCCGCTGGCATCGTCCTCGACCTCCGCGACAATCCCGGCGGCTTGCTCGACCAATCCGTCAAGGTCGCGAGCGTCTTCCTGCGCGGCGGCCTGGTCGTCTCGACGGTCGGGCGCCGCCGCGAGAGCCGCAAGGAGTACCCCGCGGAAATGAACCGCGCCATCGACGGCATCCCGCTCGTCGTGCTCGTGAACGGCGGCTCGGCTTCGGCCTCGGAAATCGTGGCCTCGGCGCTGCAGGACCGTGGCCGCGCGGTGCTGATCGGCACCTCCTCCTTCGGCAAGGGGACGGTGCAGACGGTGCTCGAGCTCCTCAACGACGGCGAGCTCACGGTCACCTGGGCGAAGCTGGTGACGCCGGAGGGCTACATCCTGCACGAGCACGGCGTCGTGCCCACGGTCTGCACTGCCGATCTCGGCGACGACGACGGCAGCATCACTCGGGCGATTCAACAGGGCAGCAGCACCGGCACCGGCCTCGCGGCGCGGCCGCGCATTGCGCTCGACGAGAAGGGTTGGACGGAGCTCAGGAGGAGCTGCCCCGCGCAGCGGGTCGACCGCACGGTCGATCTGAAGCTCGCGGAGCGGCTGCTACAGGACCCCGTGCTCTATACGAGGGTCTTGAACGCGATGCCGATCGAGTCCGCGAGGACCGCGGCGGCCGCGCAATAGCCATAGAGCCCCGACGAGCCCATTGCCCGCCTTGGTTTCGCCGGATTCGCGGCGATACTCGCGCGCATGAAGCTTCGTATCCTGTTCTTTCTTGCCGCCGCCGCGCTGGCGGCATTCCCGCAGCTTGCTCGGGCGGCGGAGGCCGACGTGGCACTCGTCCTCGCGCTCGACGTCTCCCTCAGCGTCGACGAAAGCGAATACCGGCTACAGCGCGACGGGATCGCCGAGGCTTTCGAGAGTCCCGCTCTCGAGGCCGCGGTCGCAGGCGGCGCGCATCGCGCGATCGAGGTGCTCGTGCTGGAGTGGTCCGAGCCCGATCAGCAGACCGTGACGGTCGACTGGACCCGCATCAGCGATGCCGCCTCCGCCCGCGCCTTCGCCGCCAAGCTCCGCGCGACCGGGCGCAGCGCCACCGGTCGCACGGCGATCGGGAGCGCGCTCCTCGCCGCCGCCGCGGCGTTCGAGCGCCTGCCCGAGAAGGCGACGCGGCTCGTCATCGACGTCTCCGGGGACGGCATGGCCAATGTCGGCCCGCCGCCCTCCGAAGTCCGCGACATGCTCGTGGCCAAGGGGATCACCATCAACGGTCTCGTCATCCTCAACGACGAGCCGTGGGTGGACCAGTACTACGACATGAACGTGGTCGGCGGAGCCGGCGCCTTCCTCATGCAGGTAGAGGACTACCGGAGCTTCGCCGGGGCGATCCGGCAGAAGCTGATTTCCGAGCTCGTCGCCCTCCCCCAGCGCCCGGCCGCCCCTCCGACTTGATGCAGTAGGTCTTCAAGGGCTCGAAGCCGTTGAATCCCACCGACGAGTACATGGAGGTGTAGGCGCCGGTCGAGAGGATCTCCACCTTGTCTCCGACCTTGAGGTCGAGCGGGAGCTGGTACTCGGTCCGCTCGTAGAGGATGTCGGCGCTGTCGCAGGTGGGACCCGCGAGCACCGTCGGACCCGTCGGCCCGCCGTCGGCGGGCGTGCGGATGCGGTACTTGATGCTCTCGTCCATGGTTTCGGCGAGGCCGTTGAACTTGCCGACGTCGAGATAGACCCAGCGCTTCTCCTCGCCGTAGGACTTGCGGGAGATCAGCACGACCTCGCTCTGGATGAGGCCGGCATCGCCCACGATCGAGCGGCCGGGCTCGACGATGATCTCCGGGAGATCGTTGCCGAAATGCCGGGTGACCGCGGCCATGACGGCGGCCGCGTACTGCTCGATCTCCGGCACCTCGCCGCGGTAATGCGCGGGGAAGCCGCCGCCGATGTTAACCATGCGGAGGTTGATGTCGCACTGGGCGAGCGCCGAGAACATGCGCGCGGCACGCCCGATCGCCGAATCCCACTGCTTCAGGTCGGTCTGCTGCGAGCCCACGTGGAAAGATATCCCATAGGGGTCGAGCCCGCGCTCGCGGGCGAGGCGCAGGAGGTCGACGGCCATCTCGGGAGCGCAGCCGAACTTGCGCGAGAGCGGCCACTCCGCGCCCTCGCACTCCACGAGGATGCGGCAAAAGACGCGCGCTCCGGGCGCGACGCGGGCGAGCTTGTCGAGCTCGGCCTCGCTGTCGAATGCGAAGAGGCGGACGCCCTTCTCGTAGGCGTAAGCGACGTCCCGCTCCTTCTTGATGGTGTTGCCGAAGGAGATGCGGTCGGCGCCGACGCCCTTGCCGAGCACCAGGTCGACCTCGCCCTTGCTCGCGACGTCGAAGGAGGAGCCCATCTCCTGGAGCATCCCAACGAGCTCCTCGGCCGGGTTCGCCTTCACGGCGTAGAAGATCTTCGCGAGCGGCAAGTACCGCCGAAGCAGGTCGTAGGCCTCGGCGACCACGTTCAGGTCGACGATGAGGCAGGGCGTCGGCGGCTTTTGCTCGGTGATGAAACGTGCGATGCGGTCGTTCATTTCTGCGGAATCCTTCTACGCGGAGCGGAGGAGCGCGCGATCGGGCTTCCGCTGGGCAGCGCGGGCCGGCGTCCGCTCGGAACGCCAGGAAATCCGCGGCTTTGCGGGCTTCGCGAAGGACGCACCCTCCGGTGCCCCGGCGCTGCGGCGCGGGGCGATGGAGAGATTGTGATGGCCGTGCACGGGGCTTTGCGCCGCGCCTTGGGCCGCGCCTAACTCAGACAACTCGGTTCGATGGAAGCGCGGCGACTGTTGCCGCTCGCTACCCGGATCAGCCGTTGATCGACTTCACTCCAGGGCGCTGCGGCCCTGCGTCGGATTGCAACCATATCGACCTCCCTCTCGGGACCCGGTCCACGATGACCGGTTCTGCCAAAAAGGACGCGCTACGTCGTTGCATAACCACGATGGGCCATAGGCACGTGCGAATTGCGTCGCGAAGTGCATAGATACGCGCAAATTCTTTCGATGCAAGTATTTCTTTGGCCTCAGCGAAAAAATTTTCGCGCCTGTGACGCCGCGACATCGCCAGAAGTGGGCAGCCGGCACCGAGCGAGAGACTTGCGAGCGCCTGCGAGCGGCGTCGTGCGGAGACGCAGAAACATCGAATCGACGGGCACAACTCGCAGCTCTCAGACCCGCGCGAGCGGCGCTTGCACGGGCGATCGGGGCATTAAGGAAAAATAAACGCATCGGCGCTCGCCGATGCGGCTCCGTCGTCGCTCGCCGCGCCGAGTGCCCGGAAGCCGCCTCGGCCCAAATCGAGTCGAGGCGCGGGCGGCGCTGCTTCTCAGCGGGGCTGCCCGCCTGAAAGTCGCTGCGCCGCCGCCAGGAATGCCTCGACCGAGCCCGCCTCGGTGCTGAAGGCGGTGACGAGGCGGATGCAGGCGCTACTCTCGCCGCCCCAGCGATAGAACTCGAAGCCGCCGGCGAGGAGGCCGCGGATCACGGTCTCCGGCAGCTCCACGAAGACCTCGTTCGCCTCGGTCGGATGCCGCAGCCGCGCGCCGGGAAGCCGCGCCAGACCCTCCGAAAGCCGCGCGGCCATCGCATTGGCGTGGCGGGCGTTCCTGAGCCAGAGGTCGCCCGCGAGATAGGCCTCGAGCTGCGCCGAGAGGAAGCGCATCTTCGAGAAGAGATGACCGCCGCGCTTCCTGCGAAAGGCGAAATCCGCGGCCTTGGCGGGATCGAAGAACACCACTGCCTCCGCCGCGAGCGCCCCGTTCTTGGTGGCGCCGAAGGAGAGCGCGTCCACCCCTGCCTTCCAGGTAAGCTCGGCGGGCGAGCGGTTGAGCGCGACGGCGGCGTTGGCGAAGCGCGAGCCGTCCATGTGGAGCCCGAGCTCGTAGCGCCGGCAGACGGCGGCTATCTCGGCAATCTCGTCCATGCGGTAGATCGTCCCGGCCTCGGTCGCCTGGGTGAGGCTCACGGCGGCGGGCTGGGCGTGGTGCACGCCGCCCTTGCCGCCCCCGGCGACCACCGCCTCGAGGTCGCGAGCGGAGATCTTGCCGTCGGCACCGTCGAGCATCAGCAGCTTCGCCCCTCCGCTGAAGAACTCCGGCGCGCCGCACTCATCGACCTGGATGTGCGCGTCCTTGTGGCCGTAGATCACACCATAGGGCGGCGCCATCGTCGCAAGCGCCAAGGCATTGGCGGCCGTCCCGGTCGACACTGGGAAGACCGCGACCTCCCGCTCGAAGACCTCGGCGAAATGGCGGCTCAAGCGCCGGGTGATGGGATCGTCGCCGTAGGAGGTGACGGCGCCCGCATTGGCCGCGGCCAAGGCCGCCATGATCTCCGGCGCCACACCGGTGACGTTATCGCTACGAAAATTCATTACCGCCTCCGCTTGGTCGATCCCGGCTATTGTCCGGGCTTGAGGTCTATGGTTCCGATCTCCGCGCCTGTGGCGGGATCGATGATCAGGAGCGCCTCGCTGCCGTCGACGCGCTGGAGACGCAGCACCAGACGTCCGCCGGCGTCGCACATCTCCACCACGCGAGCGCCCGCGGGCAATGTCACCGTTGCATGCCCGAAGCCCGGCACCGCCGAGCTGGCCGCCGGCGCTGCCGCCTGGCGCTGCGTCGCGCGATGGATGATGGTGGCAACGACCACGGCGAGCCCTATCACCAGCATCACCCCCATCACTGCGACCAGGATCTTGAGAGCGCGCATCGATCGGGTCCACTCTGCCAGCCCATGACCACGGCGGCCCAAGCACAACCCCGGGAGCAGCGGCTCGACGCGATCGTCGAAGCGGCCGAGGCGGGCGAGCGCCTGGATCGGGTGCTGGCGCGCCGCTTCGGCGATCTCTCGCGCACCCGCCTGAAGCAGCTCGTCGTGGAGGGCCGGGTATCCGTGGACGGCGCGACCATAACGAACCCCTCCCTGAGGGTCAAACCGGGCCAGCGTTGCACCGTGAACTTGCCGCCGCCGGTCGCAGCGGCGCCGGAAGCGCAATCGATCCCGCTGTATATCCGCTACGAGGACGAGGAGCTCCTCGTCCTGGAGAAGCCCGCGGGCCTCGTGGTGCATCCGGCGCCGGGTAATCCCGACCGCACGCTCGTCAACGCGCTCCTCGCCCATTGCGGCGAGAGCCTCGCGGGGATCGGCGGCGTGCGGCGGCCGGGGATCGTGCACCGGCTCGACAAGGATACGAGCGGCCTCATGGTGGTCGCGAAGACCGAGCGCGCCCATGCCGCGCTCGCCGCCGACTTCGCCGCACGCCGCATCGACCGCGCCTATCTCGCGGCGGTCTGGGGCGTGCCGCAGCCGCGCGAGGGAGAGATCGCCGGCGCCATTGGCCGCAATCCCCGCAACCGCAAGACCATGGCGGTGGTGAGCCGCGGCGGCAAACCCGCGGTCACCAACTATCGCGTGCTCCGTATCTTCAAAGACGTGGCCGCGCTCGTGGAATGCCGCCTCGCCACCGGGCGGACGCACCAGATCCGCGTCCACCTCGCTTCCAAAGGCAATCCCCTCATCGGCGATCCCGTTTATGGGCGGAGCCGGGGACGAAAGCGCGCGCTGCCGGAACCGCTCCGTCCAGCTCTCGAAGCCTTCCCCCGCCAGGCCCTCCACGCCGCCACCCTCGGCTTCGAGCACCCCGTAACCAAGAAATGGCTGGTATTCCAAAGTGAATTACCGAAATATTTTAAGGAGTTAATAGATATCTTAGAGCGTCTATAATTTTGGACAAAACCCGACCACAATGCTAAGTTATTAATAACTGGGGGTGGCGGAGGATGGTCTCCGCCCGGTCCCGGCACGAGGGAGTACACGACAGGAATGGCAAGCGTTGCGACGGTTCCGACCGTCTCGTCGGAAGGCGGTCTTTCACGATATCTGCAGGAGATCCGCAAGTTCCCGCTGCTGCACGTGGACGAGGAATACATGCTGGCGAAGCGGTGGCGCGAGCACGGCGATCCCGAGGCGGCGCACCGGCTCGTGACGAGCCATTTGCGGCTCGTCGCGAAGATCGCCATGGGCTATCGCGGCTACGGGCTTCCGATCTCCGAGCTCATTTCCGAGGGCAATGTCGGGATGATGCAGGCGGTGAAGCGCTTCGACCCCGACCGCGGCTTCCGCCTCGCGACCTATGCGATGTGGTGGATCCGCGCGGCGATCCAGGAATACATCCTGCACTCCTGGTCGCTCGTGAAGATGGGCACCACGGCGGCGCAGAAGAAGCTCTTCTTCAATCTGCGCAAGCTCAAGGGCCAGATCGAGGCGATCGAGGAGGGCGATCTCACGCCCGAGCACGTCCAGAAGATCGCAAAGGAGCTCGACGTGCCCGAGGCGGACGTAATCAGCATGAACCGCCGCCTGATGGGGCCGGACCATTCGCTCAACGCGCCCGTCCGCGTCGAGGGCGAGGGCGAATGGCAGGACTGGCTCGTCGACGAGCGCGAAAACCAGGAGACCAAGCTCGGCGACCGGCAGGAGCTGGGACTGCGCCGCGACCTGCTGGCGAAGGCGATGCGGCTCCTCAGCGAGCGCGAGCGGCACATCCTGGTGGAGCGCCGCCTCAAGGAAGACCCGACCACGCTCGAGGACCTCTCGCGCGAGTACGGCATCTCCCGCGAGCGCGTCCGCCAGATCGAGGTCCGTGCCTTCGAGAAGCTGCAGCGCGCGATCAAGCAATCCGCGCTGGAGCGCCGGCCCGCTCCGACCGCGTGAGCGGTCTCCTCCCCTCTTGATCCCGAAGCTCTCGCCGAATTAACCTTTGGCGAGAGAATTCGGAGGGGAGATCACATGCTCGAGCGTCGTGCTGCAATCATGACAGATGGCGAGGCAGTGGCCCGCCATGCGACGGCATTCGCTCCGGCGCTGGTCGCGGCCTTGCTGGGGACGTTCTTGATCCTGGGCGCGGGCTTTGCGCCGATCTCGGTCATTCACAACGCCGCGCACGATACGAGGCACGCCTTCGCCTTCCCCTGCCACTGACCGCCGTGGCAGCGCTTCGCCGCACGCTCCTAGCGGGGCTTCTGGCCGGCATCCTCGCCGGCGGCATCGTGACGGCGCTCCAGGCGGTGCGGGTGGCGCCCCTCATCCTCGCGGCCGAAGTCTACGAGAGCGCCGCCGAGCATGCCGCGCCTCCCGGGCACGATCACGCCGCAGCCGCCGGGCACGATCACTCCGCGGCCGCGGAGTGGGAGCCGGAAGAGGGCCTGGAGCGAACCGGCTTCACCCTCCTCGCCAACGTCGTCGTCGCCTGCGGCTTCGCTCTGCTGCTGGCTGCCGCCTTCGCATGGCGCGAGGCCGCCGGCGGGGGCGATACCGGCGCCTCGCGCGGATTCCTCTGGGGTCTCGCGGGCTTCGCGGTGTTCTCCCTGGCGCCGTCGCTGGGGCTGCCGCCAACGCCGCCGGGGAGCCTCACGGCCGATCTCGCAAGCCGCCAGGGCTGGTGGCTGCTCACCGTCGCCGCCACAGGCGCGGGCCTTGGACTTGCCGTCTTTATGCGATCATGGCTGTGGCGAATTTCCGGCCTCGCCTTGCTGGCGCTGCCGCACCTCCTGGGCGCTCCGAAGCCGCCGCCCGGCGCAAGCGCGGTGCCGGCCGAGGTCGCGACGCAATTCGCCCTCGCCTCGCTCGCGACCGCAGCCCTCTTCTGGATACTGCTGGGAACCGTCGGCGGCTGGCTCTACCGCCGGCTCGGCGCACCGCAAAGGGCGTGAGGGTCAGCGCTTCTGCGCGCTGCGCCCCGTCACTTCCTCGCCCCATTCTTGGACGAGCTCCTCGGCGCGCGCCTTGAGCTGGCGCTGCATCTGGTCGGCGCGGACGTCGACGATGGTGCGGGCAAGCGTGGGCATTGCCAGGAAGAGTGCCCAGCCGACGGCGGCGCCGCCGTACATCATCAGCCAGTTGAAGGGGCTCGAGAGCAGCCGCGTCGCCTCGGCCATGCTGAGCCCGTGGGTCGAGAGCTGCAGCACCAACGGCGCAAGCCCCGCGGCGTTCATCGCCCCCACCGTGCGCGTGAGATATTTCGCGCGATAGCGGTCGAGGAGCGCCGCGACCATGGCGGGCACCAGGCCCGCCAGCACCAGGATGCAGAGCGGCAACGCCGCCGCCGCCAGCATGGTCATCCCCGCGAGCGCCGCGGTGATGGCGATGCCGCGGCCGGGAGCTTTCTTCGCGGCCTTGCCGCGCACGGCCTTGGATGCGGTCCGGCGAACGGCCATGGCTCAGGCCACCACCACGATCAAGCCCAACGCCATCGCCCAGGCCAGGAACATCGCGATGCCCGACGCCATCTGCGCGCCGAGGAGCGCCGCGCGCTCCGGCCGCCTGGGGCCGTCGACGCGGAGATGGCCGAGCTCGCGCTCGATCCGCGCCCATTCGTGCGAGGCCGCGGTGAAACCGAGATTGTCCCTCTGCCGCTCCGCCGCCCCGTCGACGAGCGCGAGCAAGTCGACCAGGCTCCCCTTCTCCGCAAGGCGCGGCAGCTCCTCCAGGAGCTGCTTGCGACGGGCGCGGTTGCGGAACCGCTCGAGTGCGGCCGGAAGCTGGCGCGCGAGGCGGGCGGCGGTGTGGCGCACCGCGCGCGGCCCGCTCGCGGCTTGCAGCTTCGCGAGCAGCTTCAGCGTGCCGAGCGCGCGCGTGCCGGGATCGGCGCTGCCGATCTCGTCGAGCCACTCGACCGCCGCGAGCTTGAAGCGGGCGCCGAGAAAACCCGCGAGGTGCCGGTCGATCTGCGGCTCCTCCGCCGGGCGCTGCTCGAGGACCGTCTCCATCGCACGGAGCACGTCCGCGGGTTCGAGCACGTACTGCGCCTCGATCAGCGGCGAGAGGCAGTGGAGGGTGGGGTTGCTCTCGTAGGCGACGCGCTCCGCTCCGAAGCCCGGGCGGCGGTCCTCGAGATGGAGCCGCATCCGCTCGAAGGTCTTGAGGACCGGCACCTGCTCCGGCCGCAGTCCCGGCTGCGCCGAGAACCAGAAGACCGGCAGCCGCGCGACGATCGCCTCCGCGACCGCGGAGAGGGAGAGGTGGCCGCGGAAGGCACCGGCGAGCGCGGACCCGTAAGCGCCGACACCGACGGAGACGCCCTTGTAGCGGATGGGAGCGGCGGGATCGAGGGCGATCGCAGCGCGGGAGGCGAGGAGATCCTCGTGTCCCGCCACACCGGGTTCGACGCTCTCCGAGAGCGCGGAGGCCACGAGCTTGGTGCGCTCGGCATCGCCAAGGCTCCGCTGCAGCCAGGTCTCGAACTCCGGCGACTTCAGCGCTTGCGGGACGGAAGCGGGCTTGCGCGTGAAGGCCTGCGCGAGCGCGCGTGCCGTGAAATGGCTCTCGCCGTTGAACTCGAAGGCGCGCGTCGCGCGCCTCGGGAGCGTCGGCTGCTTCGGCGAGAGCCGGCGTCCGTGAAGCCAGAGCTCCAGGTCCTGGATGCTCCAGCGCTCGCGCGGGTCGTCGGTCAGGAGGCCGCGCACGGGCTCGATCATCGTCGACGAGAGCCGCTCGCTCCCGACGATCGCAGCGTAGGAGCCGCGGTTCATCTTCTCCAGCAGCAGCCGGTCGTCGGGTAGCTCCCCGACGGGATTGCGGCCCAGCAGCAGCACTAGGATCGCAACGCCGAGGGCGTAGAGATCGTCCGCCGCGGTGCCGTCCCCGCGGCCCCAGGGATTTGCGAGGCCGCTCTCGACGGTCTCGTAGAGGACGGGCTGGGTCAGGGCGGGCGGCGTCGAGCAGCAGTCGCCGAGCGTCGCGAAGCGGCGGGCGCCGTCGCGGTAATAGACGTTGTTGGCGCGGATCGCCCGGTGCGTGGCGCCCGCCGCCAAGAACTGTCCCAGCGACGAGACCAGCGGCGGCAGCACCGCGCGCACGAGCTCGTCCTCGGGAACCGCTCCCGAGCGGTCGGGGCCCGGCGCCACTGCTCCGCCGGCCGGGCGGTCGTAGACGATCGCAAAGCAGCGCCGCGCAGCAAGCGGCCACTCCACGATGCCCCAGACCAGCGGCACCAGCATCGCGTCGAGACGCATGCCCCGCAACGCTTCCAGCACTTCGAGCCGCGGCGGCATCTGGGGATCGCAAATGAGGGCGAAGAGACTCGCGCTCGGCATCTCCCGGTCGACCGCGGCATAGGCGCCGGCGTGCGCGGTCCAAAGCTCCGCCAAGGGCTGGTCGACGTGGACGTCGAAGTGCCCGGCGAGTGTCACCACCCTGCCCTCGCCCCCCTGACTCTCCTGCCGCGCCGCCTGCGCCATCGCTGCCCAATTCGAGATTGCGAACCGTCTAGGCTAGCCCGCAAGGGCAAACGGAGCGTTAATCGGCTCAGGCTTCGAGAGCGCGAAACAGCCGGCCGCCCGGCATCGGTGCCTTGACCCCGGTGGTGCTGGGGAAACTGAGCGGCAGGCCCAGGAGCGAGCGCACCGCGAGATAGCCGAAGGCCTGCGCCTCGAGCGCGTCGCCGTCCCAGCCGACGGCCTCGACCGGCTCGACCGGCGCGCCGAGCGCGCGCGCAAGCGCGGCCGTGATCGCGGGGTTATGGCGCCCGCCACCGCCCAAGAGCCAGCGCCGCGGAGGCAGGGGCAGATGGCGGAGGGCGGCCTCAGCGCCCGCGGCCGTCATGGCTACGAGCGTCGCGGCTCCGTCGGCCGGCGCGAGGTGCTCCGGGACAAAACCGCGGAACTCGTCGCGGTCGAGGGATTTCGGCGGACGGCGCGCGAAATAGGGATGGGCAAGGAAGCGCGCGACCCATTGCCGGTCCGCGCGGCCCGCAAGCGCGAGCGCGCCGTCGCGATCGAAGGACGCACCGATGTGCCTTCGGACCCAATCGTCGATGAGGGCATTACCGGGGCCGGTGTCGAATGCCAGCATCTCTTCCCCACCCGTCCCGAGCCACGTCACATTGGCGACGCCGCCGAGATTGAGCACGGCGAGCGGGCGCTCGAGCGAGGCCGCGAGCGCCGCGTGATAGACCGGCACGAGCGGCGCCCCCTCGCCGCCCGCGGCCACGTCCGCCGAGCGGAAATCGCAGACGACGTCGACGCCCGTGCGCCTCGCCAGCAAGGCGCCATCGCCGAGCTGAACGGTCCGTCCTTCCTTCGGGCGGTGCAGAATCGTTTGGCCGTGAAAGCCGATGACGTCGAGCGGGCCCGCCCGATGCTCCGCGAGAAAGCGACGCACGGCCTCTGCATGGAGCTCCGTCAGCTCCTCCTCGACCGAGGCGGCTGGGCCGCCGCCGCCGAGGCATTCCCTGATGCGGTCCCGGGTGCGCTCGCCGTAGGGGACGGTTATCGCAGGCCCGGCCTCGACGGCGGCGCGGCCGTCCGTCGTCACGAGGGCCGCGTCGATGCCGTCGAGCGAGGTGCCGCTCATCAGCCCGAGGGCGCGATAGAGCCTGCCGCTCACGTCGCCGCCGGGATTTGTTTCGCCGGGGCTTGTGTGCTACAGGAGCCGCCCCATCGAGTCCGCTCGAGAAAACCCGACACCATCGATCTCCGTGCTGCCGCGATGACCACTGCCCGCTCCGAGTTTCTCGCCGCCGCCGAGGCACGAGGCTTCGTGCATCAGTGCACGGACCGCGAGGCGCTCGACGCGCGCCTCGCCGAGGGATCGGCGACGGCCTATATCGGCTTCGATTGTACCGCGGACAGCCTCCATGTCGGGAGCCTCGTGCAGATCATGCTGCTGCGGCTCTGGCAGCGCACGGGCAACAAGCCCATCGTGCTCATGGGCGGCGGCACCACCAAGATCGGCGACCCCTCCGGCCGCGACGAGACGCGCAAGCTCCTGAGCGTGGCCGAGATCGAAGCCAACAAGATGGGCATCCGCCGCATCTTCGACCGCTTCCTGAGCTTCGGCGAGGGGCCGAGCGACGCCATCATGCCGGACAACGCGGACTGGCTCGACGGCCTCCATTACATCCCCTTCCTGCGGGAGTTTGGGCGGCATTTCTCGGTGAACCGCATGCTCACCTTCGACAGCGTGCGGCTCCGGCTCGAGCGCGAGCAGCCGCTCTCCTTCCTCGAGTTCAACTACATGGTGCTCCAGGCCTACGACTTCCTGGAGCTCGCGCGGCGCCACGACTGCCTCATGCAGATGGGTGGCTCCGACCAGTGGGGCAACATCGTGAGCGGTGTCGAGCTCGGCCGCCGCATCGACAACCGCACCATCTACGGCCTCACCACGCCGCTGATCACGACCTCCTCGGGCGCCAAGATGGGGAAGACCGCGCAGGGCGCCGTCTGGCTCACCGACGACCGCTTGCGCCCCTACGATTACTGGCAGTTCTGGCGCAACACCGAGGACGCCGACGTCGGCCGTTTCCTCCGCCTCTTCACGGATCTGCCGCTCCAGGAGATCGCGCGCCTCGAGCAGCTCGGCGGCAGCGAGATCAACGAGGCAAAGCGCATCCTCGCGACGGAGGCGACGGCGCTTTGCCACGGCCGCAACGCCGCGGAGGCGGCAGCGGAGACCGCGCGCAAGGTCTTCGCGGAGGGGCAGATTGGCGGCGCGTTGCCGACCGTCGGGGTGCCCCGCGGCGAGCTCGAGCGCGGCGTGCCGGTCTTCGAGCTCTTCGCCCGGGCGGCGCTCGCCTCCTCGAACGGCGAGGCGCGGCGCCTCATCCGCGGCGGCGGCGGCCGCGTCAACGACGCGGTGATCGAGAGCGAGACCCGGCCCGTCACCCTCGGCGATCTCAACGCCGATGGCGTCATCAAGCTCTCCGCCGGCCGCAAGCGTCACGCGCTCGTCCGGCCGGTCTAGTGACCGGTATCCGTCGAGAACGGTAGCTCCGAGGGATTCGTCGGAGCCTTCGTGGGGTCGCTGGGCGCGAACATGAAGAGCTTGCGCAGGAAGCCCGGGGCGACCGTGCTCAGGGGATTGACGGTGACCTTGGGATCGGAGACCGGACCCGCCACGCGGAAATTCACGCCGAACACGCCAGTGCCCTCCGGAGCAAGCACGTCGCCGAGCAGCGGTACGTTGCCGAGGAGGCTGTTGATGGTGTAGGCCGGCACGAGCACGCCCGCGATATCGAGCGTGTCCTGGCCGACGTCGACCGTGCCGCCCGCGGTGATGCCGATTGCGCCACCCACCGCGCGCGCCTCCGACACCTTGAGCTTGGCTGCGTCGTAGGTGAAGTCCCCGCGCAGACGTGTGAACGAGATTCCCTGGTCGCTGTTCACGAGCGCCTCGATCCCGGACAGCGAAGCGACGCCCAAGAGCCGCGCCAGCAGGGGCGCATGCACGACCTTGAAATCCGCCCCGTCGAGATGCCCGCCGAAGATCCGCTCCTTGCCCCGGTCCTCGGCCTGCGCCGTCACCTTGACCCGGCCACCGACGACCGCCGTGCTCACGCCGAGCACCTTCAGCACGGCGCCGAGATTGTCGCTGTCGAAAGTGAAGGCGCGCGATCCCGCGGGCTCGCCGAAGTGCAGCGCCATCGCCCCGCCCCCCGCGAATTTCCCGTCGAGAACCACCCTCTGCCAGTGGACGCCGTCGTCGACGAAACTCAGCGTCATCGAGCCGATCTCGCGCTCAGGGCCGAGGATGAGGCGGTCGAGCTTTGCATCGATCGTCAGCGGCATCTGACGCTCGCCGACGCGGCCCTTTCCGATACCGGAAAGGAATTTGCTGGCATCGACGCTCTTGCCGCTCAGCGTCGCCGACCAGCCGCCATTGGGCTGGCGCGAGACGTTCCCGGAAACGTCCGTGCCGCCGAAGGCAAGGCGCCGGATCGCGATGCTCGTCACCTCCTGCGTTTCCGGTGCAAAGGCGGCGGAGAACGCCGCGATCATGCCGCCGCCCTCGATCGTGGCCTCCGAAACCGCCACGAGCTTCCCGCCGGCGAAGCCGAGCCGCGCCTTCGCCAGGACGGCGGTACCCGCCGGCTTCGCCCAGTCGAGATCCTTGACCTCGACGCTCGCCTCCAGAAGCTCGAGCGTGAGCTCCGCTTCCGCCGCTCCCTTCTTCTCCGAATAGGAGAGGTCGATGCCGACCGGGCCCGAGACGATGTCGGAGAAGAAATCGACGCCGAGCTGCCGGCGCTGGGCATCGTCGAGGCGGGTCTTGACAGTGTAGCGACGCGTGGGAGGGGTCGCGCGGAGCGACTGGAACCACGTGAACTCCGCGAGAGCGGCGTCGATCTTGCCGGTGCCCTTGACCTTGAGTGCGTTACGGTCGATCTCGAGCGCAAGGTCCCCCTCGGTGAGGTCGTGTCCCATCGCAATCCCCGGGATGGATGCCCCGGTCACCCTCGCCTTGGCGCCGTAGTCGACGTCCTCGATGCGGAGATCGTGGATCAAAGGAAATCCGAAGGTCACCTGAACGTCCGCCGCCCCCGCGACCTTGGCGGGCTCCACCCCGAAGGCATGCGCGTAGCGCAACGGCTTCGTGTCGATGACGTCGAGCACGTCGTGGAGCGGGCCGCGCACGCCCACCGCGATCGCGATAGTCTCGTCGTCGGTGTCGAGTTTCGAGAGCCGGACCGTCGCCGCGGTCACGCGCAAGCCCGCGAGAGTGCCGCTCGTCGGAATTAGGTCCACGTGCGCACGATCGAAGGTCCCGGTCCCGCTGACCTCGCGGACCGGAGCCAGAGGCGGAAAGTAGTCGATGGTGAGATTGTTGAAGGAAAGCGTGCCGCGTGCGCTGTCCACCTCGATCGGCTTCTCGGCATTTCCGGTGAGATCGAGAACGGCGTGGACGTCCAGGCTCTCGACGTCGGCGGTGCCGTCGCGGACATGGCCCGTGATCCAGCTTCGGCTGTTGGGGCTGATCGAATCCGGCCAATACCGCGCGAGCGTATCGAAGGCGACGTGCTGAAGCTTGAGCTTGGCGCCGATATCGAGCTTCCGCAGCGTGCCGCCGCGCAGGAATTGCGGATCGACGCCGGAGATCTCCGCGGTCAGAGCGAGCGCCGGTCCGTCGAGATCGAGGCTCATCTCGTCGACCGAGAGCCGCCCGCTCAGCGGCGCGTAGGATAGCTTGGCCGTGCCGCGCGAGATCGGCAGCGAGCCCCCCGCGAGGAAGGGCGCATCGATGCTACCGCTCTTCACGGTGACGTCGCAGCGCGCGCCCTCGACGGTGAGGCTCGCGACGTTGATCGTGAAGCCGACGCTGCCGCTGACGGGGATCTTGAGCGCCGCGAGGAGCGCCAGCGGCTGCGCGGCCTGCGCGAAGCGCGCGGGCTCGAGGTCGGCAATGTCGAACTCGCCCGTGAGTCGGTGCTCGGCATCGACGTACTGGAAGATCGCGTCCATCGTCGCTTCCTGATCGCCCGCGACGACGGTGACGCTGCCTTGGCCCGCGAGGCCCTTCTCGTTGCGAAGCAGCATCGCCTCGACGCGCTTTGCCTGCCATGTGACGCCGAGCGCGCGGTCGTCGAGCGTGATCCCCCCGTCGCGGATATCGATCTCCTGGAGATAGCCCAGCGGCCCGCGCCGATTGGGCCGCACCTCGATGTCCTCGAGCAGGATGCGCGCGAGATCCTCGCTGCCCGCACCCTCGCCGAATCCCAGATGGATGGTGCCGTCGGGCGCGCGCGCGACGCGGAACTGCGGCGCGGTGAGCACGATCCGCGTCGGCGCGACGGTTCCCGTGAGCGCCGCCCTGAGACTCAGATTCAAAGCCAGGCGCGGCAATCGCATCCCCGCGCTGCCGTCGGTGCGGCGGAAGGTCACGTCCTCCGCGATGAGCGAGATCGTATGCGTCTGAGGCTCGAGGCTGAGCTCGGTATGCTCGATCGAGACCTCGATGCCGCGCTCGGTATCCGCGAGGATCGACTGCACCGTCGGCGTGAGGAAGTCGAGCGAGATGGGTCCGCTGGTCAAGCGCCAGCCGAGCGCGACGAGCGCGACCGCGAGCGCCGTGACCACGGCGGAGAAGATGCGCAGCACCACGACCGTCCCACGGCGGAGCGGACGCCGCTTGCGCCGCCGGCGCGGCTCCTCGGGCGCTTGACCCGCGGGGTCCGGGCGCGCAACCTCCCGCTCGTCATCGTGCTGCGTCTCGGAATCCATGCCGTCGCCGCTCTCGTTCCTAACTGGTCACCGCCTGCCCCGGCCGGCCGATCGCGGCTTGGCCGAGCTCGGCCTCCTGCGCTGGCGCGAGCGCGCCGCCGAGATCGACGATCTCGGGCTCGCGGGATTCATGCAGGCGCTCGCCGCGGATGCGGACGGCGCCGAGATGCTGGCCGCGCTCTTCGGCAATAGCCCCTTCCTCACGACGTGCTGCCTCAAGGAGCCTGATTTTCTCCGCCGATTCCTCGATCGCGGCCCCGACGCTACTTTCGCCGAAGTCGCGAGCACGCTCAATCACGATCTCTTGCACGCGTCGGAGCGCCCCTTGCTCATGCAGCGGCTGCGCTCCGCAAAGCGCCGGGCGGCGCTCGCGGTGGCACTCGCGGACATCGCCGGCCTCTGGCCGCTCGAGCGCGTGACCGGAGCGCTCGCGGAGATCGCGGAGGCCGCAATCGACGCGGCGCTGCGGTTCCTTCTGCGCGCGGGCCACGAGAGCTGCGACCTCCGGTTGCCGCATCCGGACGAGCCGCAGCAGGACTCCGGCTGCTTCGTCCTCGGAATGGGCAAGCTCGGGGCGCGCGAGCTCAACTACTCCAGCGATGTCGACCTCATCGTCCTCTTCGATCACGAGCGCGTAGAGTATACAGGTCGGCACTCCCCGCATCACTTCTTCGCGCGCCTTGCGCGCGAGCTCGTGCGCCTCCTCGACGAGCGCACCGAGGACGGGTACGTCTTCCGAACCGATCTCAGGCTGAGGCCCGATCCCGCCTCGACGCCGCCGGCGCTTTCCGTGCTGGCGGCGCTCACCTATTACGAGAGCACGGGCCAGAATTGGGAGCGCGCCGCGTTCATCAAGGCAAGGACCATTGCCGGAGACCGCCCAGCGGGCGAGCGCTTCCTTGCGGAGCTCACGCCCTTCCTCTGGCGCAAGCACCTGGATTTTGCGGCGATCCAGGACATCCACTCGATCAAGCGGCAGATCCACGCGCACAAGGGCGGCGGCCGCATCGCCGTGCTCGGTCACAACATCAAGCTCGGCCGCGGCGGCATCCGCGAGATCGAGTTCTTCGCGCAGACGCAGCAATTGATCTGGGGCGGCCGCTTTCTCGAGCTCCGCTCGTCGTCCACGATCGAGGCGGTGCAGGCGTTGACGCGGGCCGGGCGCGTGACCCCGGCGGTCGCCGACGACATGCTGGCGGCGTACCGCTTCCTCCGGCGCGTCGAGCATCGCCTGCAGATGATCGACGACGCCCAGACCCACACGCTGCCGAACGACGAGGCGGGCCTCTTCCATATCGCGACATTTCTCGGCTACCCCTCGCTCGACGCCTTCACCTCGGACCTTCGCCACCACCTGACCCAGGTCGA
>DATKNV010000196.1:0-3750 GCA_035541215.1 Allostellaceae bacterium | reverse complement strand
CGCCTTTGACGCTCGCTCCCCGCCCTTCTAGACTGACGCCTTAACCATGCAAGGCCGCGCCGAACGGGCGTTTGCGCCTTGAATCAACACGAGGAAACGCCTGTGTCGTCCACCGAAACCGCCGCCGTCCACGTGACCGAGGAGGAGGCGCTCCGCTTCCATTCCGAGGGTCAGCCGGGGAAGCTCGCGATCGCGCCCACCAAGGCCCTCACGACCCAGCTCGATCTCTCGCTCGCCTACTCGCCGGGCGTGGCCTTTCCCTGCCTCCACATCCAGAAGAACCCCTCTTCCGCCTACGACTACACCGCCAAGGGCAACCTGGTGGCGGTGATCTCGAACGGCACGGCGGTCTTGGG
Organism: Allostellaceae bacterium; assembly: GCA_035541215.1. Classification (GTDB taxonomy): domain Bacteria; phylum Pseudomonadota; class Alphaproteobacteria; order ATCC43930; family CGMCC-115725; genus DASZHJ01. The sequence continues at coordinate 3,394 of DATKNV010000196.1, read as the reverse complement.
CCTCGGCGATTTGGGCGCGCTCGCGGCGAAGCCGGTGATGGAGGGCAAGGCCGTCCTCTTCAAGCGCTTCGCGGGGATCGACGGCGTCGATCTCGAGATCGACACCAAGGACGTCGACGCCTTCGTCAATTGCGTGCGCTACCTCCATCCCGCCTTCGGCGGGATCAATCTCGAGGACATCAAGGCGCCGGAGTGCTTCATCATCGAGCAGCGCCTGCGCGAGCTCCTGGACATCCCGGTCTTCCACGACGACCAGCACGGCACCGCCATCATCGCGACCGCCGCCCTCATCAACGCGCTCCATCTGACGGGCCGGAGCCTCAAGGAGATCAAGCTCGTCGCGAACGGCGCAGGCGCCGCCTCGATCGCCTGCGTCGAGCTCCTGAAGTCGATGGGCCTGCCGCACGACCACGCGATCCTCTGTGACACCAAGGGCGTGATCTACGAGGGCCGCACCGAGGGCATGAACCAGTGGAAGTCCGCCCACGCCGTCGCGACCAAGCGCCGCACTCTTGCCGAGGCCATGGAAGGCGCCGACGTCTTCTTCGGTCTCTCCGCGAAGGGCGCCGTGACGCAAGCCATGGTGAAGTCGATGGGGGCAAAGCCGATGATCGCGGCGATGGCGAACCCCGATCCCGAGATCACGCCGGAGGAGGTGAAGGCCGTGCGCTCGGACGCGATCATCTGCACGGGGCGCTCGGACTATCCGAACCAGATCAACAACGTGTTGGGATTTCCCTATATATTCCGCGGCGCGCTCGACGTGCGCGCCTCCACCATCAACGACGCCATGAAGATCGCCGCCGCCGAGGCGCTCGCCGCGCTCGCGCGCGAGGACGTGCCGGACGAGGTGGCGGCGGCCTATTCCGGAAGGCGGCTCCAATACGGGCCCGATTACATCGTGCCGACGCCCTTCGATCCCCGCTTGATCTGGAAGGTGCCGTCCGCGGTCGCGAAAGCCGCGATGGACAGCGGCGTCGCGCGGCGTCCGATCCGCGACATGGAAGGCTACCGCTCGAGCCTCAAGGGTAGGCTCGACCCGACCGCGGCGACCCTCCAGCGCATTTTCGACGAGGTCCGCGCGCATCCGAAGCGCGTGGTCTTCGCGGAGGGCGAGGAGGAGTCGGTGATCCGCGCGGCGCTCGCCTTCCGCGCCAACGGCTACGGCACGCCCGTGCTGATCGGCCGCGAGGACCGCATCCGCGAGACCATGAAGGCGAGCGGGCTCCAGGCGCCGGCCGATCTCGAGATGCACAACGCGCGGCTCTCGAGGCAGAACCGCACCTACGCGCAATTTCTCTACAAGCGCCTGCAGCGCCAGGGCATGCTCGAGCGCGACTGCCAGCGCCTCGTGAACCAGGACCGCAACGTCTTCGCGGCCTGCATGGTCGCCTGCGGCGACGCCGACGCGCTCGTCACGGGGGCGACGCGCAACTACTTCGACGCCTTCGACCAGGTGAAGCGCGTCCTGGGCCCGAAGCCGGGACAGCGCGTCTTCGGCCTCGCCATGCTGATCTCCCGCGGCAAGGTGGTCTTCATCGCGGACACCACCGCGCACGCCTATCCCACGGGCGAGGAGATCGCGGACATCGCGATGCAGTCGGCGGCGAAGGCGCGGCAGATGGGGCAGGAGCCGCGGGTCGCCTTGCTCTCCTTCTCGAACTTCGGCAATCCCACGCGGCCCGAGAGCCAGCGCGTGCGCGACGCGGTCGCCCTCCTCGACGCGCGCAAGCCCGATTTCGAGTACGACGGCGAGATGAGCGCCGACGTGGCCTTGGACTCCCGGCTGATGCGCGACCGCTATCCCTTCTGCCGGCTCCGGGGCCCCGCCAACGTCCTCATCATGCCGGGCCTCCATTCCGCCAATCTGGGCTCGCAGCTCCTGGAGCAGCTCGGCGGCGGCGTCCATGTGGGCCCGCTCATCATCGGCCTTTCCAAGCCCGCACAGGTGCTGGAGATGGGCTCGACGGTCTCCGACCTCGTCAACCTCGCGGCGCTCGCGGCGCACGAGGCGATCCGCTGAGCGTGGCGAGCGTCCCGCGATGACGAGGCGGGCGCCGCCCTTGCTGCGGATCTCGCTGGGCGCGCTGGTGCTGGCCTTGCCGGCGCTCGTGGCCTTCGCGGTGCTGGCGGCGGCGGGCACGCTTACGCCGGCGACGGCGGGGATGGCGGCGCTCGCGATCTATCTCGCGGTGGCGCTCCTCTCGGGTCCGCTCTTCTCGGGCCTCGCGCAAGTGCGCTCGGCGCTGCAATCGCTGAGCGGCGGCGCCACCCAATTGCCGGAGATCGTGACGCTGAGCCCCACCGCGCGCGAGCTCGGGCGCGAGGTCGGCCGCTTCTCGCGCGCGCTTCGCGACAGCATCCAGCGCAGCGAGGAGGCGCGCGCGAGCGCCGAGCGCGTGCTCGCGGCGCTGCCGGAGCCGCTGCTGCTGATCGACCGCGAGCGGCGGATCGTGAGCGCCAATCCCTCGGCCTCGGAGCTGCTGGGGCCGCGGCTAGCGGGACGCGACTTGGGCGCGGCGCTCCGCGCTCCTGCCGTGCTCGAGGCGGCCGATGCCGTGCTCCGCGGCGGCGACGGCCGCACGGTCGAGGTCGATCTGCCGGGGCCCATCGAGCGGCACCTGAGCGCGCAGGTGGCGCCGCTCCGTCCGCCCACCGCCGACGGCGCCGCCGTGGTGTTGACCTTGACGGACATCACGGCCTCCAAGCACAGCGAGCGCATGCGCCAGGACTTCGTCGCCAATGCGAGCCACGAGCTCCGGACGCCGCTCGCGACGCTCGTGGGCTTCATCGAGACGCTGCGCGGGCCCGCGCGCGAGGACGCGGCGGCGCAGGACCGCTTCCTCTCGATCATGGCGGAGCAGGCGACCCGCATGGCGCGGCTCGTCGACGACCTGCTCTCGCTCTCGCGGATCGAGCTCAACGAGCACTTGCCGCCCAAGGACCGCGTCGACCTCCGCCGCGTGATCGCGGCGGTGGCCGACGGGCTCGAGCAGCGCGCGGAGAAGCGGCAGATGCGGATCGCGCTCTCGCTCCCGGAGACCCTACCGGAGGTAATGGGAGACCCCGACGAGCTCGCGCAGGTGTTTCAGAACTTATTGGATAACGCGATCAAGTACGGAAAGCCCGGCACCGAGGTCGAGGTCGATGCCGGCCTCTCGCCGAAGCGGCTCGGCGCCGCCGGGGTTCAGGTGACGGTGCGCGACCACGGCGACGGCATCCTCAAGGAGCACATCCCCCGCCTCACCGAGCGCTTCTACCGCGTCGACCCCGCGCGCTCGCGCGAGCTCGGCGGCACCGGTCTCGGGCTCGCGATCGTGAAGCACATCGTCAATCATCACCGCGGCACTCTCGACATTACCAGCGAGCTCGGCCAGGGCTCGGCCTTCACCGT
>DATKNV010000195.1:0-3570 GCA_035541215.1 Allostellaceae bacterium | reverse complement strand
GCTGGTGCTGGCGCTGGTCCCGCCCTTGCTCGGGGGGAGCCGCGCGCGGGCGGAGCTGCAGGCCTCGGCGCGCGCCGTCGCAGCGGGCCTCCGCGATACCAGGGCGCTCGCGATGACGCACGGCCGTGCCGAGGTGTTCGCGCTCGACGTGGCCGCGGGCTCCTACCGCGCCGCCGGCGAGAAGAGCGCGCATGCTTTGCCCGCGGGCGTGCGGGCGGCGCTACTCACCGCTTCCGGCGAGCGCATCGGCGACGCCGCGGCCGGCATCCGCTTCTTCCCCGACGGCAGCTCCACCGGGGGCCGCGTCACCCTCCTGCGCGACGGCCGCAAGATCGAGATCGCCGTCGATTGGCTCACGGGCCGGATCGCGTTCCAGGAATGAGAGGGCGTGCACACCCATTTCCTCTCCCCCACGGTGAGAGGCTAGGTGAGGGGGCAGACGGCCGGGAGGCCGGGACGACTTTCCATCAGCGGCGCCCGTCGCCCCCTCACCCCTACCCTCTCCCCGATGGGGAGAGGGGGACGGCGCGCGGCTTCACGCTGCTCGAGGTGCTGGTCGCGTTCAGCATCGCCGCGATGATGCTGGTGGCGCTGCTGCGCGCCTTCGGCGACGGGCTCGCGAGCGGCGCGGACTCCGAGAGCGAGGGCACGGCCGTGATCCTCGCGGAGTCCGCGCTCGATGCCGCAGGCGCCGAGCCGCTCCGCGACGGCGCGGAGCGCCAATGGAGCGAGGGGAAATTCCATGTCTCGACCGCGGTCCATCTCTATCGCGGCGCCGAGACCCCGACCGCCTCGCGCGCGCCCTACGACGTGGCCGTCACCGTGCGCTGGCGCGAGGGCGGGCGCGAGCGTGCGCTCGCGCTGCATTCGATCCGGCTGGGGCCCGCCGTTGCGCGCTGAGCGGGGAGAGGCGGGGTTCACGCTCGTGGAGCTCTTGATCGCGCTCACGCTCTTCGCGCTCTTGGCGACGCTGCTCTTCGGCGGGCTCCGCTTCGCGGGCCGCGCAGTCGCCTCGGGCGACGCGCGGCTCGAGCGGAGCGCGGAGCTCTCGCTCGCCGCGGGCTTCCTGCGCCGGGCGCTCGCGAGCGCGGAGCCGCTGCTGCGCGCCGAGGGCGACGCCGAATCGAGCGTCGCCTTCGAGGGCGAGCCCGACCGACTCGCCTTCGCGAGCCTGCCGCCGGCCTATCTGGCGCCGCCGGGCTACTACTGGCTCCGTCTCGGCGTCGAGAGCGGCGACCGGCTCGCGCTTCGCTGGGAGGCGATCGGTAGGGACGAGGTGACGGCGCCGCCCGCGCCGGCGCTGCTGCTCGATCGCGTGCATCGGGTCGAGCTCGCCTATTTCGGCGCTCTCGACCCGTACGCGCGGCCGCAATGGCACGAGCGCTGGGAGCATGCAGCGCTCTTGCCCATGCTGGTGCGGCTCAGGCTCAGCTTCAGCGACGGCGGCCGCGCGCCGGACATTCTGGTGGCGCCGCGCTTGAGCCGCGGCACGGGGCCGGGCCGATGAGCCCGCTCTTGCGCCTCCCCGGTGCCGCCGCCTCCTGGTGGCTCCGCGAGCTCGCGGGGATGGTGCCCGAGAGCTTGCGCCACTCGCTCTCCGGCCGCGGCGGGCGCCTCGTGCTTGCGATCGACGCGAGGGGGGCGGCGCAAGCGCTCTATGCGAGCGGCGGCCGGCACGAGACGCTGGGGGCGCTCGACGGCTCGGCCGGTTCCGTGGCGGCGCTTCGACGCCTCCTCGAGCAGCCGCGCTGGCGGCGCCGCATCGCCGGGGCGGCGGTCGCGATCGAGCTTCCGGCGGCGCTCGCGCTGCGCACGACGACGACACTGCCGGCGGCGGCGGAAGGGAGCTTGCGCGAGGTGCTCTCCTTCGACCTCGACCGCCGAACGCCCTTCAAGAGCGCGGACGTCTATTTCGACGGCCGAGTGGCCGCGCGCGACGCCAAGGCCGGGCTGCTGCAGGTCGAGCTCGCGGTGGTCGCGCGCGAATGGATCGACGGCGCCCTCGCTCTCGCGCGCGAGCTCGGCCTCGAAGTCGAGCGGGTGGAGCTCCGCGCGGAGGATGCCGAGGAGCCCTTGCCGCACAATCTCCTGCCGCCGAAGGCGCGGCCGGCGCGGCGGAGGACGGGCGATCTCCTTCTCGCGGGTCTCGCCGCGGTGACGCTGCTGCTCGCTGCGGCGGCCGTCGGAATCCCGGTCTACCGCGCGCACGAGGCGGCGGCGGCGCTCGCCGAGGAGGTCGCGCAGGCGAAGCGCGCGGCCGCGGCCACCGCGGTGGTGCAGAAGGAGATCGAGACTGCGCGGCAGGAGGAATCGATGCTGGCCGAGCGCAAGCGGCACGAGCCCGCGGTCTCCGAGACGCTCTTCCTCCTGACGCATCTGCTGCCCGACGATGCCTGGCTCAGCGATCTCCGCATCTCCGGCGCGGAAGTGCAGCTTCTGGGGATCGCGGCGTCGGCCTCGGACCTGATCGGCCTCCTCGACCGCTCGAAGCGCTTCGCCGATGCGAGCTTCCGCGCCTCGCTCACCCAGGACCAGCGGCTGAAGCGCGAGCGCTTCAACATCGGAGCGCGGATCGCGCCGGCGGGGGGAGGCTGATGCTCCGGCCGCACTCGCTCCCGAGCCGTGCGCTCGCGCTCGCGATCCTCGTGGCAGTCGCGGCGGGGAGCTATGGCCTCATCGCGGCGCCGCTCCTCGAGGATTACTCCGAGAGCCTCGACGCGATCGCCCGGCGCGGCCTCGAGCTCGAGCGCTACCGGCGCGCGGCGGCGGAGCTGCCGCAGCGGCAGGCCGAGCTCGCGGCGCTGCGCCAACGGCGCGCCGCAGGGGCAGGCTTCCTCGGGGGCGGCAACGAGGCGGTGGTGGCGGCCGAGCTCCAGAACCGGCTCCGCGGCATCGTCGCCGCGTCCGGCGGCGAACTCAAGAGCACGCAGGTGCTCCCGACCGAGGACGAGGCCGGCGCGCGTCGGATCGCCGTGCGCGGGGAGCTCACGGGAACCCTCGCCGCGGTGCAGCGGATCGTCTACGCGCTCGAATCCGGCACGCCGCTCCTCTTCGTCGACAACCTCTCGATCCACGCGGATCTCGCGGAGGAGAGCTATCGCGGGCAAGGGCTCGACCCCATTCTGGACGTGAGGCTCGACGTCTACGGCTATCTGCCCAAGGCCCGGCCGGAAGCCCCCGGGACCCCTCGGGGATAGGAAATGCAACAATAGTGCAACTGAATTGCCTTAGTTTCTCCTCAAGATGGTAACAATTCTCCGATAAGGTGCATTGACGCCACCGGTCTTCGACGGTCCCTCGGGGCTCGCAGATGCTTCGCCGCGATGGTTTGCGGTCGTGCGGAGAGGTGGGCGCAGCGTGGCATGGGGGTACGAGCGGACGCGCGGACGCTGCTGTCGGCGGCGCGCCGGCGGGCGGACTCGGCCTCGATGCCGCGGAACTCAACCGCACTGTCGATAAGGGGGTATGAACCGTGAGACTGAAGCACACCCGCTCTGGGGCGAGGACGCTTGCCGCGCTCGCTTTGGGCACCATCCTCTGCAGCGGCCCGCTCGCGCCGAGCTTCGCCGC
>DATKNV010000194.1:0-8762 GCA_035541215.1 Allostellaceae bacterium | reverse complement strand
GCGAACCTGCTGGTCGCGATCCACAACGTCGCGAGCGCCGAGGCCATGGTGCTGGGGATGAAGGCGGGCCTCGATCCCGCGGAGATCGTGAAGGTGATCGCGAGCGGCGTCGGCACCTCCCGGATCTTCGAGCTCAGGGCGCCGCTCATGGCCAAGAACAGCTACGAGCCCCCGACCATGAAAGTCGAGATCTGGCAGAAGGACATGGCCGTGATCTCCGCCTTCGCCGCGAGCCACGGCGTCGCGACTCCGCTCTTCTCCGCGAGCGCACCCATCTACAACGCCGCCATCGGCCAGCACCGCGGCGGCGAGGACACCGCCGCCGTCTGCGCGGTGCTGGAGGAGATGTCGGGGCTGAAGCGCTAGCTCACTCGGGATCGCCCGTATCCGGCACGAGCCCCGCGGCCTTGATGCCCGCGACGGCGCAGATCTCGTCGTTGACGGAAACATCGCCGCTGATGCCGACGGATCCGAGGATCTCGCCGCTGCGGTCGCGGATCAGCACGCCGCCGGGAACCGGCACCATGCGGCCCTCCGCGAGCTCCGAGAGCACGTTGAAGAACGCCGGCGTCTTCTCGCCGCGCCGCGCGAGCTCGCGGCCGCCGAAGCCCATGCCGAGACAGCCCCAGGCCTTGGCGGTCGCGATCTGCGGACGAAGCAGGCTCGAATTGTCCTCGCGCTTGAGCGCGACCAAATGGCCGCCGGCGTCGAGCACGGCCACCGTGAGCGGCTTGAAGTTGCGCGCGCGCCCTTCCGAGAGCGCGGTGTCCACGATCGTTTCTGCCTGCGCCAATGTGACGTTCGCCATGAGGTCCCCTCATCGAGATCATGCCGGCGATTAGGGGCAAGCGGCCGCAAAAGCGCAAGCCCGAAGGCGCCTCAGGGCATGTCGACCGCTTTCGCCACTTTGCGCCGGGCCCGCGCGCCCGGCTCAGCGGAGCTCGACCAGCACGGGCTGATGGTCTGAGGCTGCGGTCTTCACGTCGACCTCGATGCGCTTGAGCCGCCCCAGGAGATCCTCGGTCGCGAAGACGAAGTCGCGGCAATTGGGACCGTTCGCCCACTGCTCGGCATCGTAGATGCCCGCGGTCGGCGCGTGCGGCTTGCCGGGATGGAGATGCGGCCAGGCATCGCGGAAACCGAGCGTCGGCGGGTCGAAGCGCGCGAGGACGCGCTCGTATTCCGGCCAGCCCGGCTCCAGGTTGAAGTCGCCGCAGAGGAGCGCCGAGGGCGGGCGCGGAACCTCCTGATACGTGGAGCCCGGCGGCTCCGGCGAGCCCGGCGTCGCGGCGAAGCGGCAGGCCTCCTCGTGTAGCTCGCGCAGGCGTTCGACTTGCGCCATGCGGTGCGCCGCGGAGAAATACTCGAGATGCGTCGTGATGATGCGCAGAGGCCCCAGCTTCGTCGCGATCACTGCCTCGAGGGCTGAGCGCTGCATGCTGCGGATGCCGGGATCGGCGGGCCGCGGCAGCAGATGCGTCATGACCTGCAGCACCGGGAGCCGCGAGAGGATCATGTTGCCGAAGAACTGGCGCTTTCCATCGGCGCTCCGGAAGTCGAGCGAGGGCCGGAAGACCGGCGCATAGCCCGGATAGAACCGCGCCAGCAGCATCGGCTGATCGGCGCCGGCACCCTTGTCGAGACCGGGGAAATTGATCGCGAGCTCTTGAAAGCAGATGACGTCGGCATCCCCCATCGCCTTCGCCGTCGCGGCGATGCGCGCGAGGTCGATGGCGCCGTCCGCGCCCTTGCCGTATTGCACGTTCCAGGTCAGTAGCCGCATGCGCGTCGCTCTCCCTCAGCTCGATTGCCGTTGCGCGCGCCAAGCGGCCTCGTGCACGGCGCGGGCGGCCGCGACCTCTGGCCGCTCGGATACCTCCGGCACCGCGACCTCCCACCAGGCGCCGCCCGCGGCGGTGCTCGCGCGGGGATCGGTGCGGATGACGATGACAGAGGTGCGCGTCTCCCGGCGTGCCGCCGCCAGCGCCGTCTCCAGCTCCGCGATCCCCGAGACCGCATGCGCGGCGGCGCCGAGGCTCGCGGCGTGCGCCGCGAAATCGACGCCCGATCCCGCGGCGAATAGATTGTTGAAGGAGGCGCCGCCGACCGCCGCTTGCAGCCGCTCGATGCAGCCGAAGCCGCCGTTGTCGAGGAGGACGATGGTGAGCTTCCGTCCGAGCGTCACGGACGTCGCGATCTCGGAGTTCATCATGAGATAGGAGCCGTCGCCGACGAGCACGAAGACCTCGCGCTCGGGCGCCGCGAGCTTCGCGCCGAGCCCGCCCGCGATCTCGTAGCCCATGCAGGAATAGCCGTATTCGAGGTGATAGGTGCCGGGCCGCCGCACGCGCCAGAGCTTGTGCAGCTCGCCGGGAAGTCCGCCCGCGGCGCAGACCACGATGTCCTCGGGATGGGCCAGGCGATTGACGGCGCCCAGCACCTGGGCGTCGGTAGGAAGCGCATTCCCGCCTGGGGCGGTCGCGCGCTCGACCTCGACCTGCCATTCGCCCGCTAGGCGCCGAGCTTTCCGGGTCCAGTCCTCAGGCGCGCGCCAGGCGCCGAGCCCGGCCGACAGCACCTGCATTCCTACCTTCGCATCCGCGACGAGCGGCAGCGCGCCGTGCTTCCCGGCGTCGTAGCCGGCAGTGTTGACCTGGATCAGCGTCAGCGCGGGATTGCGGAAGAGGCTCCGCGAGGCCGTCGCGAAATCGCCGAGCCGGGTTCCCACGGCCAGCACGAGATCGGCCTCGGCCGCGAGCGCATTCGCCGCCGCGGCGCCGGTGACGCCGAGACCCCCGACGGCGGCGGGATGATCCCAGACGAGCACACCCTTGCCCGCCTGCGTCTCCGTCACGGGAATGCCGTGCCGCTCGGCAAAGCCCGCGAGCACCTCGGCCGCGAGCGAGTAATGGACGCCACCGCCGGCGACGAGCAGCGGCGCCTTCGCCCGGCGCAGCGCCTCTACGGCCATCGCAAGCTCCTGGGCATCGGGTGCCGCGCGGCGCGGCCGCCAGAGCCGCGGCCGGAAGAATTCCTCGGGGTAATCGTAGGCCTCGGTCTGCACGTCCTGCGGCAGCGCCAGCGTGACCGGCCCGCATTCCGCGGGGTCCATGAGCACGCGCATCGCCTGAGGCAGGCTCTCGATGAGCTGCTCCGGCCGCAGGATGCGGTCCCACCAGCGCGAGACCGGGCGGAAGCAGTCATTGACCGAAAGGGTGGGATCGCCGAAGGCCTCGATCTGCTGCAGCACCGGATCGGGCCGGCGGCTTGCGAAGATGTCGCCGGGGAGCAGCAGGACCGGCAGTCGATTGGCGTGCGCCACCGCCGCCGCCGTCACCATGTTGGTGGCGCCGGGACCGATCGAGGTCGTGCAGGCCATGATCCGCCGCCGCCGCATCTGCTTGGCGAAGCCGATGGCTGCGAGCGCCATCGCCTGCTCGTTGTGGGCGCGGAGCGTCGGCAGGGTCTCGCGCGCCTCGTAAAGGGCCTCGCCGAGCCCCGCGACGTTGCCGTGCCCGAAGATCGCGAAGACGCCCGCGAAAAGCGGCACTTCCTGCCCGTCGACCTCGCCCCGCTGCGCCGCGAGGAATCGCACCAGCGCCTGCGCCATGGTGAGACGGAGGGTGCTCATCGCTTGTCCTTCCGCTGGGTTTGCTGTTAGGTGACGGGGACGCAGCGGCAATTATAGGCGAACCCCCGCTCATGGTCAGCTTCTGCCAGATCGGCGCCGGACGGATCGGCCAGATCCACGCCGGCAACATCGCCCGGAATCCCCGGGCCCATCTCAAGACCATCATTGACGTGGATGCCCGCGCGGCGGCGGTTCTCGCGGAGCGCCACGGCGCCTCGGTTGGAAAGCTCGAGACCGCGCTCGCCGATTCTGAGATCGACGCCGTGCTGATCGCGAGCTCGACCGACACGCATGCCGATCTCGTGGAGGCGGCGGCGCGCGCGGGGAAGGCAGTGCTCTGCGAGAAGCCGCTCGATCTCGACCGCAAGCGAGCGCAAGCCGCGGCGGATGTCGCGAGCAAGGCCGGCATTCCCCTCATGCTGGGCTTCAATCGGCGCTTCGACCCCAACTTCTCGAAGCTGCACAAGCAGCTCCGCGAGGGCCGCATCGGCCGGCTGGAGACGCTCATCATCACGAGCCGCGATCCCGCGCCGCCGCCGCTCGACTACGTCAGGGTCTCCGGCGGCCTCTTCCGGGACATGACGATCCACGATTTCGACATGGCGCGCTGGCTCCTGGGCGAGGAGCCCGCGGAGGTCTTCGCCGCCGCGAGCGCGCTCGTCGATTCCGCGATCGGCGGCATCGGCGATTTCGATACCGCCGTGGTGACGCTCAAGACCCCCGCGGGCACGCTCTGCCAGATCAGCAACAGCCGGCGCGCAACCTACGGCTACGACCAGCGCATCGAGGCGCTGGGCGCGCTCGGCATGCTCAGGGCCGGGAACGTCGTCGAGAGCACGCTCGAATTCGCGGGCGGCACGGGCGTCGTCGCCGAGAAGCCCCTGCATTTCTTCCTGGAGCGCTACGCCGCGGCCTACCGGCACGAGCTCGACCATTTCATCGACGCGCTCGAGAACAAGCGCGCGCCCATGGTGACGGGCGAGGACGGCGTGCGCGCGCTGGTGCTCGCCGAGGCGGCGCTCGAGAGCGCGCGGACCGGAAAGGCCGTCGCGGTCTGAGACCATGCCGCTTCGCCTCGGCATCAACCCCATCACCTGGTCGAACGACGACATGCCCGAGCTCGGCGGCGCGACGCCGCTGGAGACGTGCCTTGCCGAGGCGCGCGCGGCGGGGTTCGAGGGCATCGAGCTCGGCAACAAATTCCCGCGCGAGAGCGCGCTGCTCCGGCCGATCCTGGAGCGGCACGGGCTGGCCCTCGTCTCCGGCTGGTACAGCGCGCGGCTGCGCGAGCGCTCCGTCGAGGAGGAGGCGCGCCATCTCGAGCCGCATCTGACGCTGCTTCGGGAAATGGGCTGCGAGGTCGTGATCCTCGCGGAGACCTCCGGCAGCGTCGCCGGCGCGCGGGACCTTCCGGTCGCGCGCCGCCCGCGGCTTCGCGATAGCGAATGGGCGAGCTTCGCCGCAGGGCTCACCGAGCTCGCGGAGCGGGTCGAGCGGCGAGGTCTGCGCATCGCCTACCACCACCACATGGGCACGGTCATCGAGACGGAGGCGGAGGTCGATCGCCTGATGGCGGCGGCCGGACGGAGCGTCGGTCTTCTCCTCGACACCGGCCATCTCGCCTATGCCGGCGCCGATCCCGTGGCCGTCGCGCGGCGTCACATCGACCGCATCGTCCACGTCCACTGCAAGGACGTGCGGCCCGAGGTGCTCGCGGCAATGCGTGCGGGCGAGCGCAGCTTCCTCGACGCGGTGGTCGAAGGCGTGTTCACGGTGCCCGGAGACGGCGGGGTCGATTTCCCGGCGGTGCTGCGCGTATTGAAGGCCGGCGGCTATGGCGGCTGGCTGGTGGTGGAGGCGGAGCAAGACCCCGCGAAGGCGCATCCGCTGACCTATGCGCGGATGGGGCACGATTATCTCAGCCGCGCCGCGCGGGCGGCGGGGCTATGAGGGGAGCGTCATGAAGATCGGCATGATCACCGACAGCCTCTCGGAGATGGGGCTCGATGAGCTCCTGCGCACCTCGGCGGAGCTCGGCATCGAGCGGCTGGAGTTCGCCGGCGGCAACTGGTCGCGCGCGCCGCATCTGAAGCTCGATCTCCTCCTCGAAAGCGAGAGCGCGCGGCGCGAGTTTCTGGCGAAGCTCCGGGACCACGGCGTCGCGCTCAGCGCGCTCAACTGCTCCGGCAATCCTCTCCATCCCGGCGAGCACGGCCAGCGGCATCGCGAGGTCACGCAGAAGACGATCAAGCTCGCGAGCCTTCTCGGCGTCGGGCGCGTGGTGATGATGTCCGGCTGTCCCGGCGGGCCCGGCGACGCCAACGCCAACTGGGTCACCACGAGCTGGCCGCCGGAGATGCAGACCATCCTGCGCTATCAATGGGAGGAGGTGCTGATCCCCTATTGGCGCGGGCTCGTCGCCTACGCGAACGGGCTCGGCGTCCGCAAGCTCTGCCTGGAGCTGCACGGGCACCAGAACGTCTACAGCGTCGAGACGTTCCAGCGTCTGCGCGAGGCCGTCGGCGAGACCGTCGGCGTCAATTTCGATCCGAGCCATCTCATGTGGATGGGCGCCGATCCGCTGGCCGCGATCCCCGCGCTCGACGGCGCGATCTATCACGTGCACGCCAAGGACACGCGGATCGATCCGGGGATCGCCGGCCTGAACGGCCGCATCGAGGTGAAGGCGGGCAATCTCGCGAAGCAGCGCGCGTGGAACTACGTGACCTTGGGTCTCGGCCACCACGAAGCCTGGTGGCGGAAGTTCTGCGCGGCGCTGCGCAATGTCGGCTACGACGACGTGCTCTCGATCGAGCACGAGGACGTCTCGATGACGCCGCTCGAGGGCGTGCGCCGCTCGGTCGAGCTGCTGAAGCGGGTAATGCCATAGTGGTGCTTCGCGCTCTTGTGCTAGCCTATTCCTGCGCGTAGTCGATCGATCGTGCATCGGGCGCGATGGCGTTGCTCTCTTAAAAGCGATTGAGGCCACTCGGGGAGACACAGGTGGCGCGCAAGAGGTCCGACCTAAGGCAGGCCAATGAACGGCACCTCGCCGCCGCGCAGCTTCAGGTTGTCCTCGACAATATGCCGGGAGCGCTGGTTTACACTGACGACGATCTGAATATCGTTCTCTGCAACGACCGATTCAGGGAGATGTATCCGGTGCCCGGCGAGCTCTTGCAGCCGGGCCGGCCCTATCCAGGATTTTTGCGCTACCTCGCGGAGAACGGCTATTACGGGGCAGGCGACCCCGACGACCTCGTCGCGGTGCGCGTAAATAGCCTCCGCAATCCCTCCGGGAAGACTTTCGAGGATTCGGCTCCCGACGGGCGGATTTATCGGATTCGCCGCCGCCGGGTCGACGCGGGCGGCGTCGTCACGGTGATGACCGACATCACCGAGCAGAGAAAGGTCGAGCGCGACTTCGTTGCGAAGGAAAGCCGGTTCCACGTCGCGCTCGACAACATGCCCGGTGCGATCATTTACACGGACGAGGACCTCAACATCGTCCTCTGCAACGATCGCTTCAGGGAAATGTACAAGGCGCCAAGCGATCTGCTGCTTGCCGGCCGCCCCTATCCGGCCTTCCTGCGTTACCTCGCCAAGAACGGCTATTACGGCGACGGAGAGGTGGATACGCTCGTGGCCGCGCGCGTGGAGAGTCTACGCAATCCTTCGGGCAAGACGTTCGAGGACCGCGCGCCCGACGGCCGGATCTACGCCATCCGCCGCCGCCGCGCCGAGACCGGCGGCGTCGTCACGGTGATGGTCGATATCACCGAGCAAAAGAAGGCCGAGACCGAGCTGCGCGAGGCCCAGCGGCAGACGGAGGATGCGAGCAAGCTCGTCGCGGAGAAGAACGAGATGCTCGAAGCCCTCTCCGCGAAGCTCGCCAAATATCTCTCGCCGCAGCTCTACCAATCGATCTTCAGCGGCAAGCAAAGCGTCGAGATCGCCGCCAAGCGCAAGAAGCTCACTGTTTTTTTCTCCGATATCGCCGCCTTCACGGAAACCACGGACAATCTCGAATCCGAGGAGCTGACGGAGGTCCTCAATCACTACCTTACGGAGATGTCCACGATCGCCCTCGAATATGGGGCCACGATCGACAAGTACATCGGCGACGCGATGCTGCTGTTCTTCGGGGATCCCGAGACCAAGGGCACGAAGGAAGATGCTAAAGCCTGTGTGCTGATGGCGATGGCGATGCAGCGCCGCATGCGGGAGCTCGAGCAGGAATGGCGCGATCGCGGCCTCGAGCGCCCCTTCCGCATCCGCATGGGCATCACAACCGGCTTCTGCACCGTCGGCAATTTCGGCAGCAAGGACCGCATGGACTACACGATCATCGGCAACGAGGTGAACCTGGCGGCTCGGCTGGAATCCGCGGCGGAGCCCGGAAGCATCCTGCTAGCGCATGAGACGAATGCGCTCGTCAGCGACATCGTGCTTACGGAGGAGCAGCCGCCGATAGCGGCGAAGGGCTTCGCGAAGCCCATCAACACTTACAAGATCGTCGGCACTTACGAGGAGCTCATCGACAAGGGAAGGGTCGTGCTGCAGGAACGCAAGGGCCTGCGGCTGCTAGTCGACCTGACCAAGCAGGACAAGTCGGAGGCGATCGCGATCCTCGAGGAGGTGTTGGCGCAACTGAAGGGTTGAGGCGCCGCTCAGCCATCTCCGACGAAGCTCGCGAGCATCTCGATATCGCGTTTGTCGCCTGCGTGGGATTGGGCGATCGCCTCGTAGAGGCGGGCGATGCCCTCATAGATTTCCCCACCCGGCGTATCCTTGCCGAGATGGGCGGCGATCTCCTCCATCTCTGCGACCCAGCGGTAGGCCTTGGGAGGCATCTTCGGGAGCTGCCGCTTGAGCCAGCCGTCGAGTGCGGGCTGGCTGTCCGCGAGCTCGCGCTTGAGCGCCTCGGTGACGCCGGCGCGGGCGGCGCCGAGCGCCATCGTGACCGCAATCGCTGTCAGCCCCTTCGTGAGCGAGCCATAGGCCATCTTGAGAGCGGAGGCGGTGCCGATGCGATCGTCGAGCACGCGCACGTCGAGGCCCCAATCCCGGAGCATTGCGAAGCGCGCTGCCAGCGGGCCGGAGGCGTAGAGCTTGGGGCCAGGGGCATCCG
>DATKNV010000193.1:0-10892 GCA_035541215.1 Allostellaceae bacterium | reverse complement strand
GCGACCAACGGACCCAGCTGCTCGCCGCGGCGAGCGATCCATTCGCCCACGGGCACGGTGAAGCCCTGCTTGCGCTGGAAGGCCTGCGTCACCGGCACGTGCTCGGCGACCCAGCGCCGCAGGAGCCACTTGCCGAGCCGCTTGTTGATCTTGAGCTCGTCGGGAAGACGGAAGGCGAAATCCGCCACGACGGGATCGAGGAAGGGCGTGCGGCCCTCGACGCCATGCGCCATGAGGCAGCGGTCGAGCTTGACCAGGAGATCGTTCGGCAGCCAGTCCGCGCAATCGACGGCCTGCGCCACCTGGAGCGCGCTCCGCTGCGGCCGCGCCTCCATGGCCTCGGCGGCGCCGATGCCGTCGCGCCAGCCCGCGAGCTCCTCGCGCAGCACGCCGAGCCCGTCGAGATTGCCGCGCCGGCGCGCGAGCTTGCCGCCGAGCCACCAGGGCCTGAGCCCGCTGCGGTAGCGGCCGTAGCCCGCAAAGAGCTCGTCGCCGCCCTCGCCGGAGAGGATCACCTTGAGCCCCGCCGCGCGCGCGGCCGCCGCGAGCTTGTAGGTCGGCAGGATCGCGTAATCCGCGGTCGGATCGTCCATCGCCGCCGCGATCTCCGGCAGCAGCAGCCAGAAATCGCCCTCGCGGAACTCGACCTCGCTGTGCTCGGCGCCGAGCGCCTTCGCGACCGCGCGCGCCTCTCCGCGCTCGTCGGGCGCGCTGGTGTTGGAGAAGCCCGCGGTGAAGGCGCGTACCGGGCGCTCGTTGAGCCGCGCCATCATCGCGAGCACCGCCGCGCTGTCGGTGCCGCCGGAGAGGAACATGCCGTAGGGCACGTCGGAGCGCTGGTGGATGCGGACGCTGTCGGCGAAGATGCCGTCGAAGGCCGCGAGCGCCTCCTCCTCCGCGCAGCGCAGCGGCCCCGCCTCCGGCAGCGCCGCGCGCCGGCGCCGCTCGACGATCCGCCCGCGCGAGACCACGAGGGTCTCGCCGGGAAGCAGCCGCTCGACCCCCGCGAAGATCGTCTGCCGTCCCGTCGTGAACTGAAGCTGCAGCAGCTCGTTCCGCGCCTGCGGTACGAGCCTCCCCTCGGCCGCGCCGCCGTCGACGAGGGCCCGCGGCTCGCTCGCGAAGGCAAAGCCTTCGGGCGTCGCCGCGTAATAGAGCGGCTTGATGCCGAAGGGATCGCGCGCGAGCACGAGGCGCTGGGCACCGGGATCGTGGAGCGCGATCGCGTACATGCCGCGGAGCTCTTCCGTGAACTCGATCCCGCGGCGCCGGTAGAGGTGGAGCGGCAGCTCGCAGTCGGATCCCGTCGCGAAGACCGCGCCGTCCATCGCCGCGCGCAGCTCGACGTAATTGTAGATCTCGCCGTTCGCGACGAGCGCCGCGCCGCCGGGCTCGTAGAGCGGCTGGTCGCCGGTGACGAGATCGATGATCGCGAGGCGGCGCTGCATCATCGCGACGTCGCCCGCGCGATAGTGCCCGATCCCGTCAGGCCCGCGATGCGCGAGCGTCTCCGCCATCGCCTGCAAGGCGTTCGCGGAGGGCGCGCGCCCGTCGCTCGTCATGATGCCGGCGATGCCGCACATCAGCGCGCCACCCGCTCCAGAAACGCGCGATAGCGCGCGACCACCGTCGCCTCGCTGAATTCCGCCGCGTAGGCCGCGCGCCCGGCCGCGGAGAGCCGCTTCCTGAGGGCCGGATCGCCCGCGAGCCGCCCTATCGCGGCCGCGAGCGCCGCCGCATCCTCGACGGGCACGAGGAGGCCCGTCTCGCCCTCGCGAATGAGCGCCGCGGGTCCCGCGCTCGCGGCCGCGACCACGGGCAGGCCGGCGGACCACGCCTCGATCACGACATTGCCGAGCGGCTCGTGGCGCGAGGGACAGACGAGCATGTCCGCCGCGGCGAGAAGCGCCGCCGTGTCCTCGCGCCAGCCCAGAAAGCGCACGCGCTCGGCGATGCCGAGGCGCCGCGCCTGCGCCTCGAGCGCCGCGCGGAGCGGTCCCTCGCCCGCGAGCCAGAGATGCGCCCGCGGCACCTGCGCCAGCGCCGCCAGCAGCACGTCGAAGGCTTTGTTCTCGTGGAGCCGGCCCAGCGCGAGAAGGAGCGGCGCCTCCGCGGGCGTTCCAAGGCTCTGGCGCGCGAGCGGCGGCGCCTTCATGTCCGGCGCGAAATTCGGGAGGTAATGCGCGCGGTCCGCGGGCCAGCCCGCGCGGACGATATAGTCGCAGATCTCGCGGGTATTGCCGATCAAGTGCTGGCACCGCCGGTAATGCCGGAGGTCGTAATAGCCCCCGAGCCTCGCAACATGCACGAAATCGCCGCGCGGGCAAAGCTGGGTCGCCCGTGTCATCCAGGTGAGCACGACCTCCGGACGGTAATCGCGGATCGCGCGGCGGAAGCCCAGGAGCGTCGCGAGATCGAGCCAGCGGCCGAACGGGAGCTCGATGGGCGCGATCCCGCCCGCGCGGAGCGCTGCCGCGCGCTCGGCATCGCGGCGGATCACGATGCGCTGATCCTGCCCCGCGCGCTCGAGCGCGAGCGCCAGCCGCACGAAGAAGGTCTCGGCCCCGCCATGCGGCGCGCCCGCCATCGCCTGCAAAAGGCGGATCATGGGATGAGGGCCTCGAAGCGCGCGGCGGCCTCGTCCCAGCCGATCCCCTTCTGGAGCCCTATCGCCGCCGCGTGCTGCCGGCGCCAAAGCGCGTCGTCCGTGAGAATCGCGATGGCAGCGGCGCAGAATTCGTCGTCGTCGCCGGCGACGGTGCCGGTGACGCCGTTGAGGACGCGCTCCGGCAGCGAGCCCAGCTTCGTCACCACCGCGGGCAGGCCCAGCGCCTGCGCCTCCGCGACGGCGAGGCAGAAGCTCTCGCCGACGTCGCCGCGATAGAGCATCGCGCGCGCCGAGCGCAGCGGCGGGATGAGCTCGGATTTCGGCACGGGTGCGTGGCGGCGCACGCCCATCGCGGCGAGCGCTTCTGCGCGCGCGAGCACCTTCGCCATCTCCGCGGCCTTGCGGTCGCCGACGGCGCCGTAGACCTGCGGTCCCGCGTAGACGTGGAGCTCCGCCGCGGGAACCGCGGGGCGGATGCGGCGCTCCCAGAGATCGAGGAGCCAGTCGAGGCCGCGCAGCGGGTTGGAGGTGAAGATCGCGGCCGGCGGCGGGTTATCCGTGCGCTCGCTCGCGCTCCGATAGACGGCGTCGAGACCGTAGGGGACGATCGCGCGCCCGCCGCTGGGAACCCAGGCGGGAACGGTGCCGGCGTGGAACTCGCCGGAGAACACCAGCACCGGGCGATGCACGAAGAGCGGCCAGAGATAGCGCGGCTTCAGGATGTAGTCGCCGGGATTGTGCAGCCAGAAGGCGCGGCCGCGGGCCTTGCGCGCGAGGCCGATGAGGCGATGGCCGCGATTGCCGATGTAGAGGTCGCAGCTTTCGGGAACACCCGCGGCGATCGGGGTCCACTCGACGCCGTTCCGCGTCATCGGCGCGGCGCAATTGTTGCGGACCAGCACTCTGTGCCCGCGCGCCGCGAGCGCCTCCGCAAGCGCGAGGAAGGCCGCCTCGGCGCCGCCGAAGGGGCGCTCCGCGGGCGTTCCCCCGTCGAAGGCGACGCCGTCGTCGGCCATGACGATCAGCGTCATGGGCCGGGCCTCACGCAGCAGCGCCCGCGAGGCGCTCGAGGAGCGCGCGCGCAGCCGCCTCGACCGCCTCGACCTCGAGGCTGTCCATGAGCGTGTCCGCGGTCAGGTAGTGGAAATCGGGCGCGGCCATGAGCTGCTCCGGCGTGAGCGGCGTCTGCACCACCGCCGCGCGCGGCCCCCAGGGCGCGAAGCGCTCCGCCGGGCTCGGACCGAAGAGCGCGAGGGTGGGCGTACCCACGGCCGCGGCGATGTGGGTGAGGCCGGTGTCGTTCCCGACATAGAAGGCGGCGCGCCGCAGCGCCGCCGCCGCGGTCAGGAGGTCCGTCCGCCCCACGAGATCGAGGCGCCGCTCCGCGGGGACCGCCGCGAGGACCGGCGCCGCCTGCTCGCGCTCGTGCGCCGCCGCCATCACCGCGACCCGCGCGCCCGCGAGGAGGCCGCCCTGGCCGGTGATGCCGCGCGCGAGCTCCGCGAAGCGCTCGGCCCGCCAGGTCTTCGCGCGCCAATTGGCGGCGGGGCCGATCGCGAGCACGGGCGGGCCCGGCGGGATCAGCGCCGCCGCCGCGCTCTCGTGCTGCGGCAGGGTCCAGAGCCGCGGGCCCGGCGGGGGATCGAGATCGAAGAGCCGGCCGAGCTCGCGCACCCGATGCTCGCTCCGGTCGCCGCGGCCCGCGACGCGGCGCCGGCGCGCCCAGAGAAAATAGGCGAGACCGGAGCCCCGGAGATCGACGACGAGGTCCCAATGATGGAGTGCGACCTTCCGGTAGAGCGTCCACCAATGGAGCCGGCGCTTCTGCTTGTCGACGACGATGAGGCGCTCGAGGCCCGGCACGCCCTCGAAGAGGGGCGCCGCGACCGGTCCGACGGCGATCGTGATGCGCGCGCCGGGATGCCGCTCCAGGAGGTGCGAGAGAAGGCCGGTGGAGAGAACCGCGTCGCCGATGCGAGTCGCGGTGACGAAGAGGATTTTCATGGGGTCCGGCGCCTTATACCCCGGCCCCTTCCGGCTTGCCAAGCAATGCCGCCCTCACTACCTCTAGGGGCGCATGACCGAGGCCCGATACGCCATACTAGAGGAGCGCGGCATCCTCGCGGTCTCCGGCGCCGACCGCCGCGAGTTCCTGCAGGGCCTCATTTCCAACGACACGAGGAAACTCAGTCCCGGGCGCGCGCTCTACGCGGCCTTCCTGACGCCGCAGGGGAAATACCTGCACGACTTCTTCTTGGCCGAGGCGGGCGAGACGATCCTGCTGGACGGCGAGAAGGCGCGCCTCTCCGACCTGCTCCGCCGTCTCTCGCTCTACAAGCTCCGCGCCAAGGTGAGCCTCGCGGACGCAAGCGAGCGCCATCTCGTCGCGGTCGCGTTCGGGAATGGAGCGGCGCGGAAGCTCGGCCTCCCCGAGGAGCGCGGCAGCGCCGCGGAGTTCTCCGGCGGGATCGCCTTCGTCGATCCGCGCCTCGCCTCGCTCGGTGCGCGCCTCATCCTGCCGCGCGCGACGGGCGAGACGGCGCTTGCGGCCGCGGGCCTCGCGCGCAGCGACGCCGCGGACTACGACAGTCTGCGCCTCGAAGCGGGCGTGCCCGACGGCAGCCGCGATCTTCCCGTCGAGAAGGCGATCCTGCTCGAAGCTGGCTTCGACGAGCTCGGCGGCGTCGATTGGGAGAAGGGCTGCTACATGGGCCAGGAGCTGACGGCACGCACGAAGTATCGCGCCCTCATCAAGAAGCGCCTGCTGCCCGTCAGAATCGAAGGCTCGCTCCCCGCGCCGGGCACACCGGTAATGCTCGATGGCGCGGAGGCCGGCGAGATCCGCTCCGGCCGCGGGGACCGAGCGCTCGCGCTGCTGCGCCTCGAGGCGATCGAGGCGTCCGAGAAAACGGGCGCTCCGCTCACTGCCGCGGGTGCCCGCGTCACCCCGATCAAGCCGGACTGGGCGAAGCTCTAGCCTCTCCCTTTGGGGAGAGTTCGGCAGCGCGCAGCGCCGCCGGGTCAGGGCGCCCTCCGCGGCACTCTTGCTGAAAAGCCGCCGGTGCGCTCAAACTCGATCTGCCGGTCTCGGCACATCGGGGAAACGCCAGAAAAGAGGGGATGACGACAATGACCAGCCGGATGCGTCTCTTTGCTGCGGGACTATTCGTCCTTGCGCTCTTCGGCGCACTATCGACCGCCGCCAGCGCGGCCGACCAGCCGCAGACGCGGCTCGATGCCATCCTCGCGCGCGGCACGCTCCGCGTGGGCACGACCGGCGACTACAAGCCCTTCAGCTTCGACAATCCTGCGACGCACAAGTTCGAGGGCCTCGACATCGACATGGCGGAGTCGCTGGGGAAGGCGCTCGGCGTCAAGGTCGAGTACGTCAAGACCGCCTGGCCCAATCTGATGGCGGATTTCACCGCGGACAAGTTCGACATGGCCGTGGGCGGCGTCTCCGTCACGCTGCCGCGGCAGAAGAAGGGCTTCTTCAGCATCCCCTACATGGTCGACGGCAAGACGCCGATTGCGCGCTGCGCCGACGCGAAGAAGTACCAGACGCTCGCGCAGATCGATAAGCCCAGCGTGCGCGTCATCGTCAATCCCGGCGGCACCAACGAGGCCTTCGCGCGCGATAACCTGAAGCAGGCGAAGATCGAGGTCTGGAAGGACAACGTCACGATCTTCGACCAGATCGTCGCCAAGAAGGCCGACGTCATGATCACCGACGCGAGCGAGACCATGCTGCAGCAGAAGCTGCACAAGGAGCTCTGCTCGATCCATCCCGACAAGGCCTTCAACTTCGCGGAGAAGGGTTATTGGCTGCAGCCCGACGTCAGCTTCAAGCTCTTCGTCGACCAGTGGCTGCACCTCGCGATCGAGACGAAGGAATACCAGAAGATCTCGGACAAGTGGTTCAAGTAGCGCCGCCTCTCCCCTTGGGGGGAGGTCGGCAGCGCGTCGCGCTGACGGGTGAGGGGTGACGCCGCGTTAGCGGCGAAGACCGAGCGACGTCGAAGGATTTGTATCGCCGCTCCCGCGTCGCGCCCCTCACCCGGCGCGGTAGAGCCGCGCCGGCCTCTCCCCGGAGGAGAGAGGCATTTCTTTACGCCGTCGTGTCGACGCGCTCCTTGACCAGCGCCGCCTGCGCCGCGGCGAGGCGCGCGATCGGCACGCGGTAGGGGGAGCAGGAGACGTAGTCGAGGCCGATCTCGTGGCAGAAGCGGACGGAGGCGGGGTCGCCGCCGTGCTCGCCGCAGATGCCGAGCTTGAGATTGGGCCGCGTCTTGCGGCCGCGCTCGCTGCCGATGCGCATGAGCTCGCCCACGCCCTCGCGGTCGATGCTGACGAAGGGGTCCTGCTCCAATATCCCCTGCTGCTGATAGGCCCCGAGGAATGTGCCGGCATCGTCGCGCGAGAGGCCGAAGCAGGTCTGCGTGAGATCGTTGGTCCCGAAGCTGAAGAACTCCGCGGTCTCCGCGATCTCGCCCGCGCGCAGCACCGCGCGCGGCAGCTCGATCATGGTGCCGACCATGTAGGGCACGCTGACGCCGGTCTCGCGCATCACCTCGGCGCCGATCCGGTCGATCATGGCCTTGAGGATGTCGAGCTCCTTCCGCGTGGCGATCAGCGGGATCATGATCTCCGGCTCGATCCGCTCGCCGGTCTCCTTGATGACGGATGCCGCGGCCTCGAAGATCGCGCGTGCCTGCATCTCGTAGATCTCCGGCGCGGTGATCGCGAGGCGGCAGCCGCGATGGCCCAGCATCGGGTTGGTCTCGTGGAGCGCCGAGGCGCTCTGGCGGATCGCCGAAAGCGGTTTCCCCGTCGCCTTCGCGATCTGCTCTAGCTCGGCGTCGGTCTTCGGCAGGAACTCGTGGAGCGGCGGGTCGAGGAGCCGGATCGTGACCGGCAGCCCCTTCATGATGCGGAAGATCTCGATGAAATCGCCGCGCTGCATCGGCAGGATCTTCGCGAGCGCCTTGCGCCGGCCCTCGGCGTCGTCGGCCATGATCATCTCGCGGACCGCCGTGATGCGCTCCTCGTTGAAGAACATGTGCTCGGTGCGGCAGAGGCCAATGCCCTCGGCGCCGAAGCGCCGCGCCATGCGCGCGTCCTCGGGCGTGTCGGCATTGGCGCGGACGCCGAGCCTGCGGATCGCGTCGGCCCAGCCCATGAGCGTCGCGAAATCGCCGGAGAGCTCCGGCTGGATCGTCGGCACCTCGCCCAGCATGACCTCGCCGGTCGAGCCGTTGATGGTGATGACGTCGCCGGCACGCACGGTCTGGCCCGCGACGGAGAAGGTCCCGGCCTTGGTGTCGATGCGGAGATCGCCCGCGCCCGCGACGCAGGGACGCCCCATGCCGCGCGCCACCACCGCCGCGTGGCTCGTCATGCCGCCGCGCGCGGTGACGATGCCCTTCGCCGCGTGCATGCCGTGGATGTCCTCGGGGCTCGTCTCCAGGCGCACGAGGATCACGGCCGCGCCCTTCGTCGCTTTCGCCTCGGCCTCGTCGGCGGAGAAGACGGCGATCCCCGAGGCCGCGCCCGGCGAGGCCGGCAAGCCGCGCGCCAGCACGGTCTTTGGAGCCTTGGGATCGAGCGTCGGATGGAGGAGCTGATCGAGGGCCGCGGGATCGATGCGCGCGACCGCCTCCTCCTTGCGGATGAGTCCCTCGCCCGCCATCTCCACGGCGATTTTGAGCGCCGCCGGCGCCGTGCGCTTTCCCGTCCGCGTCTGCAGCATGTAGAGCCGGCCTTGCTGCACCGTGAACTCGATGTCCTGCATGTCGCGGTAATGCGCCTCGAGGGTGCGGCGCACGTTCATGAGCTCCGCGAAGACCGCGGGCATCACCTCTTCCATCGCGGGGAGATTTGACTTGTTCGCGAGCTTCCCCGCGGCCGTCAGATGCTGCGGCGTCCGGATGCCCGCGACCACGTCCTCGCCCTGGGCGTTGACGAGATACTCGCCATAGAACTCGTTGGCGCCGGTCGAGGGGTTGCGCGTGAAGGCGACGCCCGTCGCGCAATCCTCGCCCATGTTGCCGAAGACCATCGCCTGCACGTTGACGGCCGTGCCCCAATCCGCGGGGATGTCGTGGAGGCGGCGATAGGTGATGGCGCGCTGGTTCATCCAGGAGCCGAAGACCGCGCCGATGGCACCCCAGAGTTGCTCCCTCGGCTCCTGCGGGAAGGGCTTGCCGAGCTCGCGCGCGATCGTCTGCTTGTAGCCCTCGACCACCGCCTTCCAATCCTCGGCGTCGAGCTCGGTGTCGAGCGTCTTGCCGGCATCGAGCTTGTGATTCTCGAGCAGGTCCTCGAAATGGTGGTGATCGACGCCGAGCACGACCTGCCCGTACATCTGGATGAAGCGGCGGTAGCTGTCATAGGCGAAACGCGCATCGCCGCTGCGCTTCGCAAGCCCCGCGACGGTCCCGTCGTTCAGGCCGAGGTTCAGCACCGTGTCCATCATGCCGGGCATCGAGGCCCTGGCACCCGAGCGCACGGAGACCAGCAGCGGATTCCCGGCGTCGCCGAACTTGGCGCCGATCCTCTGCTCGAGCGCCGCGAGCCCGGCCGAGACCTGCGCCTCCAGGTCCTTCGGGTAGGCGCGGCCGTTGGCGTAGAAGTAGGTGCAGACCTCGGTCGTGATGGTGAAGCCGGGCGGCACGGGCAATCCGAGACTGCTCATCTCCGCGAGGTTCGCGCCCTTGCCGCCGAGGAGGTTGCGCATCTCCGCGCGCCCCTCGGCGCTGCCCGCTCCGAAGCCGTAAACCCACTTTGCCATCGCCACCTACCCTTCGATCTCCGAGAAGTCGGCGACGGCATTGAGCGTCGCCCGAATCTCCGAGAGCAGCCTGAGCCGGTTCGCGCGCAGGCCCCGATCCTCGCAATTAACGGTCACGCGATCAAAAAATTCATCGACGGGCCCGCGTAGCGTCGCGAGCGCCGCCATCGCAT
This sequence comes from Allostellaceae bacterium, assembly GCA_035541215.1. Classification (GTDB taxonomy): domain Bacteria; phylum Pseudomonadota; class Alphaproteobacteria; order ATCC43930; family CGMCC-115725; genus DASZHJ01. The sequence continues at coordinate 1,321 of DATKNV010000193.1, read as the reverse complement.
CGTCGAAGGCCTCGCGCTCGAGGGCGGCCCCCGCCCGCTCGGCCGCAGACCCCAGCCGCTCCGCAAGTGCTTTCTCCTCAGGCATTTGCAGGAGTTTGCGGTCGGCCGGGCCGTCGTAATTAACCCTGTCCTTCTTCTCCTCGATGCGGACGATGTTGGCGGCGCGACGATAGGCCACAAGCAGGTTCCCGCCGTCGTCGGTGCCCAGGAATTTGCCGAGCGCGGCGACTCGGGCAAGGAGCCGCACGAGGTCGTCCTCGCCCGCAAGGGCGAAGACCGCCCCGATCAAATCGTGCCGCACGCCCTTCTCGCGGAGATGGACCTTGAGGCGGTCCGCGAAGAAGGCGACGAGCTCCTGAGTCGGCTCTCGTCCCCGTGCGCCTTCTGCGCTCTCGCCAATGAGGATAAAGGCCTGCCGAAGTGCCTTCGCGAGCGGAATGCGGAGCGTGTTCTCGAGGATGAGACGGATGACGCCGAGCGCCGCGCGGCGGAGCGCGAAGGGATCCTTCGAGCCCGTGGGCGTCTCGCCGATCGAGAAGAAGCCCACTAGCGAATCGATCTTGTCCGCGAGCGCCACCGCGACGCTCACGGGCGCGGTCGGGCAGCGGTCGTTGGGGCCGAGGGGCGAATAGTGCTCGGCGATCGCGTCGGCGACGGCCTTCTCCTCGCCGTCGTGGAGCGCGTAGTAGCGCCCCATGATCCCCTGCAGCTCCGGGAACTCTCCGACCATGCCGGTCGAGAGGTCCGCCTTCGCAAGGAAGGCTGCGGAGCGCACGGCCTCGGCGTGGTCGCCGGGGATGTAGCGCGCGAGCTCGACGGCGAGCGCCTGGAGCCGCGTCACCTTGTCCTCCATGGTGCCGAGGCCCTTGTAGAAGACGCGCTCGCGGAGCTTCGGCACGCGCGAGGAAAGCGGCTGCTTGCGGTCCTGCTCCCAGAAGAAGCGCGCATCCGAGAGCCGCGCGCGCAGCACGCGCTCGTTCCCCGCGACGACGGCCTTGCCGCCGTCCTTCGCGACCATGTTCGAGACGATGAGGAAGCGCGGCGCGAGCTCGCCTTTGGCGTCGAGGCAGGCGAAATACTTCTGATGCGCGCGCATGGAGGTCGTGAGGACTTCCGGCGGGAGCTTCATATAGGCGGGATCGATGCTGCCCGCGAGCACCACCGGCCATTCGACGAGCCCGGTCACCTCGTCGAGGAGTGCCTGGTCGTCCTTGAGCGTGAGCTGGAGGGAGGCTGCGGCCTTCGCGAGCGCCTCGGCGATCACGGCGCGGCGCTCGGCGGGGTCGAGGATGACGTGCGCCGCGCGGAGCTTCGCTTGGTA
>DATKNV010000192.1:0-23121 GCA_035541215.1 Allostellaceae bacterium | reverse complement strand
TGCCAATGCCGCCGACTGCTCCAAGGGCAAGATCAAGTTCTACACGAGCTGGCCGCTGCAGGGCGCCATGCTTCCGGAAGGGACCGGAATGAAGAACGGCGTGAACCTCGCCGTGAACGGCCACAAGGGCATGGCCGGAGGCTATTGCATCGAGGTCGTGAACCTCGACGACGCCTCGCCGCAGACCGGCAAGTGGGACGGCGCCGTGGAGGCGGAGAACGCCAACAAGGCCGTCGCCGATCTCGACGCCATGGTCTACATCGGCACCTACAACTCGGGCGCCGCCAAGGTCTCGATGACCATCACGCAGCGCGCGCACATGGCGCAGATCACGCCGGCCAACACCTATCCCGGCCTCACCAAGACGATCGGCGCGGCTCCGGGCGAGCCCGGGATTTACCGTCCGCTCGGGATCGTCAGCTACTTCCGCGTGCCGCCGGCGGACGACATCCAGGGCGCGGTGGGCGCGCGCTGGGCGAAGAAGCTCGGTTTCAAGAAGGTCTACATCCTGAACGACCAGGAGCTCTACGGGAAAGGCATCGCCGACGTCTTCGAGGTCGAGGCGAAGAAGATCGGCCTCAAGGTCGTGGCGAACGAGGGCATCGACTATAAGCAGCCCGACCAGAAGCCGATCCTCACGAAGATCAGGGCCTCCGGCGCCGACCTCGTCTACATGGGGGCGGTGGTCGAGACCGGGGCGCAGACGATCATCCGGCAGATGAAGGATCTCGGGATGGTCTCGCCCAAGGTGAGCTTCATGGGGCCCGACGGCCTCTACGAGGAGGAGCTGCTCAAGGCCGCGACCTGCGGCGCCGCCATGGGCGTCAACATGCACATCACCTTCGCGAGTCTGCCCTTCGAGCACATGACCGGCAAGGGCGGCGAGATCTACAAGGCCTATAAGGAGGCCTACAAGATCGAGCCGACCTCCTATGCGCTCTATTCCTGGGAAGCCGCCGAGATCGCCCTCGAGGCGATCGACCGCGCGGGAGCGAAGGACCGGGAGAAGATCCGCGCCGCCATCGCCTCGACGAAGGACTTCAAGGGCCTCAACGGCACCTGGAGCTTCGACGCGAACGGCGACACGACCCTCAAGGTCATGTCCGGCTTCAAGGTCGTGAAGGCGGACGGGCCCATCGGGTGCAAGTTCGAATTCGCGGAGACGCTGAAGTAAAGCCGGCAACCGGCTGGTCCAGGCGTTGCCTCACGAGAAAATTGGACCGGAACGATCGAGCGGTCCGGCCGGGGCGCGCAAGCGGCGTCCCGGCCGGCTGCCGGCGGTGCGGTACGCGCTTGCGCCCCGGCCACTCCGATCGCCGGCCGATCCGCGGGCGCGGGTCCGCGGCCGAGACGAGATGACCCGCGGCGCGCTCCCCGCAAACCTGTCCTCAACATCCGCTTTCGGGGTCCCCGACTTATGAGTTGGCTCGAACTCGTGATACAGCAGACCCTCAACGGCTTGACCCGGGGGTCCATCTTCGCGCTCATCGCGCTCGGCTACACGATGGTCTACGGGATCATCGAGCTCATCAATTTCGCGCACGGCGACATCTTCATGCTGGGCCTGATGGTCTCGCTGACGCTGCTCGTCGACTTCGGCATCGCGCGGACGCTCGAGGGCTGGGAGCTCGTGACCATCCTCCCGGCGATCTTCCTGGGCACCATGGTCATCACGGGCGCGATCAACGTCGCGGTCGACCGCATCGCCTACCGGCCGCTGCGGCGCGCGCCGCGGCTCGTGCCGCTGATCTCCGCGATCGGCGTCTCCTTCATGCTGGAGAATCTCACGCTGATCTGGAAAGGCCCCTACGTCCTCTCCTATCCCGACGTGATCCCCAGCGTCGACCTCATCGCGGACGTCTTCCAGATCGACAGCCTCGTCTACTTCACCACCAAGGATCTGCTGGTGATCGGGGTCACGTTGCCGCTGATCTACGGTCTGCACCTCTTCGTCACGCGCACATATTGGGGGAAGGCGATGCGCGCCACCGCCCAGGACCGCGAGACCGCGGAGGCCATGGGGATCGACGTCGAGCGGATCATCATCATCACCTTCTTCATCGGCGGCGCGCTCGCGGGCGCTGCGGGCGTGGTCCAGGGCATCTATTACAACATCGGCCAATGGTGGATGGGCTACCAGGCGGGGCTCAGGGCCTTCACCGCCGCGGTGCTCGGCGGCATCGGCAACATGCCCGGCGCGGCGCTCGGGGGCTTCGCGATCGGCGTCCTCTCGGCCTGGAGCGACCAGCTCATCTCCGCGCGCTGGACCAACGCGATCGTGTTCTCGATCCTGATCCTCGTCCTGGTGTTCCGCCCGCACGGGCTGCTCGGGGAAAGGGTCCCCGAGAAGCATTAGCGAGAGTTCCGTGACAGCGCTCTGGTCCTCCCTGCCGCAGCAAACGCGCGCCATCCTCGCGTTCCTCCTCGGCGGCGCCGCCCTCGTCGCATATCCCTTCCTCGACCGGGCGCTGGGGCTCGGCACGCTCTATGCCGTCAGCGACGCCATGATCTACGTGATGCTGGCGCTCGGCCTCAACATCGTCGTCGGCTATGCGGGCCTCCTCGACCTCGGCTACGCCGCCTTCTTCGCGATCGGCGCCTATACGATGGGGCTGTTCAATTCCCCGCTCATGGGCTTCGAGTGGGGCTTCTGGAACGTGATCTGGCTGAGTGCCGTCGTCTCCGCGGCCTTCGGGGTGATGATCGGCGCGCCCACGCTGCGCGTCCGCGGCGACTATCTCGCGATCATCACCTTGGCCTTCGGCGAGATCATCCCGGTCGCGATCCGGAACCTCGGCGACATCACCATCGAGATCGGCGACTGGCAGCCGGTCTATCGCCTCAACCTCACGGGCGGCGAGAACGGCGTCAATCCGATCGGGCAGCCGCATCTCCTCGACATCCCCTTCGATACCAGCCCCCTTCCTTGGTACTTCCTCATTCTGCTGGTCGGGGGGGTCGCGGTCTGGGCGATGAACCGGCTGCGCGTCTCCCGGCTCGGCCGCGCCTGGATGGCGATCCGCGAGGACGAGACCGCCGCCGCCGCCATGGGCGTCGATCCCATCAAGTCGAAGCTGCTGGCCTTCGCCTTGGGCGCGACCTTCTCGGGCTTCGCGGGCTCGATCTACGCGGCGAAGCTCCAGGCGATCACGCCCGGGGCCTTCGAGTTCAACGTCTCGATCATGCTGCTCTGCATGGTGATCCTCGGCGGCATGGGCTCGATTCCGGGCGTCATCGCGGGTGGGATCGTGATCACGCTCTTCGACCGGATCTTCCTCACGGAGCTCACGAACTGGACCCGCGCGCTCGGCGGCGCGCTCGGGATCGACGCGCTCACGACCGTGGACTTCACGCTCTGGCGCTGGTTCTTCTTCGGGCTCGGCCTCGTCGTCATGATGATCCTGAAGCCGGGCGGCCTCATCGAGGCCGGGCGCTGGCGCAAGGTCACGGTGACGGCGGATGGCGAGGGGGACCGCGCGCCTGCGCCGCACCGGATCCCGGAGCCGCCGCGCGACCTCCCCGTGCTCACCTGGCTCCGCGAGGGAGCGGCGCATCCCGAGGCACGCGCGGGGAGGCGCCTCCTCCTGGAGGGCCGCGCGATCACGAAGCGCTTCGAGGGCCTGACCGCGCTCTCCAACGTCGATTTCGCGATCGAGGAGGGGACGATCGCGGGACTGATCGGCCCGAACGGCGCGGGGAAGACGACCTTCTTCAACATCATCACGGGATTGACGAAGCCGACGACGGGCGAGGTCCTCCTCGGCGGCGAGCGCATCAGCGGGCTCCGGCCCAACCGCGTGACCGAGCGCGGCATCTCCCGGACCTTCCAGTCGATCCGGCTTTTTCCGAGCATGACCGCGCTCGAGAACATCCTCGTGGGCGAGCACTGCCGTCTCCGCGGCAGCGTCGCCGGCGCGATCGTCCGTCCGCCCTGGGTCATGCGCGAGGAGCGCGAGGCGAGCGCGCGCGCGCGCGAGCTCCTCGCCTTCGTGGGCCTCGAGGGCAAGGAGGAGACGCTCGCGAAGAACTTCCCCTACGGCGACCAGCGGCGCCTCGAGATCGCGCGCGCGCTCGCGACGCGGCCGCGGCTCCTGCTCCTCGACGAGCCGACCGCCGGCATGAACGCCACCGAGACCGTGGAGCTCGCGGAGTTCCTGGCGCGGCTTCCGAAGGAGTTGGGCCTGACGATCCTCCTCATCGAGCACCACATGGAGGTCGTGATGGGGCTCTCGCACCACGTCACGGTGCTCGATCACGGGGTCAAGATCGCGGAGGGGACGCCCGCCGAGGTGCAGCGCAATCCCACCGTCATCGAGGCCTATCTCGGCAAGGGTTACGAAGCGGATCTCGCCAGTGCTTGAGCTCTTGGACGTCCATACCGCCTACGGGAACATCCGGGCCCTCAAGGGCATCTCGCTCAAGGTCGAGCGCGGCGAGATCGTGACCCTGATCGGCGCCAACGGCGCCGGGAAGACCACGACCCTCAAGACGATCGTGGGCACGCTCAAGCCGCAGCAGGGCGAGGTGCGCTTCGAGGGCAAGCGCATCAGCGGTCTCCCCACCAGCACGGTCGTGCGCATGGGGATCGCGCACTCGCCGGAGGGCCGCCGCATCTTCCCCCGCATGACCGTCCTCGAGAACCTCGAGCTCGGGGCTTTCTCGCGCGCGGACAAGGAGAGCGTCCCCGGCGACATCGAGCGCGTCTACGAGCTCTTCCCGCGGCTGCGCGAGCGCCAGGCGCAGAAGGGCGGAACGCTCTCGGGCGGCGAGCAGCAGATGCTCGCGATGGGCCGCGCGCTCATGGCCCGGCCGAGGCTCCTCCTCCTCGACGAGCCCTCGATGGGCCTCTCGCCGATCATGGTCGCGACGATCTTCGAGACCATCACCAACATCCGCGACCAGGGGACGACGATCCTCCTCGTGGAGCAGAACGCGCGCATGGCGCTCCGCATCGCGAACCGCGGCTACGTGATCCAGGCGGGCTACATCGCCCTCCACGACAGCGCCGAGGGCCTGCTCAAGAGCGACCTCGTGCGCAAATCCTATCTCGGCGAGAAGATCGCATAGCTCCGGGCCGTGCGCCGGCGGCCGCCGCTTTCGGCGCCGAGGTCTTGGTTCAGGCAATGCGTGGATGGCCGGGACGAGCCCGGCCGCGCTCGGCGCGCTTTCGCGTCCCGCTCCGCCGATCTCTCCGCTGGGCCTGCATCCGAGGGAGCGGGTCATGCCGGCGCCGCCCGAGCGATGACCCGAGCAGGGATCTCGCGCCACGCCGTCGAGCGCCCCGGAGCGATCGCGATCCTCCATCGCGGACGGGAGATCGGCTACGCCGAATTCGACCGCGACATTGCGGGCACGTCCGCGCGCGAGAGTGCGCATCATTTGCATCGGGCGTCTCGCAATGGCCCCAAGCCGCTTCGATGGGGTATGGTGCTTTCTCGGGCGGATTCGGCGTTGATTCCGAGGCTCTGGAGTAGAGCGACATGAACCCGTTTGAGACTATTTCGACCTTCGGCGTCGCGACGCTATTGGCCGCGATGCTGCCGGTGGAAGCGCGGGCGGACCTCAACATGCAGCCCGGCCTATGGGAGTCCGCGACCATGGTCGGCGGCACTACGATGTCGACCGAGAAGAAGTGCTATCTGCAGAAGGACATCAAGGCACTGGAGAGGTTTCAGCAGGGCGAGAGCCCGCCGGGCGCACCCTGCAAGGCCACCGGCTACAAGGCGACGGGCAACACCGCGCGCTACACGCTCACATGCGAGACCGAGGGTCGCAAGACCGTAAGCTCGGTCACGATGAGCTACGAGGGCACGGTAATTCGCGGAAGTATCGAGGCCGAAGGCAGTCCCGCCTCCACCGTCGTCAACAGCCGGATCGGCGATTGCAGCCAAAGCTCGTTCGGAAACTGAGGGAGCCGCGCCTCGGAGATGCGTTCTCCGAATTAGGGCGCGGCCCGCGCGCGGAATTGAAGGCGCCGCCGGCAGCCGTCATACTCTCCTCAGGCCGTTCCTCTGCGAGGGGGAGAAGAGAGATGCCGAAGCTCCTGACGGAAGCTCAGGTCGAGGCGTTCCAGCGCGACGGCTTCGTCTCGCCGGTGCGCGCGATCTCGGCGGAGCGCGCCCGCTACTACCGCGAGCGCCTGGAGTCCTTCGAGGCGAGGTTTCCCCGCGACCGGCTCAAGCTCGACCAGAAGGCGCATCTCATCTGTCCCTGGGTCGACGAGATGATCCGCGAGCCCCTGATCCTCGATGCGGCCGAGGACCTGCTGGGGCCGGACGTTCTCTGCTGGGGCACCTCGCTCCGCGCCAAGGCCGCAGACGGCAAGACCTTCGCAGGCTGGCACCAGGACACGGCTTATGCCGACGTGAAGCCGATCGTGCTCATCGTGGCGCTGGCGCTCTCGCCCGCGCGCGCGCAAGACGGCTGCATCCGCGGGATCCCGGGCTCGCATCGGGGGCCGCTGCTGCCGCACAAGGAGGCCTTCGGCACCGACAGCCTCCTGACGCGCGAGCAGTTCATCGACGCCGCCGTCGCGGAGTCCTCCGCGGTCGACTTCGAGCTCGATCCCGGAGAGGCCGCGTTGTTCAACAACGCGATCGTGCATTCCTCGAACCCGAACCGCGGCCGCGACCGGCGTATCCTCTTCCTCCTGGAGATGGTCCCGGCCCATGCCTATCAGCACTCGCCGCGGGAGTCCGCGACGCTGGTGCGGGGCCGCGACGCCTACGGCAACTTCGACCTCGATCCCCGGCCCCGAGCGGAGATGGGCGCGGCCGAGCTCGCGGCCTGGCAGCGCGCGGTCGAGATCCAGGCGAGCGTGCTCTTCCGCGGCGCCCAGCGCCCGCCGCGCGCGCTCGCGGGAATGACCAGCGGCAAGCCGCCCACCGGCGGCTGAAGTTGCCGTCGCTTTCACCGCCAAGACGCCAAGGCGCCAAGTTTTTCTCGCGGCGAAGCCGCAATCACTTCCCCTCACTGTCTCACTGCCTCTGTGGTGGAATTGAACCACTGAGGCAATGAGGCAATGAAAAGGGTCGTTGCGGCTTCGCCGCGAGAAAGAACTTGGCGTCTTGGCGTCTTGGCGGTTCGACCTTACGTTATCTGCCGCAGCTTGCCCGAGGAGAGCGCAGCCAATGCCGAAGCGCATCGCGATCGTCCAGGGGCACCCCGACGCGTCGAGCCGTCACCTCCTCCATGCGATGGCGGATGCCTATGCCGAAGGCGCGGCCGCGGCGGGGCACGAGGTGAGGCGCATCGAGGTGGCGAGGCTCGAGTTTCCGCTGCTGCGCACGCAGGCTGAATTCGAGAGCGGCGAGCTGCCGCCCGCGCTCGTCGCGCCCCAGGACGACATGCGCTGGGCGCAGCATTGGGTGTTCCTGTTTCCGCTCTGGCACGGGACCATGCCGGCGCTCCTCAAGGGCTTTCTCGAGCACGTCTTCCGGCCGGGCTTCGCGATGGAATACCGCGAGAAGGGGTTCCCGAAGCGGCTGCTCAGGGGACGCTCCGCGCGGATCGTCGTGACCATGGGAATGCCGGTGCTGATGTACCGCTGGTACTTCGGGGCCTATGGCGTGCGCAGCTTCGAGCGCAGCATGCTGAGCTTCGCGGGCATCAAGCCGATCCGCGAGAGCCTCTACGGCCTCACCTTCGCCGACGAGAAGAAGCGCGCGCGCTGGATCGAGGAGATGCGGCGGCACGGAGGCCGGGGCGACTGAGCGCGCGCGGCCCCGATCACGGCAGGGAGCAGGCCGAGGCGACCATCCGGCAGTTGCCGCCGAGCCGGCGCGAGCAGTCCGCCTTCGCGGCGCTCTCGGCCTTGCCGCGGCTCTCCGCATGCGCGACCGTGAACTCGGCCGTGCGCACCGGCGCCGCCACGGCGGCGCAGGTGTTGGAGAAGACGTCGACGACCTCGCAGCCCTCGTTGCGCTGTCCGCAAGAGCCGAGCGCCGCCTCCTTGGCCTCTTGCTCGCTTCCCTTGCCGGTGACGGCGCCCCAGCCGCCGGTCTTCGCGCTGTAGGCGATCGCGCCGAAAGAGGTGCGGTTCCACTGGGTCTGGGCGAGGTAGCAATTCAGGGGCTCGCCGATGCCCGGCCGCCCGCACTCCGCCCGCGCCGGGGCCGCGCTTGCGACCGCGAGAGCGAGCACGAGGATCGTTGAAGCCCGTCGCATGGCCGCGCTCGCCTCCGCTAGCGCCCGATGACGTGGAACTTGATCGCGCCGACGTGCAGGGTCTCGCCGGCGTCGGTCCGGATGTCGAAGGCGGGGATCGTGAAATCTCCGGTGCGCGCGGGCGTGATGAAGAAATTGTAGGAGATGGACTTGGCGTTCCACGGCTGTGACCCCGTTCCGCTCAGGGTGAGGCCATCGACCCGGGGCAAGCTGATCCCTTGGCTCACCTTCCCGCCCTGCACGATGAGCTGCAGGGTGTAGGTGTCTTCGACGACGGTCTCGACGCCGTTCCCGAGCTCCGGCCCCTGGGCCATGTGTCCGCCGTAGGTCTCCATCTGCACCGTGAGGGTCGCTGCCGCAAGCGCCGGCGCCGCCGGCGCAAGGAGCAGAAGCGCGACGAGGGCGAGCCGCCGCGGCGCGCCTCCGCTCGAGCCTGCGATCCCCGTACGAAATGGCTTCATGGCATCCCCCGATCTCGCTGCCCTCCGGCCCGCTTGCCGGCGAGGCATTATCGCCGCCCTCGCCGGAGCCTGCCAGGCCTCACCGTTTTTGTGCTGCTCCGCGCGCGGATCCCGCGCTCGTCTTCGGCTTCGGAGCCGGTCCTTCCTCGTGGAGCACCTTGGTCGAGAGAAGCTTGCCGCGGCAGCTCACCCTGAGCTTCGTATCGGGATCGTACAATATGGCGCGCAGCTCCGTGATCTCGTCGATGTCCTCCTTCAGGTGCTTCGGCTCCGTTTTCCTCGTGTAGCCAAAGGGCGAGAACATCTCCGCGAAAAAGGAATGCCCGCTGGGCGCCCTGCCGGATTCCGGGTCGATTCCCGCGATGCTCCGCATCCGGTTGAGCTCGTCGCCGCAGTTTTCCTTGTTGGCCTTGGGGCTCGCGCCGAAGGAGCGATAGGTGATCACGATCCGGTTCCTGTCCCAGTCGTAGTCTATCGCCGCGCTTCCGGGCAGCGATGCGTAGGACCGATCGAGCTGCAATTGTATGCGAAACAGACCGAGGGAGAACGAGGAGACCTGATCGGACATCAGATAACCGACCGATGGGCCGGGCTCGGCGTGCGCGAGCGTGCAAAGCAGGACGAAACCCGCTGAAAGCCAGCAGCGCAAACCATTCATGGTGACGGGCGCCCTTATTTTTCGTTCCCGCGTCTTCGCACGGTATAGTCGATTCCTCTCGCTGGCAAGAATTGACCCGGGGACGGCCGTGGCGTTAGTGCCCCGTCGCGCTCGATTTCTTGCCCGGGGCGGCGGAGCTCGTTTCTTTGAGAGGCGGCCCGCCGCGCAACTTCTGCTGCGCCCGGCGCAGAGCTGACGGGCTCTCATCGGCTCAGCATCGGAGTGCGGGCCTCGATGAGCCCGATCGTCGGCCAGCGAGGCTTGGAAGCGCGGCAAAGGAAATTTGCTCGGACACGTCGAAACCTGGGCGTGCACCAAGCCAAGCCATGCGGCATGGCCGCGCCGTAGCGGTCGAATTGATCCAGGTCAATGTAGGGCGGCCGGATAACGGGCTCCCTGAGCCACAGCCGATTCAAAAAGGAGCAGCAGGATGCCCCGTGTGGCCCTTTTTGCCTTTGCCATGGCCTTGCTTTGCGCGGGCTCGGCGCTTGGCGAGACTCAGTACGCCCAGACTCCGCCGCCGCCTGCGCCCTCGCAGGCTCCACCCCCGCCGCAGCAAGCGCCGCCACCCTGTCCGACTGCAGTTCGCGGCGCCGCTCGCGGCGCAGCCGGGGGCGCGATCATCGGCGCAGCGGCGGGAAACGCCGGCAAGGGCGCCGCGATCGGGGCCGCGGTCGGCGGCGTAGGGCGGGCCGCTCGCAATGGCTCCGCCCGCTCCTCCGGACAGTGCTACTGAGGCCTCCAAGAATTCCGGCGCGATCGCCGAATCCAGCAAGGAGATCGATCATGTCGAGCAAGCTTACCGTCGCCGCGTTGGCCGCGCTCCTCGTGGCGGGCCAGGCGATGCAGCCGGCAGCGGCCGCCTCAACCTCCCCTTCCGACGCCAAGGTCGCGCCGGGAAAATGGGACGTGACGCGCGTGCTTTGCTCCGACCTTCTCAACGCGGCCGACGACGACCGCGCCACGGCCGCGATGTTTTACTACGGCTATCTCGCCGCCAAGAACGGCATCAAGGTCATCGACGTCACGAAGATCTCGGACAATCTCCACAAAGTCATACAGCAATGCGAGACGACACCGAAGATGGCCGTGACCGAGGCTTTCCGCGTCGCGCTCGTCCGTCCGCACAAGAAATAGCAGCCGCGCCTCGCTCGCCGAGGATCGGCATGGGGCACGGCTCGATACTGCGGCGTTAAAATCCGCCGGTCGGTCTGCACAGAGCCTGGCCCCGAGGCCGGTTTCATCAGTGCCGTGCAGTTTCAGGCGGCGGCCGTCATTCGACTTGGCCGCAACTCGCCGATCCCTGCAAAAGGGTTTAGGATTTCCCGATCTGCGTTAGGCGCGGCCCAGCGATTTTGCGGGAGATCCCCCGTGAGACGTCGCGATCTCATCACGCTTCTCGGCGGCACGGCTGCGGCGTGGCCGCTCCGGGCCTTCTCTCAGTCCCAAAGCAAGGTCCATCGCGTCGGATTGCTCGGTCTCGTCGACGACAAGAGCCCTTTCGAGGCGCCGCTCATCCGCGGCCTCGCCCGGCACGGCTACGACATCGATCGAAATCTGACGATTGAGCGGCGCGCGCCGTCGCTCGTCGCGGAGCTGGTGGCGAGCAAGGTCGAGGTGATCGTCGCCGTCGGCTACGCGGCGGCAATGGCCGCGAAGCAGGGGACGACTCTTCCGGCGGTGGCATTCTCGGCGGGCGACCCCGTCGGCATCGGGCTGGTCGAGAGCCTGGCGCGGCCCGGCGGCCACATCACCGGCATCTCCGACGTATCGGTGGAAGTCACGCCCAAGCGGCTGCAGCTTCTCAAGGAATTCGCGCCCAAGCTACGCCGGGTGGCGATGCTGTGGAACGCTTCGAATCCCGGGATGACCTTGCGATATCGGGCGGCAGAGGCGGGTGCCAAGGCTCTCGGCATCGACGTTGAGCCGCTGGGCGTGAGCGAGCCCGCCGATTTCAAGCAGGCGTTCGAGGAAATGAATCGCTCGATGCCGGACGCCATTCTCATGGTCAGCGATACCCTCACCAACCTCAATCGGGAGAGCGTTTTCGAGTTCACGGTGAGGCATCGGCTGCCCGCCATCTACGAGTACGACTACATCGTCCGCGACGGCGGCTTGATGTCATATGGGCTCGATCTCGACGAGGCATTCGACCGCATCGGAGCCCTCGTCGATCGCATCATCAAGGGGGCATCGCCCGCGGAATTGCCCTTCGAGCAGCCGACGCATTTTGTCTTCGCCTTCAACCTCGGCACCGCCGGGGCGATCGGCTTCAAGCCCACGGCCTCGTTGCTCGCTCGCGCCGACGAGGTCATCGAATGATTGGGCGCCCTTTCGTCATCCCGCGTCCCACACCATCCGCTTCCCGCGCTGGGCCGCGCGGCGGCGCTCGTGGCGTTGGACGGAGGCGGGAGGGAGGTTCTTCCAGACGCAAGCGGGGACGCGTCCCGTGAGGCCGAGCCGATCGCGGTCGATCGGCGAGGCCGGCCCATAGGTGGGCAGGAAGAGCGGGCACCCTCGCGGGCGAAGAGGGAGCGGTCGAGCCTCCGATGCATTCCGCAGCGCGCCCCGGCAAATCGATCGGCAGCGGTGCCGTCATTTCGTTGTGCGGCGGACGGCCTCGTGATCTTTCATCCAGCGCACGATCGCTGCGCTGCTTCCGGAGAGGCGCCGAGCCCAGGTCGTCGTTCGCAGGCGTTCCCCGTCGCTTTGCCGCCAGTGCTCCACGACGACCATCAGCGACCAGGGCGGCTTGTCGCCCCCGGCGAATGCGAGCCTATGGACCTCGACCGAGAAGGAATAACCGCCCCCGAGATAGGCGTGACGCTGTCGATGCCAGTCGACACCGGAAACCCGCCACCGCTCGCTGTCGGGGCTGGGGATCGTCGCGCGATGGACGATCTGCCAGCAGTTCAGGAAGCTGTTGCTGTTGATGGTGGCCAATGTCGGACTCCCTCGGACGGCGGCCCCGGGCGGCTGTGAGATGGAATTGGATTCTCGGCGACCTGCTTTGCCGAGGGCCGGTCCCGTCTCGCATCGAGGTTCCCGGCGCTCGGAATCGTCCCCGTATTTCGCCACGAGGCCATTGGGCGTAGATTGAGTCGCCGCGGCCGCGCCATTGCCGCAGCATAGGGAGGCCGACCATGCCCGACGACGTCAAATCCGCGCCGATCGACAAATCCAAGCTGCCGAGCCGCCACGTCACCTCGGGCCCGGAGCGGGCGCCGCATCGCTCGTTCTTCTACGCCATGGGCGTGACGGAGCAGCAGCTCGCGCAGCCGCTCGTCGCCGTCGCCACGACCTGGAACGAGGCGGCGCCCTGCAACATCTCGCTCTCGCGCCAGGCCCAGGCCGCGAAGAAAGGCGTGGCGGCGGCGGGCGGCACTCCGCGGGAGTTCACGACGATCACCGTCACCGACGGCATCGCCATGGGCCATGCGGGCATGAAATCGTCGCTGGTCTCGCGCGAGGTGATCGCGGACTCCGTCGAGCTCACGATGCGCGGGCATTGCTACGACGCGCTCGTGGGTTTCGCGGGCTGCGACAAGTCGCTGCCGGGGATCATGATGGTGATGGTGCGCCTCAACGTGCCGTCGGTCTTCATGTACGGCGGCTCGATCCTGCCGGGGCGTTTCCACGGCAAGGACGTGACCATCGTCGACGTCTTCGAGGGCGTCGGCGCGCACAGCGTCGGCAAGCTGAGCGACGAGGAGCTGCACGAACTCGAATGCGTCGCCTGCCCCTCCGCGGGCTCCTGCGGCGGCCAGTTCACCGCGAACACCATGGCCTGCGTCTCCGAGGCGATCGGATTGGCGCTGCCGGGATCGGCGGGGACGCCGGCCTCCTACGATTCCCGCGACACCTATGCCGAGGCCTCCGGACGGGTCGTGATGGACTTGCTGCGTCGGCGCATCAGGCCGCGGGACATCGTCACGCGCAAGGCGCTCGAGAACGCCGCGACAGTCGTCGCCGCCTCCGGCGGCTCCACGAATGCCGGGCTCCATCTTCCGGCGATCGCGAACGAGGCGGGCATCGACTTCGATCTCCACGCCGTGGGCGAGATCTTCAAGCGGACGCCCTACATCGCCGACCTCAAGCCCGCCGGCAAATACGTCATGAAGGATCTCTACGACGTCGGCGGCGTGCCCGTGCTCATGAAGGCGCTCCTCGACGGCGGCTACCTCCACGGCGATTGCCTCACCGTCACCGGCAAGACGGTCGCCGAGAACCTCAGAAGCGTGAGAGTTCCCGGGGACCAGGACGTGGTGCGTCCGACCTCGCGCGCGATCTCGCCCACCGGCGGCGTGGTCGTGCTCAGAGGCAACCTCGCTCCGCAGGGTGCGATCGTCAAGGTCGCGGGCATGAAGAGCCTCGCGTTCCGCGGGCCCGCACGATGCTTCGACACCGAGGAGGACTGCTTCGCCGCCGTCGAGCAGCGGCGCTACAAGGAGGGCGACGTGCTCGTCATCCGCTACGAGGGCCCGCGCGGCGGCCCGGGCATGCGCGAGATGCTCTCGACCACCGCCGCCCTCTACGGCCAGGGGATGGGCGACAAGGTCGCGCTCATCACCGACGGGCGCTTCTCCGGCGGTACGCGCGGCTTCTGCATCGGCCATGTGGGGCCGGAGGCCGCGGCGGGCGGGCCGATCGGCCTGCTGCGCGACGGCGACACGATCCGCATCGACGCCGAGGCCGGCACCCTCGCGGTCGAACTCTCGGACGCCGAGCTCGCGGAGCGGCGCCGGCACTGGAAGCCGCGGACGAACGACTTCCAGTCCGGCGCGCTCTGGCGCTACGCGCAGACCGTGGGCGACGCCGAGAAGGGAGCGGTGACGCATCCCGGCGCCCGCGCCGAGACGCACGTCTACGCGGACATCTAGCCCGCAGCCCCGGCGCCGGACGTGCGGCCGCTCGAGGAGCTTCCGCCCGCCGCTCGGCGGAAGATACGGTTCGTCCTCACCGACATGGACGACACGCTCACCTTCCGCGGGCGGCTGTCGGGCGCCACCTACGGCGCGATGGAGAAGCTGCGCGAGGCCGGGTTCGTCCTGGTGCCCGTGACGGCGGCTCCCGCGGGATGGTGCGATCTCATCGCGCGCATGTGGCCCGTCGATGCCGTGATCGGCGAGAACGGCGGACTTTATTTCCGGCGCGAGGCCGATGGGCAGGCGATACAGCGGGAATTCTGGCTGCCGGCCGACGAGAGGGCGCGCGCGATGGCGAGGCTCGCCGAGACCGCCCGCGGAATCCTCTTGGCGGCCGCCGAGGCAAGGCCCGCTTCCGATCAGCCCTTTCGCGAGACGACCTGGGCGATCGAGCCCTTGGGAAGAGGCGATCGCCGCGCCGCGACGGCGGAGGAGGTGGCTCGGGTCTGGCGCGCCGCCGGCATGCGCTCAACGATCAACTCGCTCTGGGTGCTCGGCTGGGTCGGCGATTTCGACAAGCTCGCGATGTCCTTGCGGATGGCGTCGGAGCTTTATGCGGCGGACCTCTCCTCGGAGAGGGATGCCGTGATTTACGTCGGCGATTCCCTGAACGACGAGCCGATGTTCGAATACTTTCCGAACTCCGTCGGAGTGTCCATGGTGGCGCAGTATCTCGATCGCATGCGGGCGCCGCCCCGCTGGACGACGCGCGGCCCCGGAGGAGCAGGGTTCGTGGAGGTCGCCGATGCCCTGCTCGCCGCCCGCTGATGCTCGCGAAACGAGACGGTGTCGCGAGGCCGGACGGTGTCGGCAGCGCGTGAAGACGTCCGCCCGTGGTAGCGCATCGAATGTCCGGTTCCGTCAAGTGTCCGCGGACGCCGGTAATGCACCCTTTTGAATTTTAGGCTGCCTCTTGGCGCTTCCGGTAGGTTTCGGACGCTTCGGCACTTCTTCGGCTGCATCGAGTACGTCCAAAACATCCTCAATGCTCCACAGCCGATCTGTGATGCCAGCTGCCATTGCCAGGCTTGCGCGCAGAGTTTTGTGCACGCGGACGTAATTATAATACATGAAGTGAAGAGCGACGGCATAAGCGTGATGCTCCACCTTCTTACTGAAGCCGTTTGTAAGGCGCGTGAACCGGCGAATACTCATGCGGATTGTAAGGATCACCCGCTCGGCATAGCTGGTGCTGATATGCGCTGGGTCGGGTCAGCCGGCGCAGCACACAGTTTCCGTTCCGATGATCTACGGCGGACTGTAACGCCGCTGTCCCTCATCGGTCTGACCAAAAAAGCTTTACGACGTAGGCGTAATCTACCTCTGCACCAAACCCGGCCTCGACCGCCTCCAGGTATGCACGGTGACCGTCCGTAGTGATCTGCACGCGGTTCGCAAGCCGACGCGCGAGATCGCACACGAATTCCCGTGCAGCAGCACCGCTGCGATCCGAGACGAACTACGGCGGCATAAGCTTGGCATCGGCATCAATCGCGGTCCAAGTCCAAACATCGCCTATCCCAAACTCCCCACGGCGCTCGGTCGACACATTTGCGGCCTTGCGACCGACGAATGCCCAAATTTCATCAAGCTTCAAACGCCTGCATTTGAGATTGCGAAACACCTTATCCTGATAGTCCGAGCATGCCTTGCCCGCATCAATCAGAAGCTTGTGGACTGCGTTGTAAGACACATCGCCAATCCGCGCCGTGGCGCGCATGCTATTGCCGTCCACCAAGGCCTTAATGATCTACGCGCGCTTGTGGCGAGGCGGTTTGTTCATGGCGCCCGCAATAGCCGCCCATGCTTGCGCGGTCAAGCATAAAATTCGGTTAGGCGCGCTTCTTCTTTTTCTCGCCTGCTTTGGCGGGATCAGCCGTTAGATGCGGATAGTCAGAACGCCACTCGCCGCGTTTAACCCCATCTTTCGACGTATGATGAGGCATGAATCTCCCAATGCGGCGCTCGATTTCCTCTAGGCGCTCGCGTCCCTTCTTGATGCGCTCCGGCTCAGCTTGCTTTTCCTCATCCATAGGCATCACTCCGGGATTGGCATGTAAAACGCTTCGGTTTGGCTCTCAACCATCTTTGACACGTTGTGGGTCACGTAGCTCTCGGATCTGTAATACAGCTCGTATATGGCCTCCCATTCCGGCGTTTTCACGCTTATCTCATCGACGTTTAAGTGACAGGCCCTTGCTTCACTTGCATAGATCGCCCTTCCGTGCTCCCTGGTGCCCGCCTTCGGGTCAAGGAAAAGTTGAATCTTCCGTTCAATATCAACGGTCGGCGTACCTTTCATCATCCCGCTGGAAAGAATCTTTATCGCGACATCCTTCATAAGATCGATGACGTTCTGGTAGCGCGCGATTTCTCTAGCGTCGTAGCGCTGCAACTGTTGCACAAAAGGTTCAACATGGCCGGTCGTTTTGATCGCGGCATCGAACAGTTCCTTGTAGCTCGATACTAAGCTAAACGCGGAAAACCACTTCGTGACGCCGTCCTCCTCAAGAATGATCTGCGGATCAATCGGCCCGAGCTCGGACACGGGCAGCATGATAATCTTCTCTGCGCCCATGCAGATAACAGTAGCCGCAGACTTAGCGCGACTAGGGACGAGTGCCCAATACCCGCCGTTGCCGTAGGTCCGGCATATGTTAACGATCCTCTCCGCAGCGAGCGGATCACCGCCTGGAGAGTTAATCATCAGCACAAAGCCCTTCGAGAGATCGGTTTCCTGTAGCACGCTCTGAAGCATGTCACAGTCATCATCATCTATCTGCACGGGATAACGAAAACTCGTGAAAAATGTGACGATTGCTCTTCCTCCGAATGCCTTAGAGATTTTCGGGAACAGATGCTGGCGGCTCGCTGGCGTCTGCCAGCGCTCCATTCCGACCTTTGTGTAGACGGTCTTCTGCGGCATCGCTCCCCCAACAATGCTGCTGACTAGATTAGGTCTTTGGCGCCTTCGCGGCCCAGCGAGCCTGTGCTGCCTTCTTTGCGATTTGCAGTCGCCGCCTCTTCGAGAGCTTGGCGGCCCGAGCTTTGCCGCCCTTTTGCCCCCCGCGCCGCCCCAACAGGACCGCCGCCGGGTTTTTGCCCTCAAACTCTGAAGCTTCCTCAATCTCGCCCGTGGCAATATCAACGACGAGCTTAGCAAGCCGGCTTGCGTCGCGCGGGCGCTTTCTTGACCGCTCAGGCATGCCGTCAACATCGCATATGGGCAACCCAGCGTCCATTCTGGCGACGGCTCCCATTTGTTGTAGGACTGTTGTATTCTTCTCGCCTTCCTTCTGGCAAGGAGAGAACGATGCCATTTCCCCAGCAGACGCCTCGGGCCTTCACCAGAGCGAATGTTGAGGACATTACCCCTGGACAGATTGGGTGCTACGGATTGTATCGGCAAGGAGTTTGGGTATATGTCGGTCGTGGTGACGTTCGCGACCGCCTCTTGAAACATCTCGGTGGCGACAATCCGTGCATCACACGGGAAAAGCCCACTTATTGGGTCGATGTGGTCACAACCGATGACGAGAATTTGGAAAAGCGCCTTATTCTCGAATTGAACCCGATTTGCAACCAGAGGATTGGTTAGGGCATCCTAGACCTATCCCATCAAATCGGCCCGTCAGACGGCGGAAGTAGTAGTCGCCCCCGTTCACCCACAGCGTCGTGAACAGCGCGTCCACCTGAATTTCGATTGCTTGTCCAGTCAGCGGGTCTCGGAGTGCCATCGGCGCGACCACACCCGGAATGCCTGCGCGCGAAGAGCGCACGACCAAACCAGAAATAAAAGCGACACCGCCAAATTTGCAACCATGTCGCCCCCGTCGCTGTGCGGCACGGAAAGGCGGGAACGTTGTTGTCAATCTCTCTGGATTTCACAAGGGTGCAACACCCGGACGCCTGCCGCGCGGACCCTCGGCATCGTTCTTCAGCGGCAGGGACCCGAGAACCCTCGACACCCTCGGGCATTGCATGCGATCGACCCGGAGATCATTTCGCCCCCTCCCATTCGCCGGATGCGGCGGAAAACGACAGGATGGGAAGGCCGTCGGTCGTCGTCAGCGGTCCCGTCAACGAGAGCTTCGAAGGCTCAGAATGTAGCTGACGAGCACGCGAATCTGATCCTCGCTCAGGCTGGGGTTGGGCATGTTCCCGGGAGTATCGATCGTCGAATGCGTCGTGGAGAGGAAGGTTCGCAGCGATTCCGCCGAGATGCCCTGCTTGTCGGCAATGACGCGAAAGCTCGGTGCGGGCGGGCGCAGAATCGGAGGCCTTTCCTGATCCCGCGAGACGACGTGACAAGGCGTGCAGAGGCTCAGCGCGAGGTCCCGTCCGGCCGAGACGTCGCCCGCATCCGGCGCCTTCTCCGCGCCCGCCGCAAACGCGAGTGCCGGATTGAGCGCCGCGAGGATGCCAAGGAGGACGAGCTTGCGCACGGTATTTCCCTTGCGATGATCCCTCATCACCTCGATGGGGTCCATTCGCCGAAGGGCCGGTCCAGCGTCCTTCGCTGTTCCCGCGAAAGCGATTGATAGAGCGCCTCCAATGGCGGGCGCGTCGCCTGGAGACCGTCGAGGCGCGTCTGAAGCAGCTTCTGCAAGCGGTCCCGGCGTTGGAGCGCGGTCAAGTCCGATCCCGGCGTGACGACGTTCTCCACGCAGGCCTGCCGCTGCTTTCCGGCGGCATCCAGCATCGCTCGCTGGTAGGCGTCCCACAAGGGCTGCTGTTGCGCGGTGAGGTCGAGCTCCGCGCCGAGATAGGCGAGGAAGCCGGCCTCGCGGGCGTAGCGCTCCTTACAGGCCTTTTCGGGCGTCATCCGAGAAAACCGCTCCATCATGCGGCGCCGCCAATCGCCCATGCGGTGCCGCGCGGGAGCATCCGACCCGGGATCGGGAGAGGTCACCGATGTCGGCGCTCCCGGCTCCGAGGGTGGGGACTCCTGGCCGAAGGCTGCCGCTGCGAGGAGCAGAAGCCCGAGGACCAGGCTGATGCTCGGCAGCCATCGCTCGAGGATTTGGCGTTCCATGGCGATCTCCATCACATCCCCTTCTGAAAGGATAGGCGGCGACAGCGGCCGCCTATCCCCGCGATGCAGCGACGACACTTCCGATTGAGCGAGAGCCCTCTTCCGACGTTCTCCAGGCGGGTCGGAACGGCCGTCCGGGCATCGCAAATCCTTTCGCCGGCCCGGGAATGGCTCACGCCGGCATCGGCCCGATCGGGCCGCGCTCGTCGCAACGCATTGAATCCGTGTGCCTCGGGCTCTTGCCGCTCCGGAACGCGAGATACGTGACGGCGAGAAACGGCACCGTCTCAGTTTGAAATCCGATTGCCCTTGACGTGGCACCATCGCCGGTCATGCTTCACTGAGCGTGGGGAGAGGCAAATGGCAAATCTAACCGTCATGGACGTACTTGCATTCTTGATCGAGAAAGGGCCTGGTCGTACAGAAAAGGAACTGTCCGAAGCCATTTACGGGCGTGGCGACCAATCCTACCAGCAGCACGTAAACCAAGACTGCCGAATGCTCGCTGATGCCCGAAGAGTGGAACGTCGCGGTGCTGGCGGTCCCGCTGATCCATTCAGGTATTATCCCGCCTAATGGCCAAAGGTCCCCGAGGCGAGAAGCGCCCCGCCGACGTGATCGGGGCCGCGATCATGGTGGCGAAAATCGCTACGGGCGAGATCGAGGAGAACTTGGTTAGGCGCGCACACACTCGGAAGGGCGGCTTAAAGGGCGGCAAGAGCCGCGCCCAGAAACTCACGCCTGAACGGCGATCAGAGATCGCGAGGATTGCGGCTTCTGCCCGATGGAAGAAATCGCGCTAAGCGGCCTTTCCGCGATCAAGGTTCTCGATCTCAGCAACGTCATCCGTGAAATTCAGCACCAATTGAATTGGCGGCTGGTCCGCATGCAGGTCGTTGTAAACATCAACATCTGTCTTCAATTGAAGACAGTCATTGACGATTTGTTTGCGACGCTGAGAAAACGCCTTCTCCATGTGGGGGCGGGCTGCATGATCTAGATCGGCCCAAAATGTGTATTGGACCCCGCTCCTGGTGATGCGGACGGCATGATTGACCCGGTATTTCCTCCCCTGAGCGTCAATGCGGTATTCGGCTCGCAGTGCGGTTGCCATGTCTTCTGCAAGCTTCTCCAGTGGATCAATCTCAGGGGCCCGCAATAGCTTCCGTTCTATCCCCCAAGCAACAGCATCGCGCGTGGTGGCCGGCATTTGGCCGGTTTCTTCTTCATAGCGGTGCCAAATCTGCTGTAACGTGTGGTTGTACGCCGACACTCCAGCCTCCTATCCAGACACCGGAGCCACATGGCCCCAGCCATCAACAGTCGCGGCCGAGATTGCCGCATCGCGCACTTTCACTAGCAGCTTCGTGAAGATGTCCCATCGATTGATCCGTTTGCGAAGTTGCCCCGCTACGATGCCGGGATGAAGCTGCAAACGGCGCGCGAATCCCAACAGGTCGCGCTCTGAGAAGAATGGAGTCTTGCGTGCGATAAATGAGTCCATCTCACCGATGGGCACACAAAAGTCGCTTGCCGCTCGGTTAGCCACCCGTTCCTCTTGGGAAAGCGTATTGCTCTCGTATCCCGCGCGATCCCCTTCTAACTCTATATCGACAATTTCTCGGTCACGACCATGCCGCTGCAAAACGTGCTCGATCTCATGCCGCAGGACAAACCAGAAGTTATCAATGCGGTCGAAGCGAAGCGACATGCCAATCACCGGCGACTTGCCAAGCCAAAAACATGCGCCGTCGATTTTTGCATTAGGCAAGCCTTCAACGATGACGAAGCGCACCCCGCACTCGCTCAGTATGTGCGGCACTTCACGAGTATCGAGCGGATCAACCATGAGCATCCTTAGCCGCCCGAGAGCGTCTTTGAGTGCCTTTTCGGAGTAGTTGGGCACCACCATCTCGCGCGCGATCTGCCGGACGCGATAGAGCCAAGCAAGCTGTATTGGGCTGATGTTCTGATAATTGGCTTTCCTGGCGGCATGCGCAAGATGAGGGATCTGATCGGCGCTCGGCACCTCGAAAAACCTCGCGATCTCGGCCTCAAGGATCGCCGCGTTGGCATCCGTCAGCCACGACCGCTTAATCATCTCGCGGATAGGATACACAGATTGCAGCTTCGCCTTTCGCTCGACATTCGCGTCCGGTTCGCGCGCATGCGAAAGGTCGTAAGCCTTTTGCAAATTGGCGAAGAACTCAGCAGGTACGTCGAAAGCTTTGCCGAGCGCCTTTGCCATTTCTGCGCTGACCCCGCGCTTGCCCGAGATGATGACGTTTATCTCGGGGTCAGAGACCCCAAGAATGTAGGCCAAATCCCGCTGCGACCATCCGCGCGCTTCCAGCTCCTCGCGAATGAAATGCCCAGGCGGCGGAACTTCGATTTTGTCGTTCATGTCCG
Source organism: Allostellaceae bacterium (assembly GCA_035541215.1). Taxonomy (GTDB): domain Bacteria; phylum Pseudomonadota; class Alphaproteobacteria; order ATCC43930; family CGMCC-115725; genus DASZHJ01. The sequence continues at coordinate 1,467 of DATKNV010000192.1, read as the reverse complement.
TTCCTCCTGCCTCAGTGGTAATCCTCAATGCTCAACACCTCGATGGTTGGTGGTTTCGATGAGTCGTCCAAGGTAAAGACAAGGCGCCATTGCTTGTTAATCCGGATAGATCGTTGTCCCTCCCGATCGCCCTGTAATTTCTCGTAGTGCAGACTTTTCCAATTCCGGAGAGTCCTTTCGTCTGGCGCCGCCTCGATCACGATTAGCTTCTCTCGACATGATTTGATAACCGGGAATGGCAGCTTCGTTTCCGCCGCCCGGTCCGTCCGTATGAGCCCGAGGCGCCTATCGCGGAACTCGATCTTCATTCGGCACGATTATGGGCACGAGGTTTGGCCTTGTCAATTGTCTGATTATCACAACGCGTTAATATGAACTTATTGCTTGATTGAGGTTTGCGCGTGGGCCAGGATGGCGGCATGAACAGGCTGCCCCCGCGAACCCGCGTCCAAATCCTTCAAATGGTCTGTGAGGGATCGAGCATCCGGGCGATCTCGCGGGTGACGGGCGTCTCGATCAACACCGTGACCAAGCTGCTGGTCGATGTCGGGACCGCATGTGTGGCCTATCACGATGAGAATGTGCGGGGCGTGAAAGCGTCCCGCGTGCAGTGCGACGAGATTTGGGCCTTCTGCTACAGCAAGCAAAAGAACGTCGAGACTGCGAAGCGGAAGGACCTCGTCTATGGCGACGTTTGGACTTGGACGGCCCTCGCGACGGACTCTAAACTGATTGTGAGCTATGTCTCGGGAGGTCGTGATAGTGCCTACGCCATGGCGCTCATGGACGATCTGCGGGCGCGGCTCGCGAACCGCGTGCAGCTCACGACCGATGGGTACAAGGCTTATCTGGAAGCGGTCGAAGGCGCCTTCGGGGACGACATCGACTACGCCATGCTGGTGAAACTTTACGGCAATGCGACTGATCCCGAGCACCGCTGTAGCCCCGCCGAGTGCGTCGGCGATCGCAAGACCAAGATCATTGGCAACCCGGACCGGCAGCATGTGAGCACGTCCTATGTCGAGCGGCAGAATCTCACGATGCGCATGAGCATGAGGCGGTTCACGCGACTGACCAAGGCACACAGCAAAAAGCTGGCGAACCATCACCATGCCCAGGCGCTCTACTTCATGTATTCCAATTTCGTTCGGCTTAACCAGGCCGTGAAGATGTCGCCCGCGATGGCAGCAGGGATCGAGACGCGCCTGTGGGAAATGGCCGATCTCGTCAGGATCACGGACGAGTTTCAGGCTAGAGCGCCAAACTGAGACAGTGCTCGAGTAACGAGAGGGTTGATCGGGCCTGCGATCGAGAGTAGTTTCATCGGCTCGAGGGGATGGGGTCCCCCGAAACCGCCCGCGAGGGCTGATGACTCCTACCGCGCGAAGCGAGGCGGTGGGAGCTGTTGACAGGCCAACCCGCCGCGAGGCGGGTTTTTTGTTGCCTCCTTTGCGCGAGCGGGAAGTC
>DATKNV010000191.1:0-8536 GCA_035541215.1 Allostellaceae bacterium | reverse complement strand
CCTGCTGTTTGCGGAAGGCGAGCGCGTCACGGGCGACATCGATGTTTCTGTGATTGGGGATGAAATCGACTTCGGCCGCGGAGTAGCCGTAGTGGTCCATCAAATCCTTACGTAGCTGTCTCAGCTCCGCCGCGGCTTTCTCAGGGTCGGCTCTCCAATGCGGGTTTTTCGCAAGGAGCGCGTCCGCCTCGCGCTGCAAATGTGCTGCCAATTCGGGCGGAATCTGATTCGAGTAATTGCTCATCGAATGTCCTCTGACTCTTGCTGTTCCTGTGCATTGCCGCGCGCCGTAACCGCGGCGGGAATTGACTGGCGACCGAGGGTGCGGATCATCCGCTGCGCAATTGCCTCGCGCTCTCCGGCCGATGCTGCCTTCGCGACGAGATCGCGTGCGACCGCCGGATTGACCATCGCCTCGGAAACGAGTTGATCGATGGTTTTAAGCCCGGCGCTCCGAAAGTGATTCACGAGAAGGGTTGCGCCCACACCCGCGCCGTTCAGCAACAGCCCAGTGAAGCCGTGCGTCCCCGCGCCAGCCTCGGCAGCACGCTCAAACGCCTGCCCGACGCCCTCGGCGACGAGGTATTGCAGCCAAGGCTTATCACCGACGCCAGCGGCAAGCCGGCGGATAGCCCCAATCATGTCCTGCGCAGTGTTCGATCCGCCCGCCAATTTGGTCCCGCTGATTGAGCGATCCGCGCGCTGAAGGTCCGCAACGATGGCCTCGATACGCTTTACCCCGTCTTCGCCGAATACAACTCGAAGAGAGGGGCGCTCCGCCTTCACGAAATTTTGGAAGCTTGCGCTCCGAATATTCGGCACCTCGCTGTTCCCGACAAGCCGGGTCCCTGTGAATTTCTCAGCGATGTAATCGGCAACCGCCCTTTGCAGTCCCGCAAACGCATCGGGGTTGTCCGCCATTTCGACCTTAAGCGCGGCAAACTTGCTCGGCGCATTCACTTTGCCGAAAAGACGCGCCACGGCTTCGGAGGGAGGGACGCCATCAAGGAAATCTCGGGCCGCGCTCTTCTGAATCTTCAAGACCGCCTCACGACCGGCGGCGCCCGCTTCCTCCGCGGCGATCTGGGCAGTCGCGGCCTGCTCAATCCGCTCCTGTAGATCAGGGAACGCCCGGAGCGCGTCGGAGTGAGCGCGCAACCAACTCTCGACCTTCGAGGGCACGAGAACGCCATCGCGCTCGGCCGCATACCGCAGGGATGAGACGGCGTAATCCTGTAGCGCCGCGACCGCCTCGGGGCGACCGCCCGCAGCTTTCAAGAATGCCTGCACGTCCTCGTAGCTATGACTACCCGCATTGAAGAATTTTGCGGCGACCGCAGAGTCCGCGACCTTGTAGGGAAGGCCGGCTTTGCCCGACGCCAACACATTTCCGACCGGGCCGGTGTTCCACGTCTGAGCACGCTCACGGGTGGCCCGAGCGGCTTCCCGGTATGCGGCGGCATTCTCCGCCGTGAAATTGGGCGCTAGCTCTTCTTTTGGTAAGACAGAGGCTTGTTGTAATCCGGATGCGCCCGTGCGTCCGCCTGTAGCTTCCGCGCTCGACGCACTTGATCCAAATCCCCCTCTTGCATTCCCTGCCGCTCCGCCGCCTTCCCCAGCAGCTCCAGGGCCTTCGGATGAGAGTAGGGACGGGGATGCTTCGGTGTAGTTTCGGCCATAGCGGCGCGCTCCTGCGGCAAGAATATCTGCCGGCGTCACTTCATTAGCGAAAAGTTGAGTCCCTGTCGATTGCCTGCCGGCCTCCTCTGCGTAGAACCGGAGGTAGTCGGAGAACTTAGCTTGCGAGAGACGACCGCGGAAATCAGCCCCGTATGCATCTCTCAAGAGTTGTTCGGCAACCGGTGAAATCTTGGCAAATGCATCCTGCTGCGCCACGAGATCGGCGAGAGGAATGCGCGAAGACCGCGCACGCTGCACAATCTGAGCCGCCTGCACGAGCGGGGCGGCAAGATCAAACTGCTTCGGCACCCGGCCAGCGGCGATCTCGGCATTGAGCTTAGCCACATCGCCGGCCGCACTGTTGAGAGCGCCACCAAACGCCTTGATGTTTGGGTCTCCGGATTCGGCCAGTGAGCCGACGAGATTTGAATCCCCGTAGGCTTTTGAGAGCAACGCATTCCTTATCCGCGCTTGCCCCTCCACTGAGAGCATGCCGTCCGCCGTGACCAGCGAACCCAGCTCCGTACGCTCGGGCACGCTCTGCATGAATGCGCGGACGAAATCTCGGTTCTCAGCGCTCGCGATGTCTCCGCCGCGGTAGAGATCAAGCATCGACGGGGTGATGCGCCCAGCATCGACCCCGGCGCGCTCCGTCGCGGAGTAGGCAAGGCCGGGAACCGCATTAGCCTCTTGAGTGAAGCGGATGCGCTCGGCCGGAGAGAGATCGGAAATGCGGCGTCGGATGAGGACGGGATTTTCAATCCCGCTCACATTGAACCCCTGGCCCTCTAGCCAGTTGCGGTATGCCTGCGCTTGAGCGCCGCCCTGTCGGTAAGCGCGGAGAATGGCCAGGGTGCGAGCATTGCCACTCTCGACCACGCCATCCGGCCCAATTACCGGCGCCCCTTCGCTGGCGGTGCTTGATCCCCCAAGCCGCTCGGGCTGTAGGCTGCCCGCCATGTTGGCAATCTGAGCCTCGCTCGCCGCTCTCGCGCGCTCGCGGGGTTGCAGCTCGGCAGGGAAGGCGGGATTTGGCGTGAGGTCGTCAGTATGCGACGGGATCAGGCTATCGCCCGGCACGACCTCATAGCGGACCTGCACATTGCGATCCGAAGGCGTGTAGACCGTGCTCCCAACCTTCGGGGCGCCCCCGAGCATTGGCTCCGCCATCGCCGAGCCCGGCGCGGCAGTGACCGGGGCCGAGGGCACCGACGCACCCGCAACCGCTTCCTGACCAGCCGAAGCAATGGTGTTGTCCATCGCCTGCCGTAGCATTTGCATCCGGCGCAGTGCCGGGGTTTCGCCATTCTGGAAACGCTCTTCGCGAATCGCATCGAGGAGGCGCGAGCGAAGGGCCGTGAAGTTGGAGAACGGCGTCGCGGCTCCAAGCGTCTTCGCTAGATTGAAGACCTCAGCCTCTTCGCCCTGCATGGGCTTCGCCGCCTGCGGAATATCTCTGATGATTCTCTCTGCCGTCTGCGCAGTTGAGGTGGGATCGATTATCAAGCTGGAATCTGGGTCGATGGCCGACCACAGCGCACGCTCGTTTTGTTTGACGGGCGCCTTCGCAGCCTCAAGCTCGGTTCGCAGGAGCTGCCCATAGCGGTCGTCAGTCATCGTGCCGCCGAGGCCCTCGCGAATCTGGTTCGCGCTATCGACAGCCGCATTTTCCGCCGTCTCGGTTTGAGTCACGAGATCGGCGAGTTTCGTCCGCAGCGTGTCGCCGACAGCCGCCGCATCTGAGCCGGGAGGAGCCAGAGCCTTCAATGCCCCGATCCTTGCCGCGTTCTGCTCACCCTCCCGGCCGATGAATGCCGCCGGGTTATTCGTCCGAGCGGTGCGCTCAAGCTGGCCGAGCCCTTGATCGCCGAGAAGCTGAAACGTTGTCGGCTCGGAACCAGGAAGGATTTGACCGCCCTCGGCCCCGGTCACCGCACTCGGAGCCGGATTGTTCAAGCCTTCATCGAGCCGCCCGAGCAGGAGGTCCGCGGGTTGACCGGCAGCCCTTGCAATGCTCTCGCCCGCAAGCCGTTCCTGTCCCGCCGTGGTTATCGGCGCGAGGAGGTTGTTTATTCCCGTGATGCGACCAGTGCCACGCACCGCAGCGCCCGTGAGCGCGGGGACGCCGACAGCTAAGCCGCCACCGATCAGATTACCCGCGAAGTTCGCGAGCGGTTTATAGGGCTCGGGAACCGCATCGGCCGCCACCTGACCGGTCGCGCCGCCTGCCGCGCCGATGGCCGCATTGCCGAGGGGATTCCCGCTCGCAGCCGCCTCGCCGAGCATGTTTCGTATCGACGACCAGGCGTTAGCAATGTTGCCCGTATATCCAAGCGCACGAGCCCACGTCCACGGGAAGAGCATGCTCGTGAGACCCGCGCCCGCACCCTGCGCAACGCTCTCGGCCGTGCTTGTGGGCCTAACTTGATCGTAGCCGGAGTGTTGCAGGAACCAATCGGAGCCGCCGTAGGGACTGGTGACGTACTGCGGAGGCCGATTGTTGGCGACAGAGCGGAAATCCTCGATCTTGTTTCCCAACCACGTCAGCGCATCGACGGGGGCGCCTTCAATCGAGGCAATGCCTCGCCAGCCGCCCGCATTCAGGTTCTGCATGATCCCCGCGCTCTGCGGATTGATCGCACGCCCTTGGGCATCCGTGTCGAATTGGTCGAAAATATTTCCGCCGGCACTAGACGGCGCGCTAGGCGCAGGCGCGCCCGACTGCCGCGACCGCCACCACTGAATGGCCTGCGGATTGCCGCGGATGTTGATGTCACGACCATCCGGGCCGCGCACATAGACGGGCGCTCCAGCCTCCATGAGGTCGTCTTGCGGCGGAGGAGGCGGGGGCGACGCGGCAGCGCGAGAACTTCCCGCCGAGCCGCCTGCATCGAATTGGTCGAAGATATTTGCCATCGGCAGCGCCTACTGCGTCACCGGAGCGCTAGGCGCAGCCGAGGGAGACGGCAATCCCGCGTTTGAGACGTAAGGCATGCCATCGAGCGCACCGCGCAGAACGAATGCCGCCATCCCGCGCCCATACTTGTCATCGAATTGGGCCGCCGCGGCAGGCCGCGACTGAAGCAACGCAATCGCCCCCTGCGGGATCGTCGCCGCAATCGCTCGGCGCGCATACATCTCGGGCGGACGGAGCTTGTTGAACTCCACATCGGCACCGAAGGTCGATCCGTTCTGTTGCGCGTACTTCGTTGCGAAATTGAAGTAGTCAACGTCACGCTGAGCCGCGGCGCCCATCGACGCCTCGATTGTCTTGGCGCCCTGGTAGGTATTCCCCACGCCGGGGTTGAGCCCGATAGAGAGCGAGACCACTTGGGCAGCCTCGCGCGAGCCCATCGACCGAGCGCGATCCAAGCCGAGGTTTCCGGTTTCTTTGATCAGGTCCTCAAACGAGGCGATCTTCCGCGGATCGGAGAGAGGCGACACGCCGACCGAAGTCAGCCAGGAGTTGATGTATTTCAGGCCCTCAAGTTTCGTTTCCGCGCCCGCGCCCGTGCTCGACCAGCCCGATTGATTGAGCAGGTCAATGCCGTGATCGATCATCGCGAGCCGTTGCTGAATCGTCTGTCCCGCCGCGAACTGGGTCCGCGCCTGCGCATAGGCCTTGTTCGCCTCTTCCTGCAATCCAATCGTCGAGGTCGTGTAGGGCGACGATACGGAACCGTCCGGATTGTGGATCGGTTGCGTGGGGAAGGGCTGGACGCGCGGAGGCTCCGGCAGATCGTTCGATGCGCCGAAGAGGTTTTGAATTGCGAACGACTGCGGCGAGCGCGGAGCCGGTGCAGGAGCACCAGCGGACGGCGCGGCGGGAGCGGGGGCGGGAGCCGCCGAACCCGAGGCCGGAGCGCCGCTCACGCGCGGATAGCCCGGCGGGATGACGTTGACCGGCGGGATTTGGGGCACGGCGCTACCAGCCTGAGCGGAGGGAGCGGGAGCGCCAGACCCCGCCTGCGGATTGGAGCCGCCCGCAGGATTGACGCCCATCGCACCGAGCATCGCCGACCGCAAATCAGGCGGCAGCAGATTGAGCCCGGTCTCGACCGTTTCGTTTGGACCGTACCTCACAGGATAGGCAGCGCGCTCGGCGAGAGCCTTCAGAACGTCGGGGCCGAGCGTCGCACGAGCCTTCGCGCCCGCTATCGCAGCCTCGCCCTGCGGCACCGCGGGATTGAGAACCCACCCACCATTAGCCGTCTGCTGGTATCCCTTCGCCGCGAGCGCCTTCCCCATCTGCGCAGCGTTCGCGCCGGGCATGACGTAGACCGCGCCGTCCTGTCCGAGGTAGGCGCCTTGCTCAAGATTCGTGTTCGCCGTCTTGTTGGCGAGATCGAGAAGCTGACCGGCGAAGGGAAGGCCGTAAGCCATCGCTGTGCGAGCTTGATTGTAGAGGCTCCCGATATTGAACATCGGGGCCGCCGGGCGAGTGCCCGCATTACCCACGGGAGAGCCCGGCGCCGTTCCCGAAGGCGCGGCACCAGAATAAGCTTGAGATTGGGGCGCGGCCTGACTTTGCTGCGGAGCGCCGAAGAGCGGTTGCGTGTTCGCAAATCGTCTATCGTAATCCGCTCGAATCTCACCGACCGTCCGCGGGCGATTGCCGTCATAGAAGACGTTATGGTTTGCGGCTACAGCCTCATTGCTAGCGTAATCAATCCCGAGAGCGCTCGGGGTCGGGGCTCCTAAGAAACGCAACGCCCCCTGAGCGCCCAAGAAATGCGCAAGACCCAGCTCGGAGTTATTGGGCACGCGGCCGAGCCACGGCTGGAGATATTGGCCGTTCTCCATCGCGAGGTAGGCGGTCGCGGCCTTTGCGGCGTCGGGATTCGTCGGGTCGTTCGGGAAGCCCTTATCCTTGAGATACGTGTTGTAAATATGAGCCCATGTCCCGGCCGTGAATTGAGCCGGACCCGTCGCAGTGCTGTTCGGATTTTGGGCCTGCGGATTGCCGCCAGACTCCGCGCTCGACAGCGCGTCGAAATAGGTGCGTTGGGCCGGGGCCGAAGACGGAGCCGACGCAGGGCCGCCAAGCAAGTTCGGTTGTGAGTATCCCCCAGGACCGGCGCTCGCGATTGCATCCGTGCGATTGACGGGGCCGCCGTTAAGGCCGCCTTGCATCAGGTTATATCCGCGGTTTTGCATGGCCCCGAATGCCGCGCGATTCATCGCCTCTTGATACGTGGGCGCGATCAGCAAATTGCGTCTTAAATTCTCATCGCCCGCGATCTGGCCTTGTAACAAGCCACCCGCAGCCGCGCCGATGCTTTGTCCCCAACCGATGGGGAGACGCGAAGCATAGGGAACGCTCGCGGCACCGGCGGCGGCACCCAAGAGCGCGTTCTGAGCGCGCGCCTGCTGAATTGCTAACGGGTTCGGCTGTCCTGTGTTTGGATCAACCAAGCTAGGAGCCAGCAGAGATGCGAAATTGAAATTGCTAGTGGGATCGAAGTCGCCGTCCATCTCAGTGCGCTCCCGGATGAACGTGAACGGGCAGGGACGCGGCCACAGCCTCGCTCTCTGCCCGCACTTGCTCCGCAACCGTCGCCGCGACGGAGTCAGCATCGCTCAGGGGAAGCGCCCCGAAGCGCTCGGCGAGCTTGTCGATCCAGTCGAAGTTAAAGGCGGCCGTGAAGGTTGTGGGCGTGAGATCGGCCTCGCGCTCCGGCGCAAGGAAGGACCACGTTTCAAAGTAGCTGTAGGCGAGGCAATCCTCGGCTTCGAGCGGCTCGCTCAGTTTCTTGAACCGATAGATTTCACAAAGCGGTTGCCCTTCGATGTACCCGACGGTCGCGCGAGTCAGGAGGCCGGGCATCGCATCGCTCTCGGCAATCTTCTCGCTGGCCTTGAACCCCGCGCGCGAAAGCTCAAGGAGTCGCAGCAAAAGGCTTGCGAGCGTGATGTCCCGCGTCGGAAGCGCGCGCGTGCGCGACCACAGCTCACCGTTCATTATGAAATCGGTTTTGGCGCTGGCGACAATGTTGCGCGTGAAGAGGATGCGCTCGGCGCGATCCAGGCTCTTGAGGCTTTGATCGCCTGTCGCGATCCACACCAGCATTGTGATTGCATCGAGCGGCGAGATGTCGGGCGCTTTCCGCGGCCCGCCAGTCAACTCGGGATGACGCTCGCGATAGACACGCGCGAAACCGTCTCCCGACACTGCATCCCGACCAACCATCTCGGCGCAGAGCACCGAGCATTCCCTAGCCGAAAAACCCATCGCGACAATGTTCTCTCGTCAAACGCACGACGCACCATGCGCCGCAACTAACAGCATAGTGCTTTTCGGAGAGAAGTCAAATAAATATCCGAGTGAGTGCGACTTAATACAGAATTGTATGACGCCACACAGGAACATATGCAGTAATAAGGCACGTCACATCTATAAAGGCGCCTCTATCTGCTTGTGCATGGGATTTCTCCGCAGGGTCGAAAGGGATCGTGATGGCGCCGGACGCAAGAGTACTCATCCGCAGGCGGCACCGCCGAGCCGGTCGAGCCGGGATGCCTTGCGGGGCCGGGAGCGTGCTTACCCGGTGATTACCCGTCGTCTAGGGACAGGAATGCGACCGGCACTAAGCTGTTGAAAAAATGGGGCGAGCGACCGGACTCGAACCGGCGACATCCAGAATCACAATCTGGCGCTCTAACCAACTGAGCTACGCTCGCCACCGGGCGTGTGGTCCTACTCCCTGGGGTGCTCGACCGTCAAGGAGCACCGCCGCCGCCACTCGAAAATCGCCTCGGCGGCAAGTTTTCTTAACCGGATATATACGGTTTTTTAGCTAAAATTCATCTACTGTCGGAGGGTGCGACGCATTAGCTCGGGGAGGGGCCGGGTGTC
>DATKNV010000190.1:0-20475 GCA_035541215.1 Allostellaceae bacterium | reverse complement strand
CTGCGCGGTGAGGTACGGCCGGACTGAGCCCGGCGGCGCAGGCGGCGGCGCCAGAGGCGGCGCCGCACAGGCGCCGAGCAGCAGCGCTACGGCGAGAGCCGCGAACCCGAGCGCGCGCCTCATCGCGCACCCCCGGTCAATTGCAGGAAAATGTCCTCGAGATCGGTCTCCTCGCTCTTGATGTCGCGGACCGAGATGCCCGCGGACCGGATCGCTTCCAACACAGGCGCCAGCGTCGTCGTACTGCGTCGGTAGTGGAGAACCAGGTGATCGGGTGCCGTGAGCGTAAATCCCATCGCCGCGAGCGGCGGCGGCAGCGCGGCGATCGGCTCCGCCAGCAGGAAGGTAAGGGTCTTCGCGTCGATCCGGCCCACGAGTGCTTCCGTCGTGTCGCAAGCGACGACGCGGCCTTTGTCGATGATCGCGATTCGCTCGCAGAGGGTCTCTGCCTCCTCGAGATAATGCGTGGTGAGAAGGATCGTCGTCCCCGCCGCATTGAGCGCGCGCACGAGGTCCCAGAGCTGGCGTCGAAGCTCGACGTCGACGCCCGCCGTGGGCTCGTCTAGCACCAGCACCGGCGGCGCATGCACCATCGCCTTTCCGATCATGAGGCGCCGCTTCATGCCGCCCGAGAGTGTCCGGGAATAGGCGTCCGCCTGCGGCAGCAAGGCAAGGGAGGCTAGGATCGCTTCGGTGCGCCGCTCGGATTTGCGCACGCCGTAGAGTCCCGCTTGCAGGTCGAGGAGCTCGCGCGGCGTGAAAAAGGCGTCGATGTTGAGCTCTTGCGCCACGACCCCAATCGCCGCCCGCGCCTGGCGCGAATCGCGCTCGGTATCGATCCCCCAGATGCGGACTTCGCCCTTGCTCTTGATGACGAGCCCCGCGAGGATGTTGATGAGCGTCGACTTGCCGGCGCCGTTGGGACCGAGCAAGCCGAATATAGCGCCGCGGGGAATCTCCAGATCGACGTTGTCGAGCGCGAGCTTGTCCGGCTGCCGATTGCTGCCGCGGTAGATCTTCGTCAATCCCTTCACCTCGACCGCCAGCGCCGGCGCGGCCGGATCGGGTTCGGGCAGGCGCGGGACGGTTGCGGTGAGGGGATCGTTCACCGGGGCACTCCGATGGAAACAGGACCGGGAACGGAAGCGATCACTGCACGGCAGCGTCTCATTGATTGTCCTACGGCAATCGGTATCATCCGCGCGCATCCTCCTCAAGACCCGGACCCAAGCGATGCAGCCCTTTGAGATCATCCATGTGGAGACCGACACGGTCGCTTGCAACGGCGTGGGCGGCGCGCTCGGCCATCCCAAGGTCTATCTGAACCTCGGTCCCGAGGGGAGGATCGAGTGTCCCTATTGCTCGCGCCTCTACATCCACGTCTCCAAGCGCGGCGAGGCGAAGGTCGCGCCCGCCTCTTGAAGAAGAACCCACATCACGTCTATCTGATCGACGGCTCGGGGTTCATTTTCCGCGCCTATCACGCCCTGCCGCCGCTGACGCGGCCGGACGGAACGCCCGTGGGCGCCGTCCTCGGCTTCACCAACATGCTGCTGAAGCTGCTGCAGGAGACGGACGCGGACCAAGTCGCCGTGGTGTTCGACACCGCGCGCACGACCTTCCGCAACCGCATCTACGAGGCCTACAAGGCGCACCGGCCCGAGCCGCCGGACGATCTCATCCCGCAGTTCTCCCTGGTGCGCGAGGCGACCGACGCGCTCTCCGTCGCGCGGATCGAGCAGCCGGATTACGAGGCCGACGATCTCATCGCCTCCTATGCGAAGGCCGCGGTGAAGGCGGGGGCGACCGTCACCATCGTCTCCTCCGACAAGGATCTGATGCAGCTGGTCTCGGACAAGATCCAGCTCCTCGATCCCATCAAGAACCGCCCGATCGGCGCCGCCGAGGTGAAGGAGAAATTCGGCGTCGGCCCCGAGCAGGTGATCGACGTGCAGGCGCTCGCCGGCGACAGCGTCGACAACGTGCCGGGCGTTCCGGGGATCGGCGTCAAGACCGCGGCGGAGCTGATAACGTCCTACGGCACGCTCGAGGAGCTCTTGAAGCGCGCTGGCGAGATCAAGCAGCCGAAGCGGCGGCAGAATCTCATCGACTTCGCGGAGCAGGCGCGCATCTCCAAGAAGCTCGTGACGCTCGACGCCGATGCGCCGCTCCCGCTCCCGCTCGACGCGCTCGAAGTGAAGCCGCTCGACCGCGCGAAGGTCACGAGCTTCCTGCAGGCGCAGAATTTCCGCTCGCTCCTCAACCGGCTCGAAGGCAAGCTCAAGACCGAGGGGGCGGCGCCCAAGGCGGAGCCGAAGCCCGGGGCGAACGGCGCCATGGCCGTCGCGATCCCCGCGGGCCTCGCGGACGCAAAGCATCGCTACGAGCTGGTGCAGGAGAAGGCCGAGCTCGAGCGCTGGATCGCGCGCGCGACCGAGGCCGGCACCGTCGCCGTCGACACCGAGACCACCTCGCTCGATGCGACGCGGGCGGAGCTCGTGGGCGTCTCGCTCGCGCTCGAGCCCGGTCTTGCCTGCTACGTCCCGCTCGCGCACCGCGCGGGCGCCGCGGGTCTCGATCTCGGCGACGGCGAGAAGGGCGGCGACCTCGGGCAGATTCCGATGCAGGCGGCCCTTGCGTTGCTGAAGCCGCTGCTGGAGGACCCCTCCGTCCTCAAGATCGGCCACAACATCAAGTACGACACGGTGGTGTTCCGCCGCTACGACATCGCGGTTGCGCCGGTCGACGACACGCTGCTCCTCTCCTTCGTGCTCGAGGGCGGACAGCACGGGCACGGGCTCGACGAGCTCGCGCTCCTGCACTTCAACCACGACACCATCAAGTACAAGGACGTCGCGGGCAGCGGGAAGAGCCACATCGGCTTCGCCGCGGTGCCCCTGGATAAGGCGCGCGACTACGCCGCGGAGGATGCGGATTACACGCTCCGCTTCCATCGCCTGCTGAAGCCGCGTCTCGTCGCCGAGCACATGGTGAGCTTCTACGAGACCGTGGAGCGGCCGCTGGTGCCGGTGGTGGCGCAGATGGAGCGCGCGGGCATCCTCGTCGACCGCGAGCGCCTCAAGGAGCTCTCGGAGGATTTCGCGGAGCGCATGGCCGAGCTCGAGCGCGAGATCCACAAGCTCGCGGGTCACGAGTTCAACCTGGGCTCGCCCAAGCAGCTCGGCGAGGTGCTGTTCGAGGAGCTGAAGCTCCCCGGCGGCAAGAAGATGAAGACCGGCGCCTACGGCACCGACGCGAGCGTCCTCGAGGACCTCGCGGACCAGCATCCGCTGCCGGCGCGCATCCTCGACTGGCGCCAGCTCCAGAAGCTCAAGAGCACCTATGCCGACGCGCTCGTCGACGAGATCAATCCCGAGACCGGACGCGTCCACACGAGCTACTCGCTCGCGGGCGCGGTCACCGGACGCCTCTCCTCGACCGATCCCAATCTGCAGAACATTCCCGTGCGCACCGAGGAAGGCCGCAAGATCCGCCGCGCTTTCGTCGCGGCACCCGGCCATCTGCTGCTCTCCGCGGATTACAGCCAGATCGAGCTCAGGCTCGCGGCGCACGTCGCCGACGTTCCCGCGCTCAAAGAGGCCTTCCGCGAGGGCGCGGACATCCATGCGATGACCGCGAGCGAGGTCTTCGGCGTGCCGCTCGCGAAGATGGACGCGCAGACCCGGCGCCGCGCCAAGGCGATCAACTTCGGCATCATCTACGGCATCAGCGGCTTCGGGCTCGCAAAGCAGCTCCAGGTGCCGCAGGGTGAGGCGCAGGCCTACATCAAGGCTTATTTCGAGCGCTTCCCGGGCATTCGCGACTACATGGAGCGGATGCGGCAGATCTGCCGCGAGAAGGGCTTCGTCGAGACCCTCTTCGGCCGCCGCTGCGCCATTCCCGGCATCAAGGATCCGAACCCCGCGCGGCGCGGCTTCGCCGAGCGCCAGGCGATCAACGCGCCTTTGCAGGGCTCCGCCGCCGACATCATCAAGCGCGCGATGGCGCGGCTCCCCGCGGCGCTCGCCAAGGCGGGACTCGAGGCGCGGATGCTGCTCCAGGTGCACGACGAGCTCATCTTCGAGACGCCGGAGCGCGAGGCGAAGGCGACCGCCGCCCTCGTCAAGGAAGTGATGGAGGGCGCGGTCGGCCCCTCGCATTCGCTCTCGGTGCCTCTGGTGGTCGAGACCGGCGCGGCGCAGAATTGGGAAGAGGCGCACTGAGCGCCCGCTCTTTGGAGGCTCTCATGAGATCGACGGTCGTCGAGCAGGATTTTGCGGTCGCCTCGCAGGTGACGGCCGGGGACATCGCGGACCTGGCGCGGGAGGGCGTCAAGACGCTCATCAACAACCGCCCTGACGGCGAGGAGTGGGGGCAGCTTTCCGCCGCCGCGGCGAAGGCCGAGGCGGAAAAGCACGGGATGAAATACCTCCACCTCCCCGTCCGCACCGACACGATCGCGGCCGCCGACGTCGCGGCATTCGCCCGCGCGCTCGCGGAGAGTCCGAAACCGATCGTCGCGCACTGCCGCAGCGGGACGCGCTGCTATCTGCTCTGGGCCGCGGTGCAGGCGACTTCGGGCCGCGACGCAGACCAATTGGTCATGCGCGCAGCGGGCGACGGCTATGACATCCGCGTGCTCCCGGACCTGCTGCGGCGGATCGGGAAGCGATAGGCGCGTTCGCCGGCACGATTTTCCGACGCCACGGCACGGGCGAGCGAGTCAGCCTCCCGCTCGCCGGCGACGGCGTCCTCGGCGCCACGATCTACCGGACGATGCTCAGGGCCCAGCGCCGCGAGATGCTCCGCCTGGAGCCCAAGCTCGAGTCGGCGGAGTACTTCTCGCTTTCGTAACCGCGCCGCCACCATAGTGGGTTGTCGCCCGACCCTAAATTGCTCTCGTCCGCGTCACGTGCATGCCACGCTTCGGCGCGATAGTCCTCGCGAGCTGCGTTGCGGGGAGAGCGATGGCGATCTATCGCGCCAATGAGGAGCCGAGGCTCGAGGAGCTGCTGAGCGATCCCATCGTGTCGCTCGTCATGGCGCGCGATTCGCTGCGGCCCGAGCAAGTCTGGTCCTACATTCGCGCGGCGCAGCGCTTTCTGAAGCTGCGCGAGCAGCCGGAGCGCGAGACCGCGGCTTGAGCCGGCACGAGAGCACGATCCGGTCCTCTCGAATCGCATCGCGCTCTCGCTTCATTGGTTTCGTCGCATTCCCCAGGGCGAACCGGTATCCGCTTCGCCAGGCAATGCCTCAGCTTGCCGCCATGAGCAATCCGATCCCCGCGACGATCGCGAGAGCGAGCGCCCAGGCGACGACGACGTCCGCGCGCGACGCGGCGGCGCCGATCTCGAGGAAGATATCGAGGGGTCTGCGCCGGGCATCCGACGCCAAACCGAGCTGGTAGTGCTGCATGGCCGCCTCCTTCCGAACCGAGTTCCGCGTCCTGCCCTTGACGCTCGGAATCTAGGGGGCGGCGCGGCGATTCGGTGTGAGGCGCTTCATACCCCTGTAGGATATGGCGGCGGCGGCTAATCGCGCGGGGGAATACCGGAATCCCGGGTGAACCGAAGGCGCCCGGCGCGGCAGAGCAAAAAAGAGGGCGAGACGGCTCAGGCCGCGCTGTGCACCCCGGCTTCGCGCACCTCGGCGCTCACATGGCCGTCGAAGCGCTTGAAGTTCTGCTCGAAGCGGCCCGTGAGCTCGCGGGCGGTCTCGTCGTAGGCGCGCTTGTCCGACCAGGTCTCGCGGGGGTTCAGCACCTCCTTGGGCACGCCCGGGCAGCTCTCGGGGACGTTGAGGCCGAAGAAGGGATCGCGCCAGGTGGCCACACCCTCGAGCTTGCCGTCGATCGCCGCGCGCACGAGCGTGCGGGTGTGCTGAATCTTCATGCGGCTGCCGACGCCATAGGAGCCGCCGGACCAGCCGGTATTGACGAGCCAGCAACGGGTCCCGTGCCGGCGGATGCGGTCGGCGAGCATCATCGCGTAGACCGTGGGGTGGCGCGGCATGAAGGGAGCGCCGAAGCAGGTCGAGAAGGTTGCCTGCGGCGCGTTCCCCATGCCCTTCTCGGTGCCCGCGACCCGCGCGGTATAGCCCGAGAGGAAGTGATAGGCCGCCTGGTCGGGCGTGAGGCGCGCGATCGGTGGCAGCACGCCGAAGGCGTCCGCCGTCAGCATCACGACGTTCGCGGGATGCCCGGCCATCCCCGTCGCGCTGACGTTCGGGATGAAGTCGATGGGATAGCAGGCGCGGGTGTTCTCGGTGAGGCTCTGGTCGTCGAGATCGGGCTCGCGCGTCGCGGGGTCGAGTACGACGTTCTCGAGCACGGTCCCGAAGCGGCGGACGGTCGCGTAGATCTCCGGCTCCGCCTCGGCGGAGAGGCGGATCACCTTGGCGTAGCAGCCGCCCTCGAAATTGAAGAGGCCCTTGGGGCTCCAACCGTGCTCGTCGTCGCCGACGAGGGTGCGGGTGCCGTCGGCGGAGAGCGTGGTCTTGCCCGTGCCGGAAAGCCCGAAGAAGACCGCGCTGTCGCCCTTCGCGCCCACGTTGACGGAGCCGTGCATCGGCAGCACGTCCTTGGGCGGCAGCAGGAAGTTGAGGAGGCCGAAGACCGATTTCTTAATCTCGCCCGCATAGCGCGTGCCGCCGATCAGCACCAGACGCTCGCTGAAATTGACGAGGATGAAGACCTCGGAATTGAGCTTGTCGACCGCGGGCGTCGCCTCGAACCAGGGCAGGTGGACGATGGTGAAATCCGGCACGAAGCTCCGCAGCTCCGCGGGCGATGGGCGCAGGAACATGTTGCGCGCGAAGAGGCTGTGCCAGGCGCTGTCGCTGACGAGGCGCACGGAGAGCCGGTAATCGGGATCGGCGCCGGCGAAGCAATCCGTGACGAAGGCCTCGCGGCCCTGGAAGTTCGCGATCATCCTGAGCTTCAGGCTCTCGAACACGGCAGGCGAGACGCGCTGGTTGATCGCGTTCCAATCGACCTGACCCTCGGTCGTCTGGTCGGAGACGATGAACTTGTCCTTGGGCGTGCGGCCCGTATGGACGCCGGTCAAGGCCACGAAGGCCCCACTGGCGGAGATCTCGCCCTCGCGGCGGCGGATCGCCTGCTCGTAAAGCAGCGGCACGCTCAGATTCCAGTGGACGCCCTGAAGCCGGCGAAACCCCTGCTGATCGAGGCCGACAGCGCCCTTCAGTCCGACCTCTCTCGGTGTCCCGTCCATCTCTGCGCTTCCTCGTGCATTTTATTGATTGAGCCGCGATCGCGCGGACCATAGCCGAGCCGGCCGCGCCCGGCAATCGCGCGCAGGCCGCTGTGTTAACCAACCGGAGGGAGCGAGATTTCCCGCCGCTATTGCGCTGCAGCAAGAAGCTCCGGGGCCTCGATCCAGTGGATGCGCCCGAATCCCGCAACGAGATGCGCCCGCGCGACCTCGACGCGGTAAAGGTGGAAATCCTTGAAGCCCGCGTAGAGCTCCGCCGAGGGATGGCGAGCGAGGAAGCGCCGGAGCGCCTGCGGCTCTTCGCTTCGCTTTGCCTCGCCCAGCACGGTGACGCGCGGACCCGTCAGCGGGTCGGCGAGCCCCGCGGTGCCGTCGAAGAGCAGCGAGACCCGGGGCTCCGTCGCGATGTTCTTGGCGTGCTCCGCCAAATCCGAGATCAGCAGGAGCGGCGTCCCGTCCGCATCGAGCGCCGACAGCACCAGGGAAGCGAAGGGCCAGCCGCTCTGCGACGTCGCGAGAGACGCGCGATCGGCGCTCTGCATCACCGCCATCGCTTGGCGGGCGGGAGGGTCCGCGGCGGAGGGTGCGTCGGTCATGGCGAGGGGGACTCTACTCCCGCGGGCGGAAGGGCGGAAAGTGCATCGGGCGGCAGGCTCGGCTAGCATGCTGCGCCGTTGCGGCCGGCAGCAAGAAAGCGCAGGCGATGGCGGAAGCGGTCTCGAGGCCCTTGGCTCCAGCGGCGGCTCCGGCTTCGGAGCCATATCGGTACTACGTGCTCGGCGTCCTCTTCCTCGCCTACGCCCTCAACTTCCTCGACCGCAACGTCCTCAACATCCTCGTCGAGCCGATCAAGGCGGAGCTCGGGGTCTCCGATACCGCGATGGGGCTCCTCTCGGGCTTCGCCTTCGTGATCTTCTATTCCGCGCTTGGCATCCCGATCGCGCGCTGGTCCGACCGCGGCACCCGCCGCTCGATCCTTGCGCTGGGCCTTGCGGTCTGGTCGGGCTTCACCGCGCTGAGCGGTCTTGCACAGAGCTATTGGCAGCTGGCGCTCGCGCGCGTGGGCGTCGGCATCGGAGAGTCCGCGGGCGCCGCGCCCGCGCATGCCCTCATCTCCGACTATTTCGAGAAGGACCGCCGCCCGCGCGCCATGGCGATCTTTCAAGCCTCGATCTATCTCGGCGTCCTCCTCGGATACCTCATGGGCGGATGGATCAGCCAATATTGGGGCTGGCGCGCGGCCCTTTGGGCGGCGGGAGTCCCGGGCCTCCTCGTCGCGCTCCTCGTGCGCTTGACGGTGCGCGAGCCGGTACGGGGCGCCGCCGACCACGGCGGTATCGATGCCGCCGAGCAAAGCCTGCGCGAGGCCCTGCGCTTCATGCTGGGGCAGCGTTCCTTCCTGCTGGTCGTCGCGGGCGTCGGGCTCGTCGCCTTCGCCAATTTCGGCTTTGCGGTCTGGTCGCCCTCCTTCCTGCGCCGCGTCCACCACATGCAGCAGGCGGAAATCGGGTCCTATCTGGGCCCGATCAAGGGCCTCATCGGCGTCGCCGGCACCCTCATCGGCGGCCTCGCGGTGGAGCGGTTCCGGGGCGCCGGCGACCGGTGGCTGCTCAGGCTCCCCGCGGTCATGACCGCGCTCGCGGCACCGGCGCTCGCGCTTTTCCTCTTCGCGCCGGAGAAGTATTCGGCGCTGGCGGCGCTGGGGCTCGCGACGCTCCTCGTCGCCTTCCATCTCGGGCCCTGCCTCGCGATCGCCCAGGCCTTGGTGAAGCTGCGCATGCGCAGCCTCGCCGCCTCGATCCTCCTGCTCTCGGTGAACCTCATCGGCCTCGGCTTCGGGCCGCTCGCCGTCGGGGCCCTCAGCGACGGCCTCGCTGCGGGGCTGGGCGATCTCTCGATCCGCTATGCGCTGCTATCGGGCTGCCTCGGCTGCCTCCTCGGCGCGGCCTGCCTT
Source organism: Allostellaceae bacterium (assembly GCA_035541215.1). Classification (GTDB taxonomy): domain Bacteria; phylum Pseudomonadota; class Alphaproteobacteria; order ATCC43930; family CGMCC-115725; genus DASZHJ01. The sequence continues at coordinate 11,289 of DATKNV010000190.1, read as the reverse complement.
TGGGCCGCGGCTGGCTCGGTCGACCCCGACCTGCGGCGATGCGACGCCCCTTGACGGCGGGGTACCCGAGGGCCGACATCTGGTCCGTAACAGCCGGATTTACGCCGTAAAGGCGCCATAGTGGCGGAAGAGACTGCCGTCGCGGCAGCAAAGGAACTCTACTCGTGGGCAATACCATCGCGCTGGTCGACGACGACCGCAACATCCTGACCTCGGTCTCCATGACGCTGGAGGCCGAGGGCTTCAACGTGAGGGCCTATTCCGACGGCGCCGAGGCCTTGAAGGCGCTGCAGCAGCAGCCGGCCGACCTCGCGATCCTCGACATCAAGATGCCTCGCATGGACGGGCTCGAGCTGCTCTCGCATCTGCGCAAGCAGAGCAAAATGCCCGTGATCTTCCTGACCTCCAAGGACGACGAGGTCGACGAGGTGCTGGGCTTGCGCATGGGCGCCGACGACTACATCAAGAAGCCCTTCTCCCAGCGTCTCCTGATCGAGCGCATCCGCGCGCTGCTGCGCCGCGGCGACATGACCCGCGGCGAGAGCGAGGGCGAGCCCGTGGTGCAGAGGGGCGACCTCCTCCTCGATCCCGCGCGCCACCAGTGCAGCTGGAAGGGCCAGGCCGTCGATCTCACGGTGACCGAGTTCCTGATCCTGAAGGCGCTGGCGCTGCGCCCCGGCCACGTCAAGAGCCGCGACCAGCTCATGGATAGCGCCTACGGCGAGCACATCTACGTCGACGACCGCACGATCGACAGCCACATCAAGCGCCTGCGCAAGAAGTTCAAGGCGGTCGACGGCGAGTTCGCGCAGATCGAGACGCTTTACGGGGTGGGTTATCGCTACCGCGACAAATGAGCGGGTGAGCCCGCACGGCCGCGCGAAGAGGCCGGCCGGCAGGCCCGCGCTCCAGGCCGACGCCATCGACGCTCCGCGCGTGCGCGGCCGGCTCCGGCATCGCATCTCCCCGCTCACGCGGCGCATCCTCGCGGTGAACGTGCTGGCGCTCGGTCTGCTCGGTCTCGGGCTCCTCTATCTCGGCGACTACCGCCAGAGCCTCATCGACGCGCAGCTCGACGCCCTCGCGACCCAGGGCGAGATCTCCGCGGCCGCGATCTCCGAGGGCGCGGTGTTCGAGGGGCCGGGCGAACCGCCGGTGATCGTGCCCGATCTCGGCCGCCCGATGCTCCGTCACCTGGTCGAGCCCACCCACGCCCGCGCGCGCCTCTTCAACCCGAACGGCGTCATGATCGGCGACAGCCGCTGGGTCGAGGGGCCGAACGACAGCGTCATCGTGGAGGAATTGCCGCCGCCGCCGAAAGCAAAGGGGCTCTTCTCGCGCATCGGAACTGCCGCCGACAATTGGCTGCGCGGTCTCCTGCCGGCCTCGACCGACTACCCGCCCTACATCGACTACGTCGCGCCCACCGCGGAGGACCTTCCGGAGGTGGAGGCGGCGCTCCGGGGCGAGCGTGCCCGTATCATTCGCCGCGACCGGCAGAGCGGCGACCTCTATCTCAGCGTCGCGGTCCCGATCCAGCGCTACCGAGAGGTGCTGGGGGCCGTGGACTTCACCGCCGACGGCCGCGACATCGAGCACGCGATCACCCGCGTCAGGCGCACCATCCTGGAGGTGTTCCTGGCCGTGCTCGGGCTCACGGTGCTGCTCTCGATCTACCTCGCGGGCACGATCGCGCGGCCGATCCGGCGCCTGGCCGTCGCCGCCGAGCGCGTCCGCCACGCCCGCGGCCGCCAGGTCGAGATCCCGGATCTGACGGCCCGCCGCGACGAGATCGGCGAGCTCTCGGCGGCGCTGCGCGAGATGACCGCGGCGCTCCAGCGCCGCATCGACGCGATCGAGCATTTCGCGGCGGACGTCGCGCACGAGATCAAGAACCCGCTGACCTCGCTCAAGAGCGCGGTCGAGACCGTGACCCGCGTCACCGATCCGGAAAAGCAGCGCCGCCTTCTCGCGGTCGTCGTCGAGGACGTCGCGCGGCTCGACCGTCTCATCACGGACATCTCCAACGCCTCGCGCCTCGACGCCGAGATGGGACGCATGGAGGTGGAGCCAGTCTCGATCGCGGACATGCTGCAGGCGCTCGCCGACCTCAACGAGGCGACCCGCAAGGAAGGCGCGCCCAAGATCGAGCTCACGCTGCCGCCCGGCACCCCCAGGAACGGCCTCATGGTCGAGGGCATCGAGAGTCGCCTCGGCCAGGTGTTCTCGAACCTGATCGCAAACGCGATCTCCTTCAGCCCGCCCGGCGGCAGCATCCGCATCCGCGCCGAGCGCGCGCAGAGCGGCATCGCCGTCCGCGTCGAGGACGACGGCCCCGGCATCCCCGAGGGCAAGCTCGAGGCGATCTTCGACCGCTTCTACAGCGAGCGTCCCGCGGGCGAGAAATTCGGGACGCATTCGGGCTTGGGCCTCTCGATCTCCAAGCAGATCGTCGAGGCCCATCAAGGGACGATCCGCGCCGAGAACCGCCGCGACGCCCAAGGCCGCGTCATCGGCGCCCGCTTCATCGTGCGCTTGCCGGCGGCTTGACCGCGGCATCCGGTTGACCTATGTTTAACAGTTGTTATAACTAGGCGCAAAATGCACAAACTCAAGGTCACCAAGGTCGGAAACTCGAGCGCTCTCATCCTCAACAAGGAGGTCTGCGCGAGCCTCGACGTGACCGAGGGCGATTACCTCTATCTCATCAAGACGCCGGAGGGATTTCGGATCAGCCCCTACGATCCGCAATTCGAGCGGCAGATGGCTGTCGCGCGTAAGGTCATGAAGAAACGGCGGGCACTGCTGCGCGAATTGGCGAAGTAGACCATGGAGCACATTTGGGTAGATCTCCAGGTCGTCCTGGCGATCCACGACGAGCAGCTCGCCGAGCATGGCGGAGCAAGCGGAATCAGAGATCGCGGGCTTCTCGAGTCCGCTCTCGCGCGTCCGCAAAATCTCCTGGCGTATGGCGATCCCGACCTCGCGGATCTCGCCGTGGCGTATGCTCACGCGATCTCGCGAAATCATCCCTTCGTCGATGGCAATAAACGGACCGCGTGGGTGGTCGCGGAAACGTTCGTAGAGCTGAACGGCCACGAGATCGACGCGGCCGATGCGGCCGTCTATCCCGAAATGCTCGCGCTTGCGGAGGGCCCTATCGACGAGAAGGAGTTTGCGGCGTGGCTGCGGGCGCGGCTCAAGCCGCAAAAAGGCTGAATTCGGGCCCGGACCAAACCAGGAACGGCCGGTTACCATCTGCCGCCATTGACATTAACCGGCCGCTGGATCACCTAGACCCCCCATGGTACGGGTCCACGGCACGTCGGTGGCGCTCGGCGGCGACGGGGTCCTGCTTCGGGGGCCTTCCGGCTGCGGCAAGAGCGACCTGGCACTCCGCCTCATCGACGGCGGTGCCCGCCTGATCGCCGACGATCAGACAGAGCTGAGCCTCTCCGGCCGCGACGTGATCGCGAGCCCGCCCGCGACCATCGCGGGGCAGCTCGAGGCGCGCGGCGTCGGCATCTTGCGCGTGCCGTTCATAGCCCGGGCCCCGCTTCGCCTGGTGGTGGACCTGGTGCCGCCGGAGAGCGTGGAGCGCATGCCCGAGGATGAGCGCGTCGAGCTCCTGGGACGCCCCGTCCGCCGCCTTGCGCTCGCGGCCTTCGAAGCCTCGACGCCTGCGAAGATCCGCCTCGCGCTCAGAGCATTGGCCCAGCCGGCACTCCACCCCATATCCGTGGCCTCATGACCGAAACGGTTTCTGCGCCGGCGGCCACGGCCGCGGCGGCACCTCCTCTCGCCCGCATCCTCGTGGTTACGGGCATGTCCGGTGCCGGCCGCTCCACCGCCCTCAAGGCGCTCGAGGATTTGGGCTACGAGGCCGTCGACAATCTGCCGCTCTCGCTGATGCCGGGCCTGATGAGCCAGCGCCCGCTGCGCCAGCCTCTGGCGCTCGGCGCGGACGTGCGCATGCGCGACTTCGGGGCGACCGCCCTCGTCGACACGCTCGACCGCCTCGCGCGGGAGGGCGAAGCGCGCCCGCTGGTGGTCTTCCTCGATTGCGGCGACGAGCAGCTCGTGCGCCGCTTCACCGAGACGCGCCGCCGCCACCCGCTGGCACAGGACCGCCCGGTGCTCGACGGCATCCGCCTGGAGCGGCAATACGTCGCGGAGCTCCGCGACCGCGCCGATCTCGTGATCGACACCGGCGATCTCAGCGCCGCCGACCTGAAGCGCATCCTCACGGGCCACTTCGCGCTCGACCGCTCGCCGGGGATCGCGCTCTCCGTCGTCTCCTTCGCCTACCGGCACGGGCTGCCGCGCGACGCCGACATGGTTTTGGACGCGCGCTTCCTGCGCAACCCTCATTACGTACCCGCGCTGAAGCCGCTCACCGGACTCGATCCCGAGGTCGCCGCCTACGTCGCCGCGGACGAGAATTTCCCGGCCTTCTTCCAGCAGCTCGCCGCGCTCGTGGAGCCGCTGCTGCCGCGCTTCGAGCGCGAGGGAAAGAGCTATCTCACCATCGCCATCGGCTGCACCGGCGGCCGTCACCGCTCCGTCTACCTGGCGGAGCGGCTGGCGGCATGGCTCGGCGAGCGCGGGCGCGCCGTCAGCGTGCGGCACCGCGATCTCGACCGGCCCGGCAGCGTGGAAGCGCGCCAGCCTCCGACGCCCGGCGGCTCATCGAGGATCACGAAATGATCGGTATGGTCATCGTCACCCACGGCCGCCTCGCGGCGGAGTTCGTCGCGGCGCTCGAGCACGTCGTGGGTCCGCAGCGCGACATCGCCGCGATTTGCATCGGCCCCGAGGACGACATGGAGCAGCGCCGCCAGGACATCCTCCAGGCCGTGCGCGCCGTCGACAGCGGCGAGGGCGTCGTGCTGCTGACGGACATGTTCGGCGGCACGCCCAGCAATCTCGCGATCTCCGTCATGGACCGCCCAAAGATCGAGGTGATCGCGGGCATCAACCTGCCGATGCTGATCAAGCTCGCGAGCCTCCGGCCCACCGAAAGCCTCGCCGACGCCGTCCGCGGCGCGCAGGAGGCGGGGCGCAAATACATCAACGTCGCCTCGCAGCTCCTCGCCGACGCCCGCGGATGAACGACGCGCCGAAACCGCCGGAGGCCGTCGAGGTCCGCCGCACCGTCACGATCTGCAACAAGCGCGGCCTCCACGCGCGCGCGGCCGCTCGCTTCGTCAAGCTCGCCTGGCAGTTCGAGGCCGAGGTGCGCGTGCGCAAGAACGGCAGCACGGTCTCGGGCCGCTCGATCATGGGCCTGATGATGCTCGCGGCCGGACCCGGCACCGAGATCGAGCTCTCCGCCAGCGGACACGATGCCGAGCGCGCGGTCGCGGCGCTCGCGGATCTCGTCACGGGCGGCTTCGATGAAGGCTGAAGGCGGCGGCTCCGGACGCAAGGGCGAGCGGGTGTTTCGCGGCCTCGGCGTCTCGCCGGGGATCGCGATCGGCCCGGCCTTCGCGACTGAGGCCGGCGAGGTGCCGGTGCCGGAGCGCCGCATCGAGAGCGCGGAGGTCGCCGACGAGCGCCAGCGCTTCGAGTCCGCGGTCGAGTTCTCGCTGAAGCAGCTCCGCAAGCTCAAGGGCAAGGCCGCCGCGCTGCCGAACTCGGCCGCCGAGGAGATGGGCTATCTCCTCGACGCCCACATCGCCATGCTCTCGAACTCGCGCCTCGTGCGCGGCATCGACCGCCGCATCCGCGAGGACCGCGTCAATGCCGAGCGCGCGGTGCAGATGGAGATCGCGTCGATCGGCGAGAGCTTCGCCGCGATGGACGACGCCTATCTCGCGCAGCGCATCGACGACGTGCGCATGGTGGGGGCGCGGCTCCTGCGCAACTTGACGGAGACGCCTTTCGCCGCGTTCCAGCACCTGCCCGCGGGCACCGTCATTCTCGCGGAGGAGCTCTCGCCCGCCGACACGGCCCTGATGGATCCGCGGCGGATCGCGGGCTTCGCGGCGATGCTCGGCGGCGCCGAGGGCCACACTGCGATCATGGCGCGGGCGCTGGCGCTGCCGGCGGTACTGGGCGTTCCCGGCCTCATCGGCGAGGCGAAGAGCGGCGACACCGTCGTGATCGACGGCTCCGCGGGCGTCGTCGTGCTCAACCCAACTTCCGCCACGATCGCCCGCTACGAGCAGATGGCTGAGGCCTATCAGCGCGAGCAGCGCCAGCTCGCGCGCCTGAAGCGGGTGCCGGCGGTGACGCGCGACGGCGAGGAGATCACGCTCGAGGCCAATCTGGAGCTGCCGCGCGAGCTCGAGCAGGCGGTCAATGCGGGCGCGCAGGGCTTGGGCCTCGTGCGCACCGAGTTCCTCTACATGAACCGCGACGACCTCCCTGACGAGGACGAGCAGTACGCGGCCTACAAGGCCCTGGTGAAGGGCATGGAGGGGAAGCCCGTCACGCTCCGCACCCTCGACATCGGCGGCGACAAGCTGGCCGCTCCGCTTGCGGAGAGCCTCGGCAGCGAATCCGCGAACCCCGCCTTGGGCCTCCGCGCGGTGCGGCTCTCGCTCAAGGAGCGGAAGCTCCTGGACACCCAGCTCGCGGCGATCTTCCGCGCGGGCGCCGATGGTCCGGTGCGCATCCTTCTGCCGATGGTCTCGACCGTCGGCGAGATCCGCCGCGTGCGCGAGGCGATGGAGCAGGTGGCGCGGCGCTTGAAGCGCCGCGGCGTCGCAATCGCGGACCCGCTGCCGCCCTTGGGCGTGATGATCGAGATCCCCGGCGCGGCGCTCTCCGCCGACGCGCTCGCAAGCGAGAGCGACTTTTTCGCGATCGGCACCAACGACCTCATTCAATACACGCTCGCGATCGACCGCGGCGACGAGCAGGTGGCCTATCTCTACAATCCCCTCCATCCCGCGGTGCTGCGCCTCATTCAGTTCTCGGTCGAGGCGGCGCTCCGCGCGCGCATTCCCGTGAGCGTCTGCGGCGAGATGGCGGGCGACCAGCGCTACACGGCCTTGCTGCTGGGTCTCGGCATCCGCGACCTCTCCATGGCGCCCGGCAACATCGGGCGCGTGAAGCGCCGCATCCGCCATCTCGACCTGACGGCGGCGCAGCGCCGCGCGCGCGCGATCATGGACCAGATGGACGACGGGCGCATCGCGAGCCTCCTCGACGATTTCAACACGCTCGCCTGAGACTTCCGGTGGGATGATGCCCATCCGGCCCAAGCTTGCCGCCCCGCGGCGGCGCTGCTATATGCCGCCGTCGCGGGAATTCAGGAGTCGATGAATGGCCGATTACAGGGTTGCCGACCTCTCGCTCGCGGAGTGGGGGCGGAAGGAGATTGCGATCGCCGAGAGCGAGATGCCCGGCTTGATGGCGGTGCGCGAGGAATACGGCGCGCGGAAGCCCTTGAAGGGCGCGCGGATCGCGGGCTCGCTCCACATGACGATCCAGACCGCGGTCCTCATCGAGACGCTGCAGCATCTGGGCGCGGGCGTGCGCTGGGCCTCCTGCAACATCTTCTCGACGCAGGACCACGCCGCCGCCGCGATCGCCAAGGCGGGGACGCCGGTCTTTGCCTACAAGGGCGAATCGCTCGAGGAATACTGGGAGTTCACGCACCGCATCTTCGAATGGGCCGACGGCGGCGCGCCCAACATGATCCTCGACGACGGCGGGGACGCGACCCTGCTGGTGCATCTGGGCATGCGCGCGGAGCAGGACGCCTCCGTCATCGCCAAGCCCACCAACGAGGAGGAAGAGGTGCTCTACGCCGCGATCAAGCAGCGCCTCGAGAGCAAGCCCGGCTGCTACGCGACGCTCGGCAAATGTATCAAAGGCGTAACCGAGGAGACCACTACCGGCGTACACCGTCTCTATCAAATGGCGAAGGAAGGCCGGCTGCTCTTTCCCGCGATCAACGTCAACGACAGCGTGACCAAGTCGAAGTTCGACAATCTCTACGGCTGCCGCGAGAGCCTCGTCGACGGCATCCGCCGCGCGACCGACGTGATGATGGCGGGGAAGGTCGCGGTGGTCGCGGGTTTCGGCGACGTCGGCAAGGGCTCCGCCGCCTCGCTCCGAAACGCGGGTGCCCGCGTCATGGTGACGGAGATCGACCCCATCTGTGCGCTGCAGGCCGCGATGGAGGGCTATCAGGTCGTCACCATGGATGAGGCCGCCTCGGTCGGTGACATCTTCGTGACCGCGACGGGCAACGTCGACGTGATCACGCTCGACCACATGCGGGCCATGAAGGACCGCGCCATCGTCTGCAACATCGGCCACTTCGACAGCGAGATCCAGATCGGCGCCTTGCGCAACTACCGCTGGGAAGAGGTGAAGCCGCAGGTCGACGAGGTCGTGATGCCCGACGGCAAGCGCCTGATCGTGCTCGCGAAGGGGCGTCTCGTGAATCTCGGCTGCGCGACCGGCCATCCGAGCTTCGTGATGAGCGCCTCCTTCACGAACCAGGTGCTCGCGCAGATGGAGCTCTTCGGCAATCCCGGGAAATACCAGAAACAGGTCTACACGCTGCCGAAGCATCTCGACGAGAAGGTGGCGGCGCTACACCTCGCGAAGCTCGGCGCCAAGCTCACCAGGCTCACCCCGGAGCAGTCCAAATACCTCGGCGTCGCCGAGGTCGGGCCCTTCAAGGCGGATCACTACCGGTATTAGCGGCGCGAGAGATCGCTATTTCGCCTCGCTCCAGGCCTTGAAGTCTTGCTCCGACATCTTTGGCAGGCGCTTCACGAAGGCGGCGATCGCCCAGATCTCGCGGTCGGGGACGCCCGTCGCGCCGAAGCTCGGCATGCCCGTCATCCCGATCCCGTGCTTCACGATCCAGAAGATTTCCTTGGGGTCGCGGCCCGCGGCGGTCTCCGCGAGGTCCGGCGGGTCGGGATTGAGGCCCTCGGAAAACTTCGCCCATTGGACGCCGGGGGCGCCGTGACAGTTGATGCAGCCGCGCTGGGCGAAGGCGCGCGCGCCCTCGCGCACCACCGCGTCGTCGTCGAGCTTGATCGGCGGCGCCTCCGTCGCATGGCGGGCGATCGAGGCCTGCCGCACCATGAGCAGCATCTTCGCGACGATTGCAGGCTCCTTATCGCTCGCGGCGACGCTGTAGAAGCCGCCGAAGAAGAACAGGCCCGCGGCGCCTGCCGCGAGAATCGCAAGGACACCGATCGCAGCGAGAATTTTCATGCGGCGACTCTCCCTTTGGGCTAAGCGTCCGACGTAGACGGTCGCGACATCTTCTCCCCAATGACGGGCCCGCCGCAACCGTTCCGCGCACCCCGCATGGGAAAAGCACGAATTTCCTTAGGAAATACCGGTTGGCGCGCGATAATTCCGGGGCGGGCGGTCCCATGGTCTCGCATTCGCCGCCCGAGGGGCCTCATGCGCGAGCTCGCCGCCGCCGTCATCGCCGCCTTGATCCTGCTGAGCTTCTGGCTCGTCTGGCGGCTCCGTCAGCGCATCCGCACGCTGGAGGGGGAAGCGCGCCGCCTTCAGGCGGAGCGCAGCCAGGGCGCGGCGCTCCTCGCGAGCGTGCCGGCGGCGCTCTACCGCTGGGACCTCGGGGGCGGCGAGAGCTTCACGCCCGGCGCCGTCGCGGCGCTCCGCGGTCTTTCCGGCGCTTGCTTCGTCGAGCTCGCGGGGCTCTTGTCGGAGCTCGACCGCGAGCGTTTCGTGACCGCCGTCTCGGCGCTCCGGGCGAGCGGCACCGGCTTCGCGTTTCCGCTCCATCTCGCGGCCGGCGGTCAGCTCGACGCCGTGGGAAGCCGCACCAACGGCGCCGACCTCGTCTGGCTCGCGGACGCCTCTCCCCGTGCCGAGCTCGATCGCGTCCGCCGTGAGAGCGAGCGGCTTCGCCAGGTCCTCGACGCGCTCCCCTACCCGGTCTGGCGCCGCCGCACCGACAGCCTCGCCCTCCTGGATGCCAATCGCGCTTACGGCCAGGCGGTGGAGGCCGCCCCCGCCCAGGCGATCGCGGAGAGCCGCGAGATCGGCGCGCCCGCGATGGGCGAGGACGGCCGCACGCTCGCGGAGCGCGCGCGGCGCACCGGCATGGCGCAATCCGAGAGCCATCACATCGTCGTCGGCGGCCAGCGCCTGCTCCTCGAGTTGACGGAGCAACCTCTCGACGGTACCGGCGAGCTCGTGGGCTACGTCCGCGACTTTACCGACCTCGAGAGCAAGGAGGCCGAGCTCGCGCGGCACATCGCCGCCCACGCGGAGGTGCTGGAGAACGTCGCGGTCGCAATCGGCATCTACGGCAGCGATACGAGGCTCAAGTTCTTCAACTCCGCCTTCGCGAAGCTCTGGCGCCTCGAGGAGGAATGGCTCGCGACCGAGCCCACCCTCGCGGAGATCCTGGACCGCATCCGCGAGCGCCGGGGCCTGCCGGAATACGCGGATTTCCGCGCCTTCCAGCGCCAGCAGCAGGCGCTCTTCACCTCCCTCCTGGAGCCGCAGGAGGAGCTGCTGCATCTCCCCGACGAGCGCACGCTCCGGCGCGTGGCATATCCGCATCCCTTCGGCGGCCTCACCTTCGTCTACGAGGACGTGACCGACCGCCTCGCGCTCGAGCGCTCCTACAACACCTTGATCGAGGTGCAGCGCGAGACGCTCGACAATCTCTACGAGGCCGTGGCGGTGCTCGGAAGCGACGGCCGCCTGAAGCTCTGGAACCCCGCCTACGCGCAGACCTGGCAGCTCACGGCGCAGGATCTCGCGGGCGAGCCGCACGTCGCGGAGATCGTCGAGCGCACGCGCGGCTTCTTCGAGACGCCGGGCTCGGCGGAACCCTGGGCTCAGCGCAAGCAGCGCATCATCGACCGCCTCACCGGCCACGCCGAGATCGCCGAGCGGATCGAGCGCGCGGACGGCTCGATCCTGCAGGCGACCATCGTGCCGCTCCCCGACGGCAACGTGCTCCTGAGCTACCTCGACGTCACGGACTCGACGCGGGTCGAGCGGGCGCTGCGCGAGCGGAACGAGGCGCTGGAGACCGCGGGCCGGCTCAAGAGCGAGTTTATCGCCAACGTCTCCTACGAGCTCCGCACGCCCTTGAACGCGATCATCGGCTTTGCGGAGATCCTCGCAAACCAATATTTCGGCCAGCTCAACCCGCGCCAGCTCGACTACAGCCGCGGCATCCTCGACAGCTCGCACCGGCTCATGTCGCTCATCAACGACATCCTCGACCTCGCGACCATCGAGGCCGGCTACATGACGCTCGAGACCTCGGAGATCGACATCCACGCGATGATGTCGAGCGTGCTGGCGCTCTCGCGCGAGCGC
>DATKNV010000189.1:0-42127 GCA_035541215.1 Allostellaceae bacterium | reverse complement strand
CTGCGTCGTCGCACCCGCGGTGGAGATCGTGGCGTTCCCCGCCACCACCGTGCCCCCCGTCGGCCCCGCAAGCGCCTCCGGCGAGGCCCAGACCAGGGCCGCCGCTCCCACCAAGGCCGTCGTCGATAGGAGGCCGCCGCGAAGGACGTGGCGTCCGGACGGTTGCCCGGCTCCCGGCCACCGCGGGCGCCGCGCCGCGGCGCTTCCGAGCGGCCCCGCGACCATGCGTTGGCGGGCCGCTTTAAAGGGTTCGGTGCTTCGGAGGTCGGTCATGGCGATCACCTCAAAGTTCGTAGCGCAACTGGCAGGTGTTTTAATGTTAAGAGACATTTAACACGAATTACTCAATCCATAATAGCGGCCGGTGGCCGCAGGCGCAAACAAAACTGACTCTTAAGAAGTAAATCAGATGGTGATCAGGGTTATGGTTAATAAAATGTGCTAGTCTTTTGAGGTCATACTAAAGAGTTGAGTTCCCGATCCAGCAGAATCGACGACAGGCTATGGTTGTGACGCCAGCAGAGATAGCTGACTTCCTGCCAGAGACGGAGCGAGCGCTCCCGGCCGATCCGGTCATCTCCCAAGAAAATCAATGTCGAAAGCCAGCCGACGATGGCGCGCAGCGCCTGCTCGGGCGTGCGGCCCTCGCCCTCGAGCCGGGTCATGAGGAGATGCACGCCCTGCGGCTCCTTGAGGACGCCCGAGTCCCAAAGTTCCCGCACCCATTGCGGGAGGTTTGACTCGACTGGTTCTCCCGCTGGCTGCGAATTCATTTAGAGGCGCCGCGCAGATGGTAAACAATTACTTGTTAGACGGATGATGCGTGAAACGGTTCAAATGCCATGCAAATCCAGGCATCGGCGGAGATAAACTAGTAATTGGGGTGCTGGCGCCGTCGCCGACGAGATCTAGCGCGCGGGCGTGAGCTTTTCGAGTGCTGCCGCGACGTCAATGAGGCGGAGCATTGGGTGGTCCGCCTGCGAGGTGGGCCCGAGGGGCTGCCCGGTGCCGGCGATCAGGCGCTTGACCTCGTCGGGGCTGACGTTCGGGTTCGCCTGTATAAGGAGCGCCGCGAGGCCGCTCACGTGCGCGGCGGCGATCGAGGTGCCCGTCAGCACCTGGTAGCCGCCATTGGGGGCGGTCGTAATGATGTCGACCCCCGGGGCTGCCACGGTGACGAAGGCGCCGCTCGCGGCATCGGGATAGAGCTCGTCCCGGCGGTCGCTCGCGGTCACCGCGATCACACCGGGATATGCAGCGGGATAGAAGGCGGAGTCGGGCCCGCTGTTGCCGGCGGCCGCGACGACGACGGCGCCTTGCGCGAGCGCCTCGCGCACCATGAGCTCGATGAGCTTATCCGGCGGCCCCCCGAAGCTCATGTTGATGACGCGGGCGTGGAGCCTGAGCGCCACGTCGATCGCGCGCACGATGCGGTCGGAGGAGCTGTGGGTCTCTCCGTCCTGCACGGAGCGGACGGAGAAGGCCTTGATCGAGATGAGCCGCGCATCGGGCGCCACACCCTGCAAGCCGCCCTCGGCGGCGATCACGCCGGCGATGCCGGTGCCGTGCATCACCTCGCGCGCGCGGAGCGCCGGGTTCGTATCCGGCGCCTCGCCCACGAGGTCCACCGCGAGCAAGACCTTGCCGTCGAGACTGGCGTGACGGGGGTCGATGCCGCTGTCGATCACGGCGATTCGGACGCCCCTCCCGGTGACGCGAGGCTCCGGCGCGATCGCGTGGATGAGGCCGAGCGCATATTGGAGCGCGCGCGCGCGCAGCGTCGCGGGGGCGGGCCCGACCTCCGCGGCGGCGGCGGTATCGAAGCTCTGGTTGCGGTCTGCGGCGAGGATGGCGGGATCGCGGGGCAGGCGCTGGAGTGCCGCTTCCGCGGTATCGCCGGTGCGCAGGCGGTAGACCGCGACGTCGAAAGCAACCGAGGGCAGATCGTATGTCGCGCTGAGCTCGGCGCCGATCTGGCGGCCGAGCGCGACGAGATCGGCCCCGTCGCCGCGCTGGCGCGCAACCAGGATCTCCTGTTGCGGCGAGGCGGATCTTGCGGCGGCGGGCGGCGCGGTCCGAGGCGTATTGTCGTCCGTTGCGGGCGGTTGCAGCAGATTGCCGAGCGAGCCCGGCCTATCCGGGTTGCCATAAGCCCGCGCCGGGAAATCGTCCGCGAGCGCAGTCGCGCTCGAGGCGAGCGCGAGCGCCACTGCGGCAAGGATGGAGGCGCGCCCTAGCATCGCGACATTTCCCTGCTCAGGGCGCGGCCAGCGCGCCGAACCTGACCAGGCTCGGATGCGCGGCGAGCGCCTGCAATACTGCCCTCGGCGGCTTCGCGCGGCGCGCATCGGCGGCGCTCACCACGAAGAGCGCCTGGCTATCGGGGCCGGCGACGACCGTCAAGCCTTGCTCGCGCAAAAACCCGTCGACCTCGGCGATTCGCGCCTCCGGAGCGAAGGCGACGAGATAGCGTGGCCCGGCGGAGCCTATGGGCGTCGGCTGCGCCAAGGTGACGTATCTCTCCTCGCTGGGCTGCCGCAGATGCGAGAGCACGCCGACGCCGACGAGCAGCACCAGCATCGCCGCCGCCATGGTCGCGAGCGGCGCCTCGAAGGGAAACTGGGAAAGGAGGCGGTTGAGGAGCCCGGGCTTGCCCGGACTGGGCGACCGCCGGCGCAAGGTCGCACCGCCGATCGCGCTCGCGAGCCGCGCCCAGCCGGCCTCGACGTCGTGCCCCAGTATCGCGGTTATGGCGACCGCGGCCTGCAGGCGCACCTCGTCCAGGAGCTCCCGCTGCAGGAGCGGGGAGCCCGCGAGCGCGCGCGTAACGCCGGCGTGCTCGCATTCTGCGAGCTGGCCGCTGACGTACCATGGCAAGAGGCGCAGGGCCTCGCGCTCGGAGATGGTCCGGGCATCCATGTTCTTTTCCATCGTTCAGATCGTGTCCTGCGACACGCCCTCCTCGGCTAGCAGCGCCTTCAGGCGCCGTCGCGCGAAGAACATCCGCGTCTTCACGGTGTTCTCCGGGCAATCCATGATCCGCGCGATCTCCGCGACGGTGAGATTGTGATAGCTCGTGAGGTCGATGACCTGACGATGCACCGCCGAGAGCCGCGGCAGCACCTTCTGCACCAGGCGCTGCAGCTCGCTGCGCGACAAGCTCTCGAGCTGGGACTCGGGCTCGCTCACGCTGTCGAGGCGCTCCTCGTCGTCGGTGAAGATCAAGCGGCCGTCGTTGCGCCGGAGATGGTCGCGCAGCTTGTTGGTCGCGATGGTCAGTATCCAGGTCAATGCGGTGCACTCGCCTTTGAAGGTGGCGGCCTTGCGCCACACTTCGAGAAACGTGTCGTGGGTCAAATCCCGCGCCGCTTCCCGGTCCGCGATGGAGGATGCCAAGTGGCGGAAGACGTTGTGGCTCGCGAGCCGGTAGAGCTCCTCGAACGCCGCCTTGTCCCCGCCGGCTACCTCACGCAACAGCCGGTTGCGGTGCTCCGTGCCGCCATCTTTCACTTTCATGACGGCCGGCAGCTCCCGTTAGACGCGGGTGCGGCCGAAAAGTTCAAATCCCGCACTCGGCATGCCCGAGGAAGCGTGCCATAAATGCTAGAATTTGCCACAATCATTACCCTCTCCCGCTCCGGGCGGATGCCCGATGTGACGGGGCTTGCCGGACGCGCCGGGCTCAATAACCCACGACTATCCCGAAGTGCACTTGGCCGTTCCTGCTCACCGGAAGCGAGCTATTGTCGCGCCGCAGCGGATACCCGTAATCGAAGCGCGCGGTCAGATAAGGGTTGACCGAATAGCGCATGCCGAACCCGACACTCTCGGCGACCGAGGTCGTGTCGGAGGCGGTCACGTGCTCGTAGGGCTGGGCGACGCCGTAATCGAAGAAGAGCAGCCACTGCATCTGGTCGTGGGCATTGGCCCAACCGAGATGCGGCAGCACGGCGAAACTCGGAGAGCGCAGTTCGATCGAGGCGAGATATCCGAGATCGCCGGTGAAATGCGATTCCGGGTAGCCGCGCACGGATTGGAAGCCACCGACGGAAAGGCGCTCGCTGAAAAGCAGGTTGTGATTGGCATACTGCGCGGAGGCGCGGGCGGCGATGCTCATGTCCCCGGGCAGGTAGATGAGCCGTTCCGCATGGAGACGCAGGTAGCGATAGCTCGCATCGGTGCCCGGCCGCGCCTCGCGGAAGACGTCGGAGGAATTGCGGTGATTGATGTGCCCGGGCGAGTAATAGAAATCTCCGGTGAAGCTGGTGACGCCCCAGTCATCGGTCATGCCGGCGTTGTAGTCCGCGACCATCTGGAAGACTTCGGGCGTGACGTTGAAGACCTGCACCCCGCCGAACTCGAGGTTGCTGTTGTTGCGCTTGTCCTCGAGGCCGAAGGCGGCCTCGTGCGTGACGCCGCCCAAGAGGCCGATCCGCGGCAGCGGCACCGTGTAGTGGCCGGTGAACTGCCAGCCCTCGCCGCGCGTGTCGAGCGACGTGCTCGCGGGCGCGTGCGAGGTGTCGTAGGAGACGGTGAAGCTCAGCAGATCGCGCCAGGGCAGCGGAATTACATAGGCGCCGGTGTGCGCCTGGAAGCGGTTGTTGTCGATCGAGTGCGAGTACTGGTAATCGAGGCGGTGCCCGAGCCAGAAGGCATCGCCCCAGCTGAAGCCGACGCTGCCGCGCTGCTCGCCCGTCGCCTTGGTGCCGTCATTGGCGAAGCCGACATAGGTTCTGAGCGGGAAGCGGTCGGTCGTCTTCAGCACGATGTCCGTGGTGCCGGGCGTCTGGCCCGGCACGAAGACGCTGTCGATCGAGCGGAAGGGGTTGTTGTTGAGCCAGGCGAGATCCGCGTTGAGCACGTCGGAGCGGATGGGATCGCCGGCCTTGAGCCGGACCCCTCCGGTGAGGTCGGCGCTCGAGAACCACTTGTTCCCCTCCGCTGTAACCTTGCCGAGCCGTCCCACCACCACCAGCACCTGGACGGTGCCGTTGTCGACGTCCTGCTCGGGGACGATCACGTCGACGACGGGGTAGCCGGCACTTCGCGCGGCGAGCACCGTCGCGGCGATCACCCGATTGAAGAGATCGAGCGAGATCGGCTGTCCGAGGAAGGGCTTCAGCGCGGTGTCGAAGGCGCTGCTGCGCGCAAAGCTCGGGGCCTTGCTGGTGTCGATGCCCGTGACGCCGGGCCAGCCGCCCGGCCGGACCTTGGTGGGCTCGTCGAGGAAAACGAAGCCGCTCACGTTCCGCGTGGCGAGGCGGGGCGCCGGCTGCGATTGCGGCTGCGGTGCCGGCTGCGCCGAGGGGGCAGCTTGCGCACGAGCCTCGCTCGCCCCGAGCGCCGCGGGCGCGACGAGCGCCGTTGACGCCAGCATTGCCAGCGCAATGCCGCCTCGTGCGGCTCGTTGGGTAACGCCCCTGCGAAGACCGACCGCTTCGGTAGCCACGGAATCCACCTTCCCAACCCGAGTATGCCGCCCGCCCCTCGAAGAGAGACCCATCCTCTCTTCGCGGCACGACCCCATCGGGAGGCATATACTCCTTGAGGGCTAAGAAGACTCTAAGGAGGTGAAGAAATCAACCCTAAATCTCAAGGGCGACACCGAATGCGAGCACTATGACAGTTCTGCCACCCTATGGCGGGGCCGCTGTCTTTCGCTTCAGGTGATTACGGCGAGCGCGGCCGGTAGCGCGCGAGGGAGGCGTACTGGTCGGGCCAGGCGAGGGGATAGCCCTGCGCCTGGGCCGCGTGGCGCGTCCAGTAGGGATCGTAGAGGTGGGCGCGCGCGAGGACGCAGAGATCGGCGCGTCCCGCGACGAGGATGCTGTTCACGTCGGCATAGGTCGAGATGTTGCCGACCGTCATGGTCGGCATCCGAGCCTCGTGGCGGACGCGGTCGCTGAAGGGCGTCTGGAAGAGGCGCCCGTATTTCGGCTGCTGCTCCGGCACGGTCTGTCCCGCGGAGACGTCGACGATATCGCAGCCGTGCCGCTTGAGCGCGCGCGCGACGGCGACCGCGTCCTCTCCGTCGAAGCCGCCGGGGACCCAATCCGTGCCCGAGATGCGCACGCTCATGGGCTTCTCGGCGGGCCAGGCCGCGCGCACGGCGTCGAAGACCTCCAGCGGATAGCGCAGCCGGTTCTCGAGGCTGCCGCCGTAACCGTCCTCGCGCCGGTTCGTCAGCGGCGAGAGGAAGCTCGCGAGGAGATAGCCGTGCGCGAAATGGAGCTCGATCATGTCGAAGCCCGCCTTCTGCGCGAGCTCCGCCGCGCGGACGAAGTCGTCGCGGACGCGATCCATGTCCGCGCGGTCCATCGCCTTCGGCACTTGGTTGGCGGGTGTATAGGGAACGGCCGAGGCCGAGATCAGCGGCCAGTTCCCGGAAGCGAGCGGCTCATCCATCCCCTCCCAGAGCCGCTTCGTCGAGCCCTTGCGCCCGGCATGCGCGAGCTGGATCGCGACCTTCGCGCGGGAATTCGCATGCACGAATTGGACGAGGCGCCCCCAGGCCTCGGCGTGCTCGCGCTTATAGAGGCCGGCACAGCCCGGGCTGATGCGCCCGTCGCGGGAGACGTCCGTCATCTCCGCGATGACGAGTCCCGCGCCGCCCATGGCGCGGCTTCCGAGATGGACGAGATGCCAGTCGCCGATGAGCCCGTCCTCGGCCGAGTATTGGCACATCGGCGAGACCACGACGCGGTTCTCGAGCACCAGGTTGCGCAGCCGGAACGGCGTGAACATCGGCGGCGGCAAGGGCTCGGCGGGGACATTGACGCCGCTTTGATTGGCCGCCTTGCGCGCGAACCAGCGGTCGATGCGCTCGACGAAGGCGGGGTCGCGCTGGCGAAGGCTCTCGTGCGTGATGCGCAGCGAGCGCGTCAAGAGGCTCGCCGCGAACTCGATCGGCTCGAGCCGGCTGTGATAGCGCTCGGTGCTCTCGAACCATTCGAGGCTCGCTTGCGCCGCGCGCTGCAGGCTCTCGACCTGCGCCCGGCGCTCGGCCTCATAGGCCGCGAGCGCCCCCGTGACGTCGCGCTCGCGGTGAAGCGCGTCGGCGAGCGCGATCGCGTCCTCCATCGCGAGCTTCGTTCCGGAGCCCACGGAGAAATGCGCGGTGTGCGCGGCATCGCCCAAGAGCACGACGTTGCCGTGCGACCAGCGCCTGTTGCGCACCGTCGGGAAGCTCCGCCAGATCGAGCGGTTCTTGAGAAGGGGGTGGCCTTCGAGCTCCTCCGAGAAATGCGTCTCGAGGAACCGCACGCTCTGGTCCTCGTCCGCCTTGTCGAGGCCGGCGCGCTTCCAGGCGCGCTCGGTCGTCTCGACGATGAAGGTCGAGTGCGTGTCGTCGAAGCGGTAAGCGTGCACGCGCCAGAGACCGCGCGCGTCCTCCTTGAAATAGAAAGTGAAGGCGCCGAAATGGCGCGTGGTGCCGAGCCAGATGAATTTGTTGGGACGCACGTCGAGCTCCGGCTCGAAATGCCGCGCGAGCTTCTGCCGCGTGAGGCTGTTGACGCCGTCGGCCGCGACGACGAGATCCGCACCCGAGAATTCGCCGGGATCGGCGACCTCGCGGCGAAAATCGAGCTCGACGCCGAGCGCGCCCGCGCGCTCCTGCAGGATGTTGAGGAGCCGCCGCCGCGCGAGGCCCGAGAAGCCGTGGCCGCGCGAGGTGAGGGTCCTGCCGCGGTAGTGGATGTCGATCGCATCCCAATGAGCGAAGCTCGCGGCGATCGCGGCGTAGGTCTCGGGGTCGGCCTCGGCGAGATTGCCGAGCGTCTCGTCCGAGAACACGACGCCCCAGCCGAAAGTGTCGTCGGCGCCGTTGCGCTCGATCACGCGGATGCGGTGCCGCGGATCCCGCCGCTTCATCAGGATGCTGAAATAGAGTCCGGCGGGCCCGCCGCCGATGCTGACGATGTCCATGCCGCAGGGATTCCGGTCCCCAGGTCGCGCGTTCCGCCGTAAAAACTTATTTTAGGCCTAAAATAACGCCGCGCCAACGATGTCGCGGTCTGCCCGCGGCTGGGGCGCTTCCTCGGGAGTAATCGCCTCTAGAGCAAGGGTGATTGCGCACACCCGGTAGGCACGGTAGCATTCCTGAAGTCGAGAACATGGCCGCCTGCGGCTGAAGATTCGCGGAATTCGCGCGAGGACGTAGCCGGGGGAAGAGCCGGACCGTAAACAACCAAATCTGGGGGAAACGCCCATGGCAGCGACAGCGCAGGCATCACGCGGATACCAGCAGCCCATCAATTTGCCCTTTATCATCGGCGCCTCCTCTGTGGGGACGCTGATCGAGTGGTACGATTTCTATCTCTACGGCGTGCTCGCATTGTTCTTCAGTAGGCATTTCTTCTCACCGAGTCTCGATCCGAACATCGCGTTCATCGCCAGCCTCTTCGTGTTCTGGACCGGATTCCTCGTGCGGCCCTTCGGCGCCATCGTGTTCGGGCATCTCGGCGACCTAATCGGCCGCAAGTTCACGTTCATGCTGACGCTTCTGCTGATGGGGGCGGCGACCTTCGTCGTCGGTTTGTTGCCAGGCTATGACGTGATCGGCGCTTTGGCGCCGATCCTTCTCGTGGCCATGCGCGTCATCCAAGGCTTGGCCTTGGGCGGCGAGTACGGGGGCGCCGCGACTTACATCGCCGAGCATGCGCCCGACGGTCAGCGCGGCTACTGGACCTCGTGGATCCAGACCACCGCGACTATGGGCATCGTGCTTGCGCTGCTCGTCATCCTCATCTGCCGGCTCAGCCTCGGCGACGAGGTGTTCGGCGACTGGGGCTGGCGCGTTCCGTTCCTGATCTCCGCGATCCTCGTGATCCTCTCCATTTACATCCGGCTGAAGCTCGAGGAATCCCCGCTCTACGCGGCACTCAAAGAGCAGGGAAAGGCTTCGCGAAATCCGGCCCTCGAGAGTTTCAGCAGCGGCAAGAACTGGGGTCTCATCCTGCTGGCCCTCTTCGGCGCGACGGCGCCGGAGGGCGTCGTATGGTACACGGGTCAGTTCTACGCGCTCTTCTACATGACGGCGGTGCTCAAAATTAACTACGTCACCGTCTACATCATCATGATGATCGCGCTGACGGCGGGCGCGCCGTTCTTCATCGTATTCGGCTCTCTCTCCGATCGGATCGGACGCCGCAACATCATGACGCTCGGCTTCGCCCTGGCCGTGGTCACCTACTGGCCGGTCTTCACTTGGCTCGGCACCTTCAAGGACAATCCGGTCATCCTGACGATCCTGGTCTTCTACATGGTGATCCTCGTCACCATGGTCTACGGACCGATCGCGGCGTTCCTGGTGGAGTTGTTCCCCGCGCGCATCCGCTATACCTCGATGTCGTTGCCCTATCACATCGGCAACGGCGTCTTCGGCGGTCTCGTTCCGGCAGCCGGTGCCTCGATCGCGCAGTTCACGGGCATCGCACTCGGCGGACTCTTCTATCCCATGGGAATAGCGGCGCTCGGGGTGATCGTCAGCATGGCGGGCCTCAGAGAGCCCACGCACCACGTGAAGATCTGGGAGGAAGTCGGCGGCGGCGCGCCGCCGCTGGTCCCGGACCAGCCCTAGTCTCGACCTACGTCGTGACACCGAGGCCCGGGCAACCCCCGGGCCTCTTTTTTGTGCTCGCCCTCAGTGCTTGTGAATCGAATCGATCCAACGCACTTCCTCCGGCTTCTCGATGGGCTCGATGTCGAGGTTCACGACCACGGGCTCCTGCCCGCTCCGCACCAGCACGCATTCGAGGGGCTCGCTGGGGTTGGCGTTGATCTCCTGATGCGGGACGTAGGGCGGCACGTAGATGAAATCCCCGGGGCCGGCTTCCGCGACGAACTCGAGCTTCTCGCCCCAGCGCATGCGCGCCTTGCCCTTGACGACGTAGATCACGCTCTCGACCTCGCCGTGATGATGCGCGCCGGTCTTGGCGTTGGGGTGGATCGTGACGGTGCCGGCCCAGAGCTTCTGCGCGCCCGCGCGCGCATAGGTGATTGCCGCGGCGCGGTTCATGCCGGGCGTCTGCGGGGTGTTGATGTCGAGCTCGCTGCCCCTGACGATCCGGACGCCGTGGGCGCGCCAATCAATCTCCTGTTCAGACATGTAAAATCTCCAAATTTCACAGGAGACTTTCATAACCGCCGCCTGCTGCGCCGACAAGCCTCAGTCCGCCGAGGCCCACTCCGCGCGGACCGCGGGGTCGGTCTCGGCGCCGAGGCGGCGTATCCGCGCCGCCGCGATCTCCGCATTCGCAGCAAGGCGCAGCAGCGCCCAGGCGGCCGCGCCCCGCACCAGCGGCGCCTCATCCTCGATCCGCGCGCGCACCGCGGGGAGAAGCGCGGGCTCGCCGCTGTTGCCGATGGCGATGAGGACGTTGCGCAGGAAGCGGTCGCGCCCGATCCGCTTGATGGGCGAGCCCGAGAAGAGCGCGCGGAATGCCGTGTCGTCGAGAGCGGCGAGGCTCGCGAGCGCCGGCGCCGTCAGCGCCTCGCGCGCACCGAGACCCGGCTCCCGCGTCGCGCGCGCGAATTTGTTCCAGGGACAAACCGCGAGGCAGTCGTCGCAGCCGTAGATGCGATTGCCCATGAGCGGCCGGAGCTCCGCTGGGATCGGCCCCTTGTGCTCAATGGTGAGGTAGGAGATGCAGCGCCGCGCGTCGAGCCGGTAGGGCGCCGGAAAGGCGCGGGTCGGGCAGGCCGCGAGGCAGCGCTCGCACCGCCCGCAGTGATCGCTCTCGGGAGCATCGGGCTCGAGCGCCAGCGCCAGGTAGATCTCCCCGAGGAAGAGCCAGGAGCCGAGCTCACGCGAAACCAGATTGGTGTGCTTGCCCTGCCAGCCGATCCCGCCGCGCTCCGCGAGCGGCTTCTCCATCACCGGCGCCGTGTCCACGAAAAGCTTGAGCTCGATCGCGAAGCTCTCCGCGATGAAGCGCGCGAGCGCCTTGAGGCGCGACTTGACGATGTCGTGATAGTCGCGCCCGCGCGCATAGACCGAGATCGTCCCGCGATCCCCGCGCCCGAGCGAGGCCATCGGGTCCTCGCCGGGCCCGTAGTTCATGCCGAGGACGACGACGCTCTTGGCATCCCGCCAAAGCGCCTTGGGATCGCCGCGCTCTCCCTCGCGTGCGGCGAGCCAGCCCATGTCGCCGTGCAGTCCCTGCCCGAGATAGGCACGGAGATCGGCGCGCGCCTGCGGCGCGAGCTCGGCTGCGGCGAAGCCCACGGCATCGAAGCCGAGGGCGAGCGCCCGCTCGCGGATTGCCGCCTTGATCGCCGCCGGTGGCGCTGCCTCTCGGCCCATGCTTGCTCCGGGCATCGCGGGAATGGCACGCTAGTATATGTATATAGGGACCGAGAGGGGGGCTCATGCTGATCGCCAAACCGGCTGCGCGGAAGGACCGCTCGCATGTACTGCGGGCGCCCAGCACTTACGACATCTCCGAAGGCGAGGCGAAGCTCGGCCAGATGGTGCTGAGCCGGCGCGACGACACCGGCCTCATTACGCTCGGCGAGCGCAGCTGCACCATCGGCCGCGCGCGGCCCGAGGAGAACGGCGCCTGGCGCGCGCTCGTGGCGCTCGCGCATGGCCGCGTGCCCGAGAAGGCGCCGCCCAACCCATTCCTGCTGCGAGATGCCGCGGGCGCCACCGTCGCAGCGGCCGCACCTGCCCGCAAGGCCGTCGCGGTGAGCCATGCGGGCCGCGAGTACCGATTCAAGCAGATCGGCTTCTTCAATACTGGCTGGGGGCTCTATCCGCCGGAGGGCGACCGGCCCCTCGGCACCGTCGCCAAGAAAAGCGCCTTCAGTTTCACCATACTCATCGATCTTCCCGCCGAGCTGGACCCGGCGGTTCAGGTGTTCCTGTTCTGGATGCGCTTGCAGCGGGAGCTCGAGTCCGCACGGAACTCGCCCACGACGACGACTTGATCAGCCGCGCCCCCGATAGGGTGCTACGCCGGGATCGGGGATCCACATGCCCGCGGGCGGCGCGCCGGTCTGATAGAAGACGTCGATGGGCATGCCGCCGCGCGGATACCAATAGCCCCCGATGCGCAGCCATTTCGGCGCCAAGGCCGCGACGAGGCGCTTGGCGATTGCGAGGGTGCATTCCTCGTGAAAGCCGCCGTGGTTGCGGAAGGAGTTCAGGTAGAGCTTCAGCGACTTGCTCTCGACGAGCCAGCGCTGCGGCACGTAGTCGATCACGAGATGCGCGAAATCCGGCTGCCCCGTGATCGGGCAGAGCGTCGTGAACTCCGGCGCCGTGAAGCGCACGAGATAGGGCACGTCCCGATGCGCGTTCGGGACCTTCTCCAGCACTGCCTCCTCGGGCGAGGCGGGGATGCGCGCGGGATGGCCGAGCTGGGTGAGGGCTTGTGTCTTGCGCTTGGGCATGCGGGTCATCCTACCTCATCCCGGCGTGCGGCGCTCAGAGCGCGGCGATATCGCCCCGCGCTTCGGACTCGGCGACCCCGGTGGCGTAGGCCTCGAAGCGGGTTTCCGCGATCGCCTCGCGCGCGCCCCTGAGGAGATCGCCGTAATAGCGGAGGTTGTGCTCCGTGAGGAGCATGGGTCCGAGGATCTCGCCGGCGCGGGCGAGATGGTGGAGATAGGCCCGCGAGAAGCGCGTGCAGGCCGTGCATTGGCATTCCGCGTCGAGCGGCCGGGGATCGTCGAGGTGACGGGCGTTTCGGAGATTGACGGTGCCGCCCCGCGTGAAGGCCTGCGCGGTGCGGCCGGAGCGCGTCGGCAGCACGCAATCGAAGAGGTCGACGCCGCGGCCGATCGCGCCGAGGATGTCCGCGGGCTTGCCGACGCCCATGAGATAGCGCGCGCGCTCCCGCGGCAAGAGCGGCACGGTCGCGTCGAGCACGCGGAACATCTCCTCCCGGCCTTCGCCCACGGCGAGGCCGCCGACGGCGTAGCCGTCGAAGCCGATCGCGGCGAGCGCCTCGGCCGATCGCCGCCGCAGCTCCGGATAAATGCTCCCCTGCACGATCCCGAAGAGCCCGTAGCCTTCCCTCGCCGCGAAGGCGCGCTTGGAGCGCTCGGCCCAGGCGAGCGAGAGCTCCATCGAGGCGCGGGCGTCGTCGAGGCTCGCGGGGTAGGGGGTGCACTCGTCCAGCACCATCGTGATGTCGGCGTCGAGCAGGTGCTGGATCTCGATCGAGCGCTCGGGCGTGAGCTCGTATTTGGCGCCGTCGAGATGCGAGCGGAAGGTGACGCCGCCGGCGTCGATCTCGCGGAGCTTTGCAAGCGACATCACCTGGAAGCCGCCGGAATCCGTGAGGATGGGGCCGGGCCAGGCCATGAATCGGTGGAGTCCGCCGAGCCGCGCCACGCGCTCGGCGCCTGGGCGCAGCATCAGGTGATAGGTGTTGGCGAGGATCATCTGCGCGCCGGTCGCGGCGACGTCGGCGGGCCGCATCGCCTTCACCGTGGCGGCGGTGCCGACGGGCATGAAGGCCGGCGTCTCCACGATCCCATGCGCGGTCGAGAGCCGTCCGCGCCGCGCCGCGCCGTCCGTGCCGAGAAGCGCGAATTCCGCCGTCACGCCGCGGCCTCCGGCAGCAGCAGGCAGGCATCGCCGTAGGAGAAGAACCGATAGCGCTCGCCGATCGCATGCGCATAGGCGGCGCGCATGCGCGCGAGCCCCGCAAAGGCCGAGACCAGCATGAAGAGCGTCGAGCGCGGAAGATGGAAATTGGTGACGAGCACGTCGATGGCGCGGAAGCGATAGCCCGGCGTGATGAAGAGCTTCGTCTCCCCGGCGAAGGGATGGAAGCGCCCTTCGGCGTCGACGGCGGTCTCGAGGAGGCGAAGGCTCGTGGTGCCGACGGCGACGATGCGGCCGCCCGCCTTGCGCCGCGCGTTGAGCCGCTCCGCGGTCGCGGCGTCGAGAAAGCCGGTCTCGCCGTGCATCACGTGCTCGCTCGTGTCCTCCGCCTTCACCGGCAGGAAGGTACCGGCGCCTACGTGCAGCGTCACCGTCAAATGCTCGATGCCGCCCGCGGCGAGCTCCGCCACCAGCCGCTCCGTGAAATGGAGCCCCGCGGTCGGCGCGGCGACCGCGCCCTCCTTCCTCGCGAAGATCGTCTGATAGTCGCGGCGGTCGCGGGGATCGCCGCCGCGCGGGCGCTTGATGTAGGGCGGGAGCGGCATCGCGCCGTGGCGCTCGAGCGCCGCGCGGAACTCGGGTCCGTCGAGCGCGAAATGCAGCGCCACCTCGCCCGCGGGTGTCTTGCCCGTGACCTCCGCCGCGAAATCCGCGGCGAAGACCAGGCGGTCGCCGGTCTTGAGCCGCTTCGTCCCCTTGGCGAAGGCGAGCCACACGCCCTGGCCGAGGTCGCGGTGGAGCGTCACCTCGACCTGCGCCGCGCCGCGGCGGCCCTGGAGCCGCGCGGGGATGACGCGAGTGTCGTTGAAGACCAGGAGATCGCCCGCCCTGAGCAGCCCCGGCAGGTCGGCGATGCGGCGGTCCTGGAGCTCCTTGCCGACCACGAGGAGCCGTGCCGATTCCCGCGGCTCCGCCGGGCGGTCCGCGATCAGCTCCTTGGGCAAATCGAAATCGAATTCGTCGACGCGCATGGTCTTTCCCGCCGTTGTATAGTCGCGGGCATGATCCGCGTCACGAACATGATTGCCCTCGACGAGCGGGAGATCGAGGAGCGCTTTTTGCGCTCCTCCGGTCCAGGCGGGCAGAACGTCAACAAGGTCGAGACCGCGGTGCAGCTCCGCTTCGATGCCGCGCATTCTCCCTCGCTGCCGGAGGCGGTGCGGGCGCGCCTTTTGCGTCTCGCCGGCCACCGCCTCACGCAGGAGGGCATCCTCGTGATCACGGCGCAGCGCCACCGCACGCAGGAGGCGAACCGCCGCGACGCGCTCGCCCGCCTCGTCGACCTCATCCGCCGCGCCGCAATCCCGCCGGTTCCGCGCAAGCCCACCAAGCCCACCGTCGCCTCCCGCCGCCGCCGCCTCGAAACCAAGGCCCGTCGCTCGAAGCTGAAGCGCATGCGGAGGGCACGGGGGGAAGAATAGGAATCCCTCTCCCACCTTTGGTGGGAGAGGGACTCTCATGTACGCTCATGTTAGAAGACCTTTATGCCGACCGACACCTTCATCCCCATCGAGCAGTGGACGATTTCCAAACCCGCCAAGCTCTCCGAGCGGGGCGTCGTGGTGGCGCAGCATTGGCGCGCAGCCGAGGCCGGGGCGGAGATCCTCGCCGCCGGCGGCAATGCGGTCGATGCGGCCGTCGCGACGGCATTGGCTCTCGGCGTCGTCGAGCCCTGGATGAGCGGCATCGGCGGCTCGGGACTCCTCGTCTTTGGCGAGGCCGCGACCGGCGCGGTCAAGGTCGTCGATTTCACTTTAATCTCTGCAGCCGCCACCGACCCCAAGCGCTATCCGCTCACCGGCGGCACCAGCACCGAGCTCTTCGGCTGGCCGCTCGTCGAGGGCAACCGCAATCTCCGAGGCTACGAATCAATCTGCGTGCCCGGCTCCGTCGCGGGCCTGGCGCTCGCGCTCGAGCGCTTCGGGACGAAGTCCTTCGCGGAAGTGATCGAGCCCGCGGCGCGTCTCGCTGAGCGCGGCCTCCCGGTCGATTGGTACACTTGCCTCAACGTCGCGCTCGCCGCGGCGGATCTCAGAGATTTTCCGGGCTCGCGCGCGGTCTATCTCCCGAACGACCTGCCGCCGGTGCCGCCGGTCGGGGACACCGTGCGCCACATTCCGCTCACCGCGCTCGCGCGCACCTACCGGCGCCTGCAAAAGGCGGGTCCGCGCGATTTCTACGAGGGCGAGACGGCCCGCGCCATCCTGACGGACCTCGCCGCCGGCGGCAGCGCCATCGCCGCACGCGACCTCGCGGAGTACCGCGCCGAGATCGTGGAGCCGCAGCGGCTCGATTACCGCGACGTCACCATCAATGCGGCGCCGCTGCTGACGGGCGGCACGACGTTGCTCGAGGCGATGGCGACGCTGCGCGAGCGCATTCCCGGCGCCACCGTGGGATATCCTGATGCCGGCGTCTATCTCGCCTATGCCGAGGCGCTGCGCGATGCCTTCGCGGAGCGGCTCCGCACGCTCGGCCACGCGATGCCCGGGCTCACCAACACGACGCATCTCTCGGTGGTCGACCGCGCCGGAAACATGGTGGCGCTCACGAACACGCTGCTCTCGCGCTTCGGCTCCAAGGTCGTGCTGCCCCAGACCGGCATTCCCGTGAACAACGGGATGCTCTGGTTCGACCCGACGCCGGGACGGCCGAACTCGATCGTGCCCGCGAGGAAGCCGCTTGCGAACATGTGCCCTGCGGTGCTCGTGCGCGACGGCAAGCCTTGGGCCGCGCTCGGCGCCTGCGGCGGGCGGCGCATCATCCCTGCGGTGGCGCAGCTCATCTCCTTCCTCGTCGATTTCGACATGCCGCTCGCGGAGGCCTTCACGACGCCGCGCCTCGACGCGAGCGAGGCCACCGTCGCCTGCGACGCGCGGCTCGCGCCGGAGATCGTCTCGGCGCTCGAGGCCGCTCTCCCCCTCGAGGTCGTGGAGAACGCCGTCTATCCCGGTCCTTTCGCCATGCCCTCGGGCGTGATGCGCGATGCTGCGACCGGCCGCAACACCGGCATGACCTTCGTGCCTTCGCCCGCCGCCGCCGCAACCGTGGAGCCCGAGCGATGAGCCCTGACAGCCCCGGCACCATTGCCGCCTACGGCGCGGCGCTCCGCAGCGAATGGGGCCTCGCCCCCAAACTCGCTTATCTCAATCACGGCGGCTTCGGCGTGGCGCCGCTGGCGACGCTCGCTGCCGCCGATGCCTGGCGCCGCCGCATCGAGGAGAATCCCACGCGCTTCATGGCGCGGGAGCTGCGGCCGTCTCTGCGTGCGGCGGCTGCGCGCGTCGGCGCATTTCTCGGCGCCGAGGGCGAGGACATCGTCTTCATCGACAACGCCACCACCGCGGTCAACGCCGTGCTACGCTCGCTCCGCTTCGGCCCGGGCGACCAGATTCTCGTGACCGGCCTCGGCTACAACGCCGTCCGCAACACCGTCCGCTTCGTCGCGGAGCGGAGCGGCGCCGAGATGGTCGAGGTGCCGGTGCCGCTCCCGGTCGCGGATGCCGAGACGATCGTCGCCGCGGTCGCCGCGCGCCTTTCCGCGCGCACCCGGCTTGCGATCTTCGACCAGATCGCCTCCCACTCCGCGATTACGCTGCCGCTGGAGCGGCTCGTGCCGCTCGCGCATGGGGCAGGCGCCCGCGTCCTGATCGACGGCGCGCACGTACCGGGCCAGATGCCGCTCGATCTCCGCGCACTCGGCGCCGACTACTACGCGGCCAATCTCCACAAATGGCTCTTCGCGCCCCGCGGCACCGCAATCCTCTGGGCGAGGCGCGAGCTCCAGGCCGAGCTCCATCCGCCGACGATCTCGCACGGGCTCGGCCAGGGCTTCCACGCGGAGTTCGACTGGACCGGGACGCGCGACCCCTCGGCCTGGCTCGCCGCACCCGCGGGGATCGAGTTCCACGAGCGTCTCGGCGGCGCGCGCTTGATGGCGCGGAACCGCGGCCTCGCGCAAGAGATGGGCCGGATGCTCGCACAGGCCTGGGGCACGCCCTGGGCCGCGCCGGAGAGCCTCTTTGCCGCCATGACGGTTTTAGCGCTGCCGGACGCGGGGCCCGCGACGCAGGAGCGCGCGATCGAGCTTCGCGGCTACCTCAGCGACACGCACGGCATCGAGGCTGCGGTCAATGCGATGAGCGGACGTCTCTGGGTACGCATCGCTGCCCAGGCCTATAACGAGCCCGCGGACTACGAGCGGCTCCGCGACGCGATCCGCGCGCCTCACCCGGCTTCGAGATAGCGCCGGGGTATCCGCGGTCCGACGGCCATCGCGACGTCCGTAACCCGCTGCAGCGGCTGGTGCGCGACGACGGCTTCCGGAGTAATGGCGTCACCGCCCTGCTCGCCCACGAAGACGACCTCGTCGCCGAGCTCGGCCTCGGGAATGCCCGTGAGGTCGATGCGCATGTGCTCGAGCGAGGCGCCGCTCAGGAATTTCGCCCGTCTCCCGCGCACGAGCACCTCGCCCGCGTGAATCCGCGCGCCGCCGTCGGCGGAGCCGAGGGGGACGATGCCCATTCGCGTGCCCGCCCGCACCGGGAAGGGCGCCTCCTTCTGGAACTCCGTCCGCGAGAGGCTGCGCACGTGAATGAGGCGGCTCGAAATTTTCCGCAGCGGTTGCCGCGCGGTCGGCCAGGGCACGTCGCCCTCCTCCTGGAACGGCCCGAAGAACATCTGGCCGGGATCGATTGCGTTAAAGGCGAGGCGGCCGAGGACGGCAAGGATCTTGGAACTCGCGACCATCCGGATGGGCACGTTTATGCCGAGCGCGTCCAGCTTGCGGCAGACCGCCTCGAAGCGCTGGAACTGCCATTTGAGGTATTCGAGGGAGGGCGGCGTGGGCACGTTCGGATGCGAATTGACGATGCGCACGCGGAGTCGCGGCATCCGCGAGATCGCCGCGATCGCATCGGCCGCCTCTTCCGCGGGGAATCCCAGGCGCTCCTGGCCGATATCGACCTTGACGGCGATGTCGAGCGACCGCGTCGCAAGCTGCGAATAGATCTCGGCCGAGGATAGATCGACGAGCGTCGGGATGAGGCCGTAGGCCTCGGCAGCGGTGACTGCGGCGGAGTTCGCGAGCGAGCCCGGATAGACGAGGATGGGCGCGGAGATTCCGGCCTGACGCAGCGCAATCGCATCCGCCCGGTCGACGACGGAGATGGCATCGATCCCCGCCGCGGTGACGGTGCGCGCGACCGGCACCAGGCCGAATCCATAGGCGTTGCATTTGAGCGCCGCGAAGATCTTCGCTTCCGGCCCGACCAGTCTTCGAATGTTGCGCGCGAAGCCTGCGATGGCGCCGAGATCGATCTCGAAGAGGTTCGGTCTCGCGTGCTCGTCGACCGAGGCTGAGGCGGCGGCGTCCTGCATCCCTCGACTATCCGCGAGAGGGATCGAATTGACAACCCGGGTTGCCGGGAAATGGGGTGCGAACTATCATTAGTGTCGCTTCCAGTCCGGTGCAGCACGTCGCAATCGACAAGCCGCCAAATCGACGGCCCCAATGTGATCGCGCCATGGGAGGGAGCTACAATGACGGAAATCTTCGCGCCGCGTCATATCGCGGCGATAGTGCTCGCGCTTGGATTGGGCCTTTGGCTCGGCGCGCCGCGCGCCCAAGCCGAGGACGTTACGCTCACGGTTTGGAGCCACGAGGCTGACGAGGACGCAAAGGTCGCGTTTCGCGAGCTTGCCGCGCGCAATCTCGAGAAGGCGCATCCCGGCGTTCACGTGAAGATCACGTGGTACGAGAAGAACCCGCTTCTCGCGGCGCTCAAGACCGCGTTGCCGGCGGGCCAGGGCCCCGACGTCTTCTACGTCGAGCCCGACTGGACCGAATACGTCGAGGCCGGCTACCTCGCGCCGCTCGACGATCTCGTGGATTGGAGCAAGATCCAGGATTGGGCGCGCCAGGTCTGGGTGCACAACGGCAAGACCTATGGGCTTCCCCAGGAGGCCTATACGAACGAGCTCTATTACAACAAGGACCTGCTGAAGAAGCTCGGCTTCGAGCTGCCGGCCAACGCGCAATTCACGCAGTCGCAATTCCTGGAGATCGTCAAGAAAGCAAAGGCCGAGGGCATCACGCCGATCGCGCAGGGCGTAGGCGACCGGCCGTATCCTGGCGCCTACATCGTAGGCGAGGCCTTGCTGCGCAAGCTCGGCAAGGCGGACTACGAGAAGCTCTTTACGGGCAAGCTCTCCTTCACGGACCCGCGGGTGGTCGAGGTCTTCAAATGGACGAAGGAGCTCGTAGATGCCGGGGCCTATCCCAAGAACTTCATGACCCTGAAGCTCGGGGAATCGCACTACTATTTCTACAGCAAGCCCGGCGCGCTCATGTTGCCGATGGGTAGCTGGTACACGGGCCGCGCCTTCGTGCCCGTCGACAAAGGCGGCCAGCCCGCCGACTTCCCGCTGGGCATCATGCAGTTTCCGGCGATGGACGGCGGCGCCTGCAACGCGTGCAAGACCTCCGCGATCGGCGCGAGCTTCGGCATCAACGCCGCGAGCAAGAACAAAAAGCTCGCAGCCGAGTTTCTGAACGCGATGTCGACGCCGGAGATGGGTCAGCGCTGGATCGAGACGATCTATCTGCAGACGGCGGTCAAGGCGAAGGTCGACAACTTCACCGGTCCCCATGCCGCCTATTTCACGGAGCTGATGGCGCGCCAGCAAGGCGAGGACTACTTCGTCGGCGGGCCGCTCGACATGGTGCAGGGCAAGTGCAAGGACACCTTCGGCCAGGTCATGAACGCGGCATTCCCCGGCGGATTGCTCTCGGTCGATGACACGCTGAAGCAGATGAACGCCGCCTGCTTCAAGGGCTGAGGGGCGGGACGCTGTCGGAAGAAAGGGCCGATCGGGCGCACCGATCGCTGCGGCAGGTGGACGCGCGGCGTGCCTCCTTGGGCACGCTCGCGCTCTTCCTCGTGCCGGCGCTCCTGCTCTATTTCGGCTTCACCGTCTATCCGGTGCTGCGGACGTTCTATAACAGCCTGCACACGATCGGGCCGCAGAACGTCCAGAAATTCGTGGGCCTCGCCAATTTCACGGAGCTGCTGAGCGCCGATCCCGTGATCTGGAGGGCCGTCGGGAACACCGCGATCTTCACGGTGATCGGGACGCTGGTCGATGTTTTCGGCGGATTGCTGCTAGCGCTTTGTCTCTTCGCCGGCGCGCCCTTTGCGCGCGTGCTGCGGCTCCTCTGGTTCACGCCGGTGCTGATGTCCTACGTCGTCGTCGGCGTCATCTGGGTCTGGATCTACGATTACGATTGGGGGCTCGCCAACTCCATTCTGCGCGCCATCGGGCTCGGGGCCTACGAGCAATCCTGGCTCGGCGATCCCGCAACCGCGCTCGGCTCGGTGATGGTGACGCACATCTGGAAGTGGCTCGGCTTCAACATGATCATCTTCCTGGCCGCGCTCTATGCGCTGCCGGCGGAGGTGCTGGGCGCGGCCGAGCTCGATAATTGCGGCTGGTTCGCGAAGCTCGTCTACATCGTCATTCCCATGCTGCGTCCGACCATCGTCAATCTTCTGATCCTCTCCTTCATCGGCAAGATGATGATCTTCGATCTCGTCTGGATCATGACCGGCGGCGGGCCGCTCTGGTCGACCGAGACGGTCTCGACCTACGTCTACAAGCGCGCCTTCGACTGGAATACCTTCGACCTCGGATATCCTTCCGCGATCGCGGTGCTCTGGTTCCTCATCATCATGGGCTTCGTCACGGTGATCACGCACCTCTTCCGGCAACGCGAGAAGCTGGAGTTCTAGATGAGCGCTTCGGCCGCAAACTGGGTTGGGTATCTCCGGCGGAGCCCGCTGCTGCTATTCGTGGTGGTCTACACCGTGCTGACCGGCGGCCCGTTCCTTTGGGTCGCGACAATGTCGCTCCGGACAACACCGGAGATCTTCGCGAGCCCCTACGCGTTGCCGAGCCGGATACACTGGGAGAAGTTCGTCGACGCCTGGACCAAGTCGAACTACGGCACCTATTTCTGGAACAGCGTAATCGTGGTCGTGAGCGCGGTCGCGATCCTCACGGTGATCGGCTCGATGGTGGCGCATTGCCTCGCCCGCTACCGCTTCCGCGGCAGCAGGGCGATCCGCTTCATCATCCTCTCGGGCCTCATCCTGCCGCCCCAGCTTCTGGTGCTCTCGCTGTTCCAGATCCTGCTGGAATACGATCTCTACAACACGCTGACCGGCCTGATCCTCGTCTACGTCGCAGGCCATATCGCGATGACCGTCTACATCCTCGAGGGGTTCTTCGCGCAGATCCCCCAAGACCTGTTCGACGCCGCCCGCGTCGACGGCTATAGCGATTTCGAGATCTTCTGGCGTATCACGCTGCCGATCGGGCTCCCCGCGATCTTCACCACGGTGACGCTCAACTTCATCATTCTCTGGAACGAGTTCCTTTACGCAGTGTGCCTCCTGACCGAGGACAGCAAGCGCACGCTGCCGCTGGGCATTATGCATTTCATGGGCAGTCATCAGCTCGACGTCGGTATGCTCGCGACCGGTCTCATGATCGCGATCGCCCCGATCATCCTGCTCTATGCGTTCTTCTCGGAGACGATGATCCGCGGCATGACCGCGGGAGCGGTGCGCTAGATGGCGCGGGTCGAGATCGAGAACCTCAGCAAGCGCTACAACGGGAGCAGCGAGCTCGCGGTCAACAACGTCGGTTTCGCGGTCGCGGACGGCGAGTTCATGGTCCTGCTGGGCCCCTCCGGTTGTGGCAAGTCCTCGGTGCTGCGGATGATCGCGGGGCTCGAGCCCATCACCTCCGGCACGGTCGCGATCGACGGGCGCGTGATGAACCAGGTGCCGGCAAAGGAGCGCGACATCGCGATGGTGTTCCAGTCCTATGCGCTCTATCCGCACATGGACGTCTACAACAACCTCGCTTTCGGCCTGCGGCGGAGATCCGTGCCGCGGGACGAGATCGACCGGCGCGTGCGAGGCGTCGCGGCGAAGCTCGGCTTGTCGGAATTCCTCGCGCGCAAGCCGCACGCGCTCTCGGGCGGGCAGCGCCAGCGCGTGGCGCTGGGACGCGCGATCGTGCGCGAGCCCAAGGTCTTCCTATTCGACGAGCCGCTCTCGAACCTCGACGCGGCGCTCCGGGTGACGACGCGCAACGAGCTCATCCGGCAGCAGCAGGAGATCGGCATAACCACGATCTACGTGACCCATGACCAGGTCGAGGCGATGACCATGGGCCATCGCATCTGCATCATGAACAAGGGCGAGGTGGTGCAGATCGGCCCTCCGCTCGAGGTCTATCGCCGCCCGGTCGACACCTTCGTCGCGCGCTTCCTCGGCAATCCGCCGATGAACCTGCTGACGGCGGAAGCGGCGAGGGATGGTGCGCGCATTCTGCTTCGCCTCGGCGGCGCGACGATCGCGCTCGATGGACTCTCGCCGGAACGGATGCCGCCGTCGCTCCCGCGGGAGGTGGTCTTGGGCATTCGGCCGGAGGACATTTACGAATCCGCTCCATCCGCGGGCGCGTCACCCGTTCCGGCGCGGGTCCTGGCGGTCGAGCCGCTCGGCGCGGAGACGCTCATTCTGCTGACGATCGACGGCACGTCCGAGGAGATCACTGCGCGCGTCGGCCGCGACACCTCGCTGCGGCCGGGCGAGCGGACGTCGATCTCGCTGAGCCGCTCGGCCATCCAGCTCTTCGATCCCGCAACCACGCGCGTGATCCTCGCGGGCGGGCCGTCATCGGCCAGCCGAAGGCGGGAGGCGCAATGACCGATCCCGGCATAGTCGATACCCACGCGCACATCATCGATCCCGAGCGCTTTCCATTCGCGGAGGGGCCCGGGTACAAGCCCAATGCAGGCGAGACGGGCACGCGCGAAATGCTCTGCGCGGAGCTCGACGCCCACGGCGTGCGCCACGCGCTCTTGGTCCAGCTCAGCGGCTACGGCACCGACAATTCCGCGATCGTCGACGCGATGGAGCGCTACCCCAGAAGGTTCAAGGGGATCGCCGTCGTCGACCCCGCCATCAAGGACCGGGCGCTCGACGATCTCGCCGCGCGCGGCGTCGTCGGCGTCCGCTTCAATCTCGTGAGCTACAGGGGCGACGCGCTCAGGGGGCCGGAGGCGGAGTGGCTCTTGGCCCGACTCAAGGGGCTCGGCTGGTACGCGCAAGTCTTCGCGGACGACGCGCAATGGGCGGACGCCGCGCCTCTCCTGCGTCGAAGCGGCGTCCGCGTGCTGGTCGACCATTTCGGCGTGAACAAGCCCGGCCTTGGCGTCGATCAGGCCGGTTTCCAATCCGTCCTGGCCCTGGGGCGCGAGGGCAGGGCCGCGGTCAAGCTCTCCGCGCCCTTCCGCGTTGCGAGCGCGGACTCTGGCTTTGCCGAGCTCAGGCCCTTCGCGGAGGCGCTCATCGCCTCCTTCGGGATCGAGAACTGCATCTGGGGCTCGGATTGGCCATTCGTTGCCGTGCCCGGAGGGTTCACCTACGCGGCCGCGCTGAGCGCCCTCGATCGCTGGCTCGCGAGCCCGGAGGAGCGCATTCAGGTGCTCGTGCGAAACCCCATCCGACTCTTCGGCTTCGGCAAGGAGAATGCCCGTGCCAAAACCCGCAGCTAGGAAACCGCCGTTCTACGTCGCCTGCGCCGGCGCGGGCATGATCAGTCATTTCCACATGATCGGCTGGCGCAAGCTCGGCGACCGCGTGCGCCTCGTCGCGGTATGCGATCCTAATCGCGAGAACGCCGCCCGGCGAGCCGCCGAATTCGGGATTGCCAAGGTCTATACGGACGCCGCGGCAATGCTCAGGGACGAGAGGATCGACGCGCTCGACGTGGCCTCGCCGCGCGAGACGCATGGCGATTGGGTACTTCGGGCCGCCGAGCGCGGCATCGACGTGCTCTGCCAGAAGCCGATGACGCCGACGCTCGCGGAGTCCGAGGCGCTCGTGCGCGAGGTCGGTGACAGGATTCGCGTGATGGTGCACGAGAACTGGCGCTTTCGACCGTGGTTCCGCGAGCTCAAGCGCTGGATCGCCGAAGGCGAGCTCGGCGAGATCCAATTGGGGCGCATGGCCATGGTGAATTCGGGCTTCCTGCCGGATGCTGAGGGACGCCGAGCGGCCTTCATCCGCCAGCCCTTCATGCAGCACGAGGCGCGGTTGATGATCGCGGAGGTGCTGATCCATCATCTCGACACCATGCGCTACCTCTGCGGCGAGCTTCGGGTCGTGAGCGCGCGCGCCGCGCACACCCTGCCGGATGTCACCGGCGAGACCGTCGCGGACATATTCATGGAAACTGCCGACGGCGCGCCCGTCGCGGTAACGGGGACCATGGCGGCGCCGGGGTATCCGCCGCGTGCCGGCGATCGCCTAGAGCTCATCGGCAGCAAGGCAAGCGCGGTCTTCGCGGAGAACGAGCTGCGCCTCCTCGGTCCCAAGCCGCGCAGCGAGCGCTACGACGGCGACCTCGGCTACCAAGCGAGTTTCGACGGCGTGATCTCTCACTTCGTGGAGTGCCTGGAGACCGGCGCCCCCTTCGAGACCGGGCCCGACGACAATCTGCAGACCCTCCGCCTTGTCGAGCATGCCTATTGGGCGGCGGGGCTGCATCGGCCGGGACGGGCGCGTCGGGGTTGACCGAGACCCGCGGCGAGCCGAGAGTAGCGCCGCCTCGCGCCAGTCGGGACCGACAACGCCACCGCCGATGTTCTTCGACCGTCTTCGCACCACGCCGCCGCTGCGCGCAGCGCTCACCCTCGCGTTGGGGACGGTCTTCCTCTCGGCGCCGTTCCTGCCGGCGTGGGACGCGAGCCTCGGCCGCGTCGCCTTCCGGCCGCGCCTCGAGCTGGAAGTCGTGGTGCTGCTGGGAGCATTGGCGCTGCTCGCGCTCCTCGGGCGAAGCCTGCCGAGGCTGCTGCGCTGGACCGTCGCCGCGCTTCTCGCACTGACGGCGCTGCTGCACCTCGGCGCGGTGCTGATCCCGGCTCTCTTCGAGCGCGAGCTCGATCTCTTCTGGGACCTGCCGGTGTTGCCCTCGTTGCTGGGCCGCGCCGTCGATGGCGGCGGGTGGCTCGCGCTCGCGGGCTTGGCGCTCATCGGCGTCGCGCTCGCCGCGCTCTTTGCGGCGGTCCTCGCCGCGATGGAGCGGGCGCTCCGCGGTGCTGCGCGGCCGCGGGCGGTGCTCGCGCTCGTGGGCCTCTGCTGCGCGCTCGCGGCAATCCCGGCCGCCGGCGGGGAGGGCTATGTGCCCGCGCGCATCGCGCGCGAGGTCTCGGCGCAGACCGATCTCGCCTGGCGAAGCCTCGCCCTCCTGCGCGGCAGCGAACCCATTGAAGCACTGGCGCCGCAAGCGAGCGATCTCGGCAAGCTCCGGCATCGCGATCTCTATCTCATCCTTCTGGATTCCTATTCGGTGGAGATGCTCGACGATGCGCGAGTGACCGCAGCGCTCACAACTCTCGAGACGACCGCGGACGAGGCCGGCTATTACGTGCTATCGAGCCGGCTCGCGGCGCCGGGCGTCGAGTCCGGTGCGCCGCTTGCGGAAGCGAGCCTCGAGAGCGCCCTCCGCCTCGATCCCCTGCGCTATCGGGCCTTGCTCGCCTCGAGCCGCCGCACCCTCGCGGATTATCTTGCGGCGGCGGGCTATCGCACCGTCGACGTCGCGCCGGGCACGCGGCGCACCGGCCTCGAGGAGCGCTCCTGGGGCTTCGAGCGCGTGATCGCCGCGGCCGATCTCGGCTATGCCGGCGACGGCGGAATTCCGGATCGATGGACGCTGGATCGGGTGCTGGAGCGGATCGACGCCAAGCCGCATCCGCCGGCTTTCGTGCGGGTGGAGTTGGGCTCGGGCCGGGCGCCTGCGGCCGCATCGGCCGAGACGGTCGCCTCCGGCATCGAGGCGCTCGCAGGCTTTCTCTCGCATCTCAAGGGGCAGCCGCTGGTGATCGTCGTCGGCAACCGCGTTCCCGGCGTGCAAGCTGAGGTGCCCGTCTACGTGCTCTCCCGCGACGAGGACCTGGTGCTGCCCTTCGCGACGCTCGGCTACTCCGCGGGCGTCACGCCGCCAAGTGGCGCGGCGAAGGGCGTCGAGAGCTTCCTTCCGGACTTTCTCCGCCTCTTCGCCAGCGGCACTTCCGTGGCATCATCCCTCTAGAGCAACGACGGAACATTGACGATGGACGCGAGCGCAATCGGCCCCGCCCTGGAGCACTACCGCGCGCAAGGCTACGCGGTGCTGCGCCAGGTCTTCACGCCCGGGGACGTGAAGGCCTTGGCGGCCGGCTTCGACAGGCATTGGCAGCAGGGGCTCAACTATCGCACCAGCTTCCGCCACGGCAATCTCTTCTACCGCATCGCCATGGACCCCGGAGCGGGCAAAGTCGTGCGCTACGTGCAGTGGCCGTCCTACGGCGACCCGCCGCTGGAGCGTGCGCGGCGCGATCCTCGCCTGCTGCCGATCCTGGAGCCGCTCCTCGGGCGCAACATCAAGCAGATCATCAATCAGCTCCATTGGAAGCCGCCGGGCGCGCAGGAATCGGATTTCGCCTTTCATCAGGACGTGCGCTTCCGCAAACCGCGTCAGGCCTACCGCAACCTCGCGACCTCCTACGTGCAGACGGGGATCGCGATCGATCCGCACACGCGCGCCAGCGGCGCGATGCGGGTCCTGCCGGGCTCGCATCTCCGCGGCGAGCTCGCGATCCCCGCGCCGCAGCAAATCCTCGGCGGAGCACCCGAAGAGGACGCGCTTCGCGCGGCGGGCCTCGACCCCGCGGGGTTGGTCGACCTCGAGCTGGAGCCCGGCGATCTCGCGCTCTGGAGCGTCTTCCTCGTGCACGGCTCCGGCGCAAACACGACGCGCGGCGACCGGCGCTTCTACATCAACGGCTACGTCCGCGCCGCCGACTGCGACCGCGGAGAATGGGTCTTTCGCGAGGGCGAGCCGCAGGCGATAGCGCTCCCGAGCCTCGTCCACTACGAGCAGCTCCTCGACCGGCCCGAGCCGCATTACGTCGAGGAGTGAGGCAAAGGCGCTCCACAGCGTCCTCTGCGCAACCTCCACGTCCTCCGCGCGAAGACATCGTCGCGCGGGGGGGCGCGGAGGTTGCGCAGTGGAGGCGGGGGAATTGCTTGCGGCTTCGCCGCTTAGCTCAACTTCGCGACCACTCGCCGAAACGCCTGCGCGAACTCGCGCCGCTCCTCGGGCGTGCCGACGGTGACGCGAATGCAGCGGTTGAGGGGAGCGACGCCGGGCATGCGGACGAAGACGGCCTCCTCCTCGAGGAGACGCCGCATGGTCTCGGTCGCGCGCTCGGTGCTACCGAGGTCGATCGCGACGAAGTTGGTGGAGGAGGAGAGGGTCTCGAGGCCGAGCTCCGCGGCGAGGCGCTCGTAGTCGCGCCGGCCTTCCTCCACCTGCCGCACCACCCCCGCGACGAAATCGGAGTCGCCGAGCGAGGCGAGTGCCCCTTCCTGCGCCACGCGGTTGACGCCGAAATGATGGCGGATCTTGTCGAAGGCGCGGATCGTCTCCTTGGGCGCAATCGCGTAGCCGATGCGCGCGCCGGCCATGCCGTGCGCCTTGGAGAAGGTGCGGAGCCGGATCACGCGCTCGTCCTCGGCGTCGAAAGCCGGAAGCGCGTCGGGGCCGGCGAAGTCCGCATAAGCCTCGTCGAGGACGAGGAGGCATCCCCGCGGCAAGCGCTCGAGGAGGCGCTGCTGCGCCGCGGCGTCGACGCGGCTTCCGGTGGGATTGTCGGGATTGGAGAGATAGATAAGCCGCGCGTTCCGCCGCCGCGCCGTCGCCGCGAGCGCCTCGGGGTCGTTCTGATCCTCGCGATAGGGGACAGTGGCGAGCTTGCCGCCGAAGCCGTTCACGTGAAAGGCGAAGGTCGGATAGGCGCCCAGCGACATCACCACGCGATCGCCGGGATCGACGAAGCTGCGCACGATGAGGCCGAGGAGATCGTCGATCCCCGCACCGAGCACCACGTTCTCGCGCGCTAGGTTGTGCCGCCGCGCGATCGCCTCGCGCAGCACGAAGCCCTCGGGGTCGCAGTACCAGTTGACGCGGGCCGCGGCCGCCTGCATCGCCGCGATCGCCTTTGGAGAGGGCCCGAAGGCGCTCTCATTGGCGCCGATCCGGACCTTGAGCGTGCGTCCGATGCGTCGCTCGAGCGCCTCCGGCGGCACGAAAGGCACCACCGCCGGTAGGGCCGAGAGGAGCCGCGCATAGCGCGGGCGGAGAGGGCGTTCCGTCATGACCTCAAACGTGAAGCGGCGCGCCGCTGGGGCGCGCCGCTCCGATCTGCCGGCCCAGTGCTAGCCGTGCTTCTGCGCCGCCGTGTCGGCGGCGGCGGCGCCCGCGCTCGTCTGCGCGCCCGGGGGAGTGACTTGCGGCGGCGGATTTGCCTGCGCCGTCTCCTCCTCCTTCATCCCGGCCTTGAAGGCCTTGATGCCTTTCGCGAAATCTCCCATCACGTTGGCGATCTTGCCGCGCCCGCCGAAGAGCACCGCGATCACCACGATGACGAGGAGCCAGTGCCAGATGCTGCCAAAGCCGCCCATGACATAACCTCGATATCGCTCGTTACGACCCGTTGAGGTGCAGGCGACGCGGAAGGGCGGTTTTTGTCAAGGAAAAAGCGGAACCCGCTCTTCCGCCTGGCAAATCACCGTATCTTCGTGAAGTCGCCGTGGCGGCCGAGACCGTCCTTGAAGCGGGTGGCACCCGCGACGCCATCTTTAATAAGGGCCTCGCGGCCATTGTACCATTCCTGGATCAGGGCATCGCGCACGCCGAGGCCGTGGCTTTTGATCGCGGAGCGGCGGTCGGCACGCACGCAGGCCTGTGGGAAGCGCGCGATCTCCTGTGCTAGCTCCTCCGCCTTCGCGCGGGCGCCGCCCTTCTGCGTCACGTACTCGCAGAGACCGATCCTGAAGCACTCCTCCGCCGGCACCTTGCGGCCCGTGAGGATGATCTCGAGCGCGCGACCCTGG
Source organism: Allostellaceae bacterium (assembly GCA_035541215.1). GTDB lineage: Bacteria > Pseudomonadota > Alphaproteobacteria > ATCC43930 > CGMCC-115725 > DASZHJ01. The sequence goes on along the minus strand of DATKNV010000189.1, from coordinate 12,493 downwards.
CCCACGATCCGCGGCAGGCGTACGGTGCCGCCGTCGATGAGCGGCACGCCCCAGCGCCGGCAGTAGACGCCGAAATAGGAGCCCTCGGCCATCACGCGGAAATCGCACCAGAGGCCGAGCTCCATCCCGCCCGCGACGGCGGGGCCCTCGATCGCGGCGATGACGGGCTTGTCGAGCTCGAGCCGCGAGGGGCCGAGCGGTCCCCGCGGGATCTCGCCGCCATTGCCGCGCGGGCCCGCCGGCGGGATGTCGAGCTCGCCCAAGGGATAGTCCGCGTTGAGTGTCGAGACGTATTTCAAATCCCAGCCCGCGCAGAAGGCGCCGCCCGCACCGTAGAAGACGGCGACCGACGCTTTCTCGTCGGCGTCGAACTCGAGAAAGGCCTCCGTGAGCGCGTCTGCGCTCGCGGGGTCCATCGCATTCCGCGCGTTGGGCCGATCATGGACGATCGTCCAAACCGCGCCGTCCCTCTCGATCCTGACAGTCATGACGAGCCTCCCGGCGGCTTGACCGCTGCTTATCGCACTGTTAAAAATTCTAACGCTGTTCAATGATGTGTCAAGGGAGCTGTCTGGGGGCATGGCGACGGAGCAGAGCGCCGACCGGAGAAAGGCGGTGAGCGACCTCAAGCGCGGCCTGATCCTCGATGCCGCACGGAAAGTGTTCGAGGCAGACGGCTTGGAGGGCGCCTCGCTGCGCGCCATTGCGGCCGCCGCGGGCTACACTCCCGCCGCGCTCTATTTTCACTTCGAGTCCAAGGAAGACATATATGCGGGGGTCCTTCGCGGCTCGCTCGCCGAGCTCGGCCGGGCCGTCGCCCGCGCTGTCTCGCGCAGCCGGAAGCCCGCAGAGCGGCTGCGGGCCGCGGCAATGGCGTTCTTCCGCTTCTACGACGACAACCCCAGAGACCTCGATCTCGGCTTCTACCTCTTTCGCGGCGGGATGAAGCCGCAGGGCCTCGGCAAGGCGCGGGACCGGGTCCTCAATGCCGCCTTGGAATCGGCGCTGCATCCGATCGCCGGCGCCGCCGAGGCTCTCGGCGCAAGCCCGGAGGAGGCGAGAATGCTGATGGTGGATACCTTCGCCCATGCGGCGGGGCTTCTGCTGCTTGCCCACACCGGGCGCATCCGAACGTTCGGCGCCTCCGCGCCGAGCCTCATGGAGCGCTACATAGAAGGCGCAATCGCGGGGCTTGCCGGCAAACGAGAGAGGTGAGGCGCGATGTCTCAGCCGTCGATGCGAGCGCGATCCACGATGGCCTCCGTATCGAGGCCGCGCGGCATCGTGCCGAAGGCGCGCCCCCAATCGCCATCGAGCCGCGTGGCGCAGAACGCGTCGGCGACGGCGGGCGAGGAGTAGCGCACGAGCAGGCTCGCCTGCAGCGCGAACGCCATCATCTCCACCACCCTACGGGCGACCGGCTCCAGGCTTGCGGGATCGGCGAGGCGGCGCGCGAGATCGCCGGCAAAGGCATCGAGCCGCGCATCAGCGCCGCGGGCCGCTGCGATCTCCTCGCGGAACGCCTCCAGCGTCTCGGGCTCGCGCTCGATCGAGCGCAGCACGTCGAGACAGATGACGTTTCCCGTGCCCTCCCAGATCCCGTTCAACGGCGCCTCGCGGTAGAGGCGCTCCATCAGATGATCGGCGATGAATCCGTTGCCGCCGTGGCACTCCAGTGCCTCGACGACGAATTGCGGCGCACGCTTGCACACCCAATACTTCGCGACCGGCGTACAGATGCGGGAGATCAGCGCCTCCCGCCGGTCGCTTTCGGAGCGGTCCAAGGCCAGGGCCAGACGCAGGGTCATCCACGTCATCGCCTCGCTCTCCACCGCGAGGTCGGCGACGACGTTGCGCATGATCGGCAAATCGATGAGGCCGCGTTGAAAGGCGCGGCGGTTTGCGGTGTGGTGGAGCGCCTGGGAAAGCGCTTGCCGCATCAGCCCGGCGGAGCCGATCGCGAAATCGAGGCGCGTCGCATGAGCCATCTCGATGATGGTGGAGATGCCCCGGCCCTCCTCGCCAAGCATGACGGCGTAGAGATCGTAGAACTCGACCTCGCTGCTCGCATTGGACTTGTTCCCGCACTTGTCCTTGAGCCGCTGGAGCTTCAGGCGATTGCGGCTCCCGTCGGGAAGCCATCCGGTGGCGAGGAAGCAGGACAAGCCTTTCTCGGTCTGCGCGAGCGTGAGGAACAGATCGCTCATGGGAACCGAGAAGAACCACTTGTGGCCGGTGATGAGGTAGGGCGCTCCCGATCCGCGCCGGCCGGAAGCGGGCCGCGCCGTGGTGATCGTGGCGCGGAGATCGGAGCCGCCTTGCTTCTCCGTCATTGCCATCCCGACCGTGATCCCCGCCTTCTCCTTGGCATGGACCGCACGAGCGTCGTAGGCGGGCCGGTTGATCAGCGGCGCCCATTCGCCATGGAGCTCGCGATCGTGCCGCAGCGCCGCGATGGACGCGAAGGTCATCCCCATCGGACAGCAGATGCCGTTCTCGCCTTGGTTCCAGAGATAGCTGAGCGCCCCACGAGCGACGTGCGCGCCCGCGCGGTCGCGGGTCCAGGCGAAGGAATGCGTCTCGCATCCGTAGATCAGCGACATGAGCTCGTGGTAGGCGGGGTGAAACTCGACGAGATCGACGCGGTTTCCGAACCGGTCGTGCGTGCGCAGCTCCGGCAGGTTCCGGTTGGCTTGGCGCGCGAGGCTCTGAACCCTCTCACTCCCGACGAGCTTCCCGGCCTCCATCAGGCGATCCGCCGCCCAATCGGCCCCGAACGCTCGAACTGCTTCCACGAGCGGCTTGTCGGCGGAATAAGCGTCATAATCTTGGAGCGCCCCGGCTTGGTTCAGCACCTCATGGGTGGCATAGCCCGATGCTTGGTCGTTGGGGATCGAAGTGCCGTGGGCGCTCATGGCTCAGGCTTTTCCCTCTTGATGCGTCGCGCGGCGGAGTTCCCGGCGCTCCTACTCCGCGGCAACCAGCCGCCGCTCGGCGCTCTCCACGACCATCGGTGTTTCCCATTCCTGGCGCTGCGGCGGCGCCGCCCAGCGCTTTGTCACCAGCGCCACCCAATCGGCGGTGTAGAACGCCTCGGCCGCGCGCTTGCTGTCCCAGAGGTAGATCCCGACGATCGAGCCGCCATCGGGTGCGATGCCGTAATACTTGCGGATCAAGCCGGGAATGTCTTCGTAAGTGTGCGCGGTCGCGTTGATGGTCTCGACGAGCTGAGCCTTGGTTGTGCCCGCGGGCACTTTGAACGTCCACATCACCGTGTGCATGAGGCGCCTCCGAGAGCGATGGGGTCGAAACGCTGGCATTGAACCACAGGGGGTGGGGCGGCGAAAGGGCGGCCGCTCCAGTTGGGTCTATACACGCGCGCAAATCTGGCCCTATTTGAAGCGGGGTTTCGTATCGGAGCGGAAATGCGCCGGGTGCTCGCGATCTTCTTGGACGGGTACGAGCAGTCGCTGGGGCAGCACCTCATGTCCGCGGGCGCGATGCCCGAGATGTCGCGGCTTGCGGCTTCGAGCGCGCGTTTCCTGCTCGATCACGGAGCGGCGCAGCGCACGGGCCTCGCCGGCGAGCACGTCGCGACGGGTCTTTCTCCCGATGCGGCGCGGCGCTGGAGCGCGGTCCATTTCGATCCGCAGAGTTACGCCGTCTGGCAGGAAGGCACCCGCCTCAGACCCTTCGCGGCCGGTCTCGAGTGCCGGACCGTCGTCTTCGATGCCTCCTATTTCGATTTGACGGCGGCACCCGGGGTGAGAGGACTCGTGAGCTGGGGCGCGCACGATCCCGGCGTCGCGCAGGCGGCGCGGCCCACCGAGCTGCTCGCGGAATTCAATCGACGCTTCGGCGCTTATCCCGCCGAACGCTGCATCTACGGTCTCGCATGGCCATCGGCTGAGCGCTGTACCGTCATGGGGGCCGCCTTGACGCGCGCGGTCGATGTGCGTGCCGAGGCCGCGTGCTGGCTTCTCGGCGAGCGGCTCCCGGATTGGGATCTGGCGCTCGTCACCGTGAGCGAGCCGCACTCCGCGATCGAAGGCCTGTGGCACGGTATCGACCGGACGCATCCGCTCCATGGCCACCCGAGCGCCGGTCTCGCAGGGGAGGGGATCTTCGCCGTCCACCAGGCGGTCGACCGGCTGATCGGAAGACTCGCTCGTGCCTTCCCCGACGCGCAACTCCTCGTCTTCTCCTTGGGCGGGATGGGCGCGAACCGCTCGGATGTCCCGAGCATGCTGCTCCTGCCGGAGCTCATGTACCGGCACGCCTTTGGCATGCCGCTCTTTAGGCAGCCGCAGGAGTGGACCCAATCTGCGGACGACTACCCGATGCTGCCGCCGGCCACGCCGAGCTGGCACGAGGCGATCGCGGCAGGGCTTCCAGCAACTCTGCTCCGCCCGAAAGAGCCCAACGGCGCAGATCGTCAGTCATTGAGCTGGATGCCGGCCACGGCCTATCGATCGTTCTGGCGCACCATGCCTGCCTTTGCGCTGCCCTCCTATTACGACGGCCGTATCCGGCTCAATCTGGCGGACCGCGAGAGCGAGGGCATGGTACGGCCCGAGGATTACCGGCGGACGGTTTCCGAGATCGAAAATCTCATACGCGCTGCGATCGATCCCGCCACGGGGAAGAGCGCGGTCGGCTCCGTCGAGTATCCGGAGGTCCGAGAGCCCCGCGCGCTTGCGGCGACGCAAGCCGATCTGACCGTGATCTGGAAAGGCGCTGCGATCTGTCTCGATCATCCCACGCTCGGGCGCATCGGCCCCGTCCCCTACCGGCGGATGGGCGGCCACACCGGCCCTTACGGCGTCGCCTATCTCCGCGCCGAGGGCGTCGCCGCGGGCGACCGCGGCATCCGCGGCGCCTTCGACGTGGTCCCGACGCTCGTGGAGTTGACGGGCTGCAGGCCGAATTGGCCGCTCAGCGGCGAGAGCCTGCTTCTCAGAGGGTGACGCAGATGCGCATCGCGTCGAGCGTAGCCGCGTGGATGTTGCGCGCGGCCCAGGCGTCTCCGATGCGGTAGAGCGCGAATTTGCCCGCGGGGTTCGAGACGATCTCCTGCGGCTTCGCCTCGGCCATTGCCGCGAGGTCGATCTCGCCAAGATTGCGCGAGAGCGGCTTCAGCGTCCGGTAGAGGTCGTCGTTGGGGAGCGTCGCCACGTCCGCGATCACCTGATCGAAGCTCAGCTCCTCCGCGTCCTCGCGATAGGTGTTGCTCAAGACCGCGACGAGCCGGTTGTCCCTGCGCCTGAGCCCGACGAGGCGTGTGTCCGGCTTGATCGCGACGCCGTGCTTGTAGAGCTCGTTCATGTGCGCGCCGAGATTGGTGCCGCCGAGCTCGAGGCCGAGCACGCGGTCGGGGGTCGCGATCGTGACCTTGGCGCCGCGGGAGGCCGCGAATTCCGCAGCGGACATCGCGGCAGCGCCGCCGTTCTCGTCGTAGACGAGCACGTCCTTGCCGGGCTCGACCGTCCCCGCGAGCAAATCCCAGCTCGTCGTCGCGAGCTCGCTCCCTGCGTATTGGCCGGGATTGGGGAGGCCGCCGGTCGCGATCACCACGACATCCGGAGATTCCGCGAGAACGTCCTCGGCTTCCGCGAGGCGGTTGAGGCGAATTTGGACGCCGAGCCGCGGCAGCTCCTCGCCGAGCCAGCGCACGAAGCCCTGGAGTTCGCGCCGCCAGGTCGCGCGCGATGCCAGCAGCACCTGCCCCCCGAGCTCGTCCTGCGCCTCGAAGAGCACGACCTCGTGGCCGCGCCACGCCGAGACCCGCGCCGCCTCGAGCCCGGCCGGCCCGCCCCCGACCACCACGACCTTCCGCTTCGGACCCGCGCTCCGTACGATCTCCTGCGGCAGCGTCTCCTCGCGCCCGGTCGCGACGTTGTGGATGCACTGCGCGTCGAGTCCCTTGATCACGCGATCGACGCAGTAGCCCGCGCCGACGCAGGGGCGGATCGAGGCCTCGTCGCCGCGCGCGAGCTTCGCCGCGAAATGCGGGTCCGCGAGCATCGCGCGGGTCATGCCGACCATGTCGACGAAGCCCTCGCGCACCGCGTGCTCGGCGGTCGCGGCATCGGCGATGCGCGTTGCGTGAAAGACGGCGACCTTGACCTCGCGCTTGATCGCGCCCGCGAGGCCGAGATAGGCCGCCGAGGGAACCCACATGGTCGGCCAGATCCGTGCCTCGCCCTTCAAGTCCGAGGCCTGCCCGCCGACGACGCTGATGAAATCGATGAGGCCGCTTGCGGCATAGGCGCGCGCGATCGTCACGCAATCGTCCTGGGTGAGCCCGCCTTTCAGCATCTCGTCGCCGGGCATGCGGATCCCCACGACGAAGTCGTCGCCGACCGCGCGGCGCACGGACTCCAGCACCTCGAGGCCGAAGCGCATGCGGTTCTGGAGCGAGCCGCCATAGCCGTCGCTGCGCTTGTTCATCGTGGGCGACCAGAACTGCTCGATCAGCGTTCCCGCCTGGCAGGAGACCTCGACGCCGTCGAGATCTCCCTCGCGCGCCCGCCGCGCGGCCGCCGCGAAGTCGCGGCAGATGCGCGCGATGTCATGATCCTCCATGACCGCGGGGAAGGAGCCGTGGATCACCTCGCGCAGGCACGAGGGCGCGAAGGTCGGCAGCCAGTTGTGGATGTCCCACCGCTCGCGCCGCCCGCCATGGGTGAGCTGCACGGTGCAGGCGGCACCATGCGCGTGAATCCCCTGGGCCATGCGCCGATACTGCGGCACCACCGCGTCGGTCGAGCCGTCGATCTGGCCGTAGTAGCAGGAATTCTCCGGCGAGACCGCGGTCGCGCCGCCGAACTGCGCGAGGCCCACGCCGCCCTTCGCCTTCTCCGCCTGGTAGCGAATGTAGCGCTCGGTGATGACGCCACCCGTCGCATAGCCCGGCGAATGGCTCGTGCTCAGGAAGCGGTTCCTGATGCGGAGCTTCTTGATGGTGAGCGGCTGGAAAAGGCTCGCGTAACCCGTCATCTCGGCAAGACCCCCGGCGGATGAGAGGAAAGAACGCAGTCCTCACTTTATGGGCTTCGGTCGCGGCGCGCAAAGGCACGGCCCTTGATTCCAAGATGGAGCGGCCGCATGCTCGATGCCGCATGTCCCCGCCCGTCGACAAAATCCGGAGCGATGAGAAGCTGCCTGCGGCTGTCGATGTCGTCGTCATCGGCGGCGGCATCATCGGCTGCTCGGCAGCATATTACCTCGCCAAGAACGGCCACACCGTCGCGCTCATCGAGAAGGGCCATGTCGGCGGCGAGCAATCGAGCCGCAATTGGGGCTGGTGCCGCCAGCAGCGCCGCGACGTGCGGGAGATTCCGCTGATCAAGGAGAGCCTCCTGCTCTGGGGCGGGCTCAACGAGGAGATCGGCGCCGAGACCGGTTTCCGCCGCACCGGCCTTATCTACGTCACCAAGGACCAGGCGGAGGTCGCGCGCTGGGAGCGCTGGCTCGAGGACGCGCGGCAATATCAGCTTCACACGCGGATGCTGACCGGCGCCGAGGCGCAGGCGATGATGCCGGGCTGCACGGAGAAATGGGCTGCGGGCCTCTACACGCCGAGCGACGGCCGCGCCGAGCCCGCGAAAGCCGCGCCCGCGATCGCGGAAGCCGCGCGGAAGCTCGGCGTCACGCTGCATCAGGGCTGCGCGGCGCGCGGGCTCGAGACGGAGGCGGGCAGGGTCTCGGCGGTCGTCACCGAGGCGGGCGTCATCCGCACCAAGGCCGTGCTCTGCGCGGCGGGCGCGTGGTCTCGGCTCTTCCTCCGGCGGCACGGCGTCGAGCTCAAGCAGCTGAGCGTGCGTGCCTCGGTCTTCCGCACGGAGCCTGCACCGGAAGTATTGAGCAATCCCGTGAGCGCGCCGGGCTTCGGCATGCGGCGCCGCCTCGACGGCGGCTACACCGTCGGTTATCGCGGTGCTGCGGATTTCGAGCTGACGCCGGATGCGTTCCGCCAGCTCCGCGCCTTCTGGCCCGCTTATTCGCAGGGGAGCCCGGGCATCAAAGTCCGTTTCGGCGCCGCCTTCTTCCGCGGGCTCGGCGAGCGCGGCAATTGGGCGCTCGATCGTCCCTCGCCCTTCGAGGCCGTGCGCGTGCTCGATCCGCCGCCGAACATGGGCGTGCTCGAGACCGCCTTCGCCAATCTCAAGACGGCCTACCCCGCGCTTGCCGGGGTGAAGATGGCGGAAAGCTGGGCCGGCATGATCGACACGACGCCCGACGCCGTCCCCGTCATCTCCGGCGTCGATGCGATGCCCGGTCTCTTCATTGCGACCGGCTTCAGCGGCCACGGCTTCGGCATCGGCCCCGCCGCGGGACGTCTTGCCGCCGACCTCGTCGCCGGCGATCCCCCGCTCGTCGATCCCGCACCCTTCCGCTGGTCACGCATGATCGACGGCACGCGGCTCGTTCCGATGGAAGGGTTGTAGGGCGGGTCGAGGTCCGTTTGTCTTCGTTTCTGCCTTTTTGAGTCGTCATGGCCGGGCTTGTCCCGGCCATCCACGAGCCAGCAGCGCGCACGGGACCACGTAGATGGCCGGGACAAGCCCGGCCATGACGGCAAATTGAGAATATATGGGATAACGCCGACTCTGGACCGCGGTCGCAATCGCCTATACTCGCGCTCCGCGTCTCAGCACGGACGATCGCCATGCAACCCATCGCACTTCCCCCCGCCGATCCCGCGCCCTGGCCGCAGCATCCCGCGGATGCCGCGGGCTTCGACCGCGCGCGGCTCGAGGCTGCCGTAGGCTTTGCGGCGGAGCACGAGACGCCCTGGAGCCGCGATCTCGCCTCGGTGATCGCAAACCAGTATTTCGAGCCGCCGCCCTGGAACGAGATCCTGGGACCGGTGCGCCCGCGCGGCGGGCCCAACGGGCTCATCACGCGCCACGGGAAGCTCGTCGCGCGCTGGGGCGACACGCGGCAAGTCGATCTCACCTTCTCCGTCGCCAAGAGCTATCTGAGCCTGCTCGCGGGCGTGGCGCACGACTGCGGGCTCCTGCCGGACGTGCACGAGCGCGTGGGAGCGCGCGTCAGGGACGGCGGCTTCGAGTCCCCGCACAACGACAAGATCGAATGGGAGCATTTCCTGCAGCAGACCTCGGAGTGGGAGGGGACGCTCTGGGACAAGCCCGATCTCGTCGACCGCAATCGCAATCTCTCGACCGAGGGCACCGCGGCCGCCGCGAAGAAGAAGGGCACGCATCGCGATCTCGAGCGGCCGGGCGGCTTCTGGGAATACAACGACGTCCGCGTCAATCGCTTCTCGCTCGCGCTGATGCGGCTCTTCCGCAGGCCGCTCCCGGAAGTCTTCAAGGAGGCGATCATGGCGCCGGCCGGCGCATCCCAAAGCTGGGAGTGGTGGGGTTATCGCAACTCGACGGTGGAGGTCGACGGGCGCCCCATGACCTCCGTTCCCGGCGGGAGCCATTGGGGCGGCGGCGTCGCGATCCACGCGGAGGATCAGGCGAAGGTTGGCCTCGTCATGCTCGCGCGCGGGCGCTGGGGCGAGCGCAGGCTCCTCTCGGAGGAATGGATCGCGGCCTCGACGCGGCCCGCGGCGCTCAATCCGCAATACGGATACCTCTGGTGGCTCAATACCGGCCGCGGCCGCTACAAGAGCGCCTCGCCCGAGAGCGTCTTCGCCATCGGCGCCGGCGGCAACACCACCTGGATCGATCCCGCGACCGGCATCGTCGCGGTGATGCGCTGGATGGACCCCGCGGCGACGGACGGCTTCATCGGCCGCGTGATGTCCGCGCTCACGGGGTGAGGCGCGGCTGAAGCTCACGGAGAAGAACCCGTGCGCAAATGGCTCCTCGCGTGTGTGGGGCTCGCCGCGGCGGCAGCGGTCGCGCTGCTGCTCGCGGAACAGCGCGCGGAGCTGATCAAGCCGATGCCGCTCCCTGCCGTCACCGAGGTTGCGCCCGAGGCGCCCTCGCCCGCGCCCGCGCTCCCCGAGCCTGCGCCACCGCAGCAGGAGGACGCACCGCCGCAGCAGGAAGCAGCGCTGCCGCCATCGCAGCCGACTTTGCCGCCGCTGCCGGAGCAGGACATATCGGTACAGCCGGTGCATCCAGTGCCGGATTATCGCACCGCGCCGGTCCCGCACGTCACCATGGAGGACCGGAACGGCAATCCCATCGGGCGGTCGGCTGCAGCCCCCGCGCCGCCCGCGCCGGCGACGGCTCCTTCCGCGCCCGCGCCTTCGCCGCGCCCGCAACAGGCGCCGCCGCCCGTGCCCGCCACGCTCACGGGACCGGCCCAGGCCACGGGCACGACGATGCTGGCGCTGCAGGGGCATTCGGTGCGGCTTTTCGGCATCGCCGCGCCCGCGAGCGGCGACCGCTGCCGTCCCGGCACCGGCGAGCCGCGGCCCTGCACGGAGGTAACGCAGCGGATGCTCGCGGATCGTCTTGCGCACAGCGCCAACGTCACCTGCGCTCTGCCGCCGGGTGCCTCGGCCGGAACGCCCGCGCGCATCTGCCTCGACGACAAGGGCGTCGACATCGCGGGCTTCCTGGTCGGCGAGGGTCTCGCGCTCGACGATCCCCGGCAGACCCAGGACTACCGCAGCGCCGAGGGCGTGGCGCGCTCGCTCAAGAAGGGACTCTGGGCCTATCGCTGAAGGGCGGGAACCGTTAGCTTCTGCCGTGTTCTGCGGAGGGAGGATCGCAAATGTCCGAGGCGAGCGGCAGCAACGCGCCGCGCATCGATGCCGCGGAGATGCTCGAGGGCATCCGAAGCTGGGTCGAGATCGAGACGCCGAGCACGGATGGCGCGGCGGTGAACGTGCTCGTCGAGAAGGTCTGTGGCGATCTCGCGGCGCTGGGCGCCCAGGTCGAGCGCGTGCCCGGGCGCGACGGAAAGGGTGATCACATCCGTGCCCGCTCGCCCTGGGGCGGCGAGGGGCCCGGCATCGTGCTGATCGCCCATCTCGACACGGTCTGGGAGAAGGGCACGCTCGCGCGCAAGCCCTTCAAGATCGACGGCGACAAGGTCACGGGGCCCGGCATCTACGACATGAAGTCCGGCGGCTACATGGGCCTCTACGTCTACCGCCATCTCGTGCGGCAGGCGCGTGAGACCAAATTGCCGGTGACATTTCTCTTCATGGCGGACGAGGAGATCGGCAGTCCGACCTCGCGCACACTCATCGAGGAGACCGCGCGCGGCGCCAAATACGCGCTGGTTCTGGAGCCGGGCCGCCCCAACGGCGCCGTCGTGACCGCGCGGAAAGCGGTCGGGCGCTTCGATCTGGAGGTCACCGGCGTCGCCGCCCATGCCGGCGTCAATCACGAGCTCGGACGGAGCGCCGTCGCGGAGCTCGCGCGCCAGATCGTGGCACTCGAGGCGATGACGGACTATGCCCGCGGCATCACCGTCAATGTCGGCGTTGCCTCCGGCGGCACGGTGGGCTTCGCCAACGTGGTCCCCGCGCATGCTCGCGCGGAGATCGATTTCCGCTGTCCCGACGACGCGACGGCCGCCGAGCTCGTTGCGCGCATCGAAGCGCTCGCGCCGCAGGGAAAGGACGTCGCGCTCAGGATCGAGGGCGGCGTCAACCGCCCGGCCTTCGTGCGCGATGCCGGGGTCGCGGCGCTCTACGAGCACGCCAAGGGCTTGGCCGCGGAGATCGGCTTCGATCTTCCGGAAATGCTCACGGGCGGCGGCAGCGACGGGAATTTCACGGCGGCCCTCGGCATCCCCACCCTCGACGGGCTCGGCGCGGTCGGCGCGGGCGCGCATGCCGAGCACGAGCACATCCTGATCTCCTCGCTCGAGCCACGCGCGCGGCTGCTGCTTCGGCTTTTGGAGACGCTGGAATAGGGCCGGCGCAACGGCCGGCCGCATCGATTTCTATCTATCCGTGCGCGCCGTTGCCCGAGCGCCTGGGAATTCTCGCGTAATACTAGAGCAATAAGCCGATCGAAGCGTATTCCGGGCCTGCGGCGATAGCGAAATCTTAAACGGCCTCGACGTGTACTGGCGCGATGGACGAGACGCAACCCACGGGCCTGGCACAGCTCGACGTGCTGGTGGTCGACGACAACCCGCATTCGCAGGCGATCATCAAGACGATCCTGCACGGGCTCGGCGTCGGCAGAGTGCGCCCGGTCAAGGACGCCGGCAGCGCCTTTCGCGAGATGCGGAGCGCGCGGCCGGACATCGTCTTCGTGGATTGGCTGATGGACCCGCTGGACGGACTCGACTTCGTCCGGCTCCTGCGCAAGTCAGAGGACAGTCCGGACCCGCTGGTGCCGATCGTCATGCTCACGGGCTACTCGCACGCGCACCGCGTCAAGGAGGCGCGCGACGCGGGCGTGACGGATTTCCTGGCGAAGCCGGTCTCGGCGCAAAGCGTCGCCGAGAAGCTCGCGGACGTGATCCGGCACCCCCGCGCTTTCATCCGCTCGCCGCGCTACGTCGGACCCGACCGCCGCCGGCGCTCGCGTCCGCATGACGGCCC
>DATKNV010000188.1:0-14061 GCA_035541215.1 Allostellaceae bacterium | reverse complement strand
GGAGCGGGCGCGATCTCCTGTGTCCCCTCGGATGTCACGATGAGCGAGCCCTTGGCGCTCCGCGTGAGGACCGCGATCTCGCAGCGGCCGCGCACGGCGCGGGCGGCCGCGTCGAAATCCGCGGTCTCGTAGAGCGAGCAGATCTCGATCTCGTTCGCGAACAGCACGTCGATGTGATGCTCGACGAGGTCGCGGAAATCCGCGCGGTGGCGCTCGACGCAGAAGGGGTCGGAGAGCGAGAGGCTCACCTTGCGCTTGGCGGCGTGCGCGATCTCCGCGGCCTCGCGGAGCGCCGCCTTCGCCTTCGGGGGATCGAAGAGATAGCCCTCGAGATACGTCACCGCCGCGCCCGCGATGAGCGAGTGGTCGAGATCCTCGGGGCCGAGCTCGACGCAGGCTCCGAGAAAGGTGTTCATGGTGCGCTGCGCGTCGGGCGTCACCAGGATGAGGCAGCGCGCGGTGCCGGGCCCCTCCTTCGCCGCGGGCACGCGGTAGGTCACGCCCGCCGCGGTGATGTCGTGGCGGAAGACGCGGCCCAGGAGATCGTCGCGCACGCGGCCGATATAGGCGGCGCGCCCGCCGAGCGAGGCCGCGCCCGCGACCGTGTTCGCAACCGAGCCGCCGGACATTTCCACGCCCTGCCCCATCTCGGAATAGAGGAGATCGGCGTCGGCCGCGCCGACGATGCGCATGGTGCCCTTGACGAGGCCGCGCCGCTCCAGGAAGGCGTCGTCGGCATGGGCGATCACGTCGACGATGGCATTGCCGATGCCGAGGACATCGTGGTCGGTGCGGGTCATGTCAGGAAGGGCTCTCGGAAAGGTAACGGCGGGCGGAGTATAAGGGGCGGTCCCGCGCTGGAGAAGCGCGGCCTCGCCCTCATCGCCCCCGAGTCCCCGCCCCCATGCGCTCGCTCCTCAAGACCCTCGGCCTTGCCTTCGAAGACGCGCTCGCGCCCGCGCAGCGCCAGGCGCTCATCCTCAGCATCGTGGGCGCGGTCGCGGTCTTCGGCCTCCTCTTCATCGGCGTCACCTGGGGCGTCTCCGCCGCGCGCGTGAGCGAGCACTGGTGGTTCCGCTGGCCGCTCGAGATCCTCGGCAACCTCGCGGTATTGGGACTTGCCTGGCTCATCTTCCCGGGCGTCGCCACGACGATTCTGAGCCTCTTCCTCGAGCCCGTGCTGCGGCGGCTCGAGCGCCAGCATTATCCCGCGCTGCCGCCCGCGCTCGGCATGCCCTTGGGCGCGGCACTCGTCAGCGGGTTGCGCCTCCTCGGACTAACCATCGCGCTCAACCTTCTGGCGCTGCCGATTTATTTGCTGATTCCAGCAATAAACCTGCTTCTTTTTTACCTTCTCAACGGGTATCTTCTGGGGCGGGAATATTTCGACTTGGTCGCGCTTCGCCGGCTCGACGGCGTCGCAGCAGGGGCGCTCTGGCGCGAGCGCCGAGGTCGCTGGCTCCTCGCCGGCACGGCAATCGCAGCCCTCCTCTCCCTGCCCGTCGTCAATCTGGCGGCCCCGTTGGTGGCGGCAGCGCTGATGCTGCACCTGGTGACGGAGGCCGCGGGGTTCGCCGGCGCGGGCGCTCCCGCCGGGCCGATGACCCCCAACGCAGGGTGAGCACATGTTCCGCCGCAGGAAACCGACCGACGAGATTCCCGAGATCACGCCCGAAGTGGTGGAGGAGCTGGACCTGCCGGTGAAGCCCGGCGCGCGACCCGCCGCCGCCGGCCCCGTCCGGCCGCCGATCCTGCCGCCCCGGGCCCCCGCTGAAGCGCAGCGGCCCTCGCCCGAGGTGCCGCGCCGCCTCGACGGCGCCACCCCGCCCGCTCAGGCGGCGGGCCTCCCCGGCAAGCGCGACGCCGAGATGCGCAAGCTCATCGTCGGGCGCGAGATCTCGCTTTCCGGCGAGATCACCTCCTGCGACCGGCTGGTGGTCGAGGGCAGCGTCGAGGCGAACCTCGCGAACTGCCGGGACATCGAGATTTCCGAGAGCGGCGTCTTCAAGGGCTCGGCCTCGATCGAGGACGCGGAGGTCCGCGGCCGCTTCGAGGGCGTGCTCAACGTGCGCCGGCGCCTCCTGATCCGCGCCACCGGCCGGATCGTCGGCACCGTGCGCTACGGCCAGATCGAGATCGAGTGCGGGGGCCAGATCTCCGGCGACATCCAGGCGCAGCCGACGGTGAACGAGCCGCCGCCGCCCCCGGCGATCGAGGCGCGGCCCGTGGCGGCGCTCGCGAGCGGAGACGGTCACTCCGAGTAGTCAACGAGGCCCGGACGCCCCGAGGGCGCACCGGGTCCTATGGGGTTTGGGATGGAAATTTGGGGCCTCGGGCCGGCGCACGGCCGGGGAAGCAGGCGGAAGGGCAGCGCGCGCGGGATCGGTGTCGCGGCGGTATTGGCGCTGACGACGGCCCTCGCGGCCTGCGGCGGCGCTCCGCAGGCCGGACGGCTGCAGCCGGAGCAGCGCGGCGGGGCGGCGCCTGGCGCTCCCGTCTCCGCACCGGAGCTCAAGAAGCTCGATGGATTGAGCGACAAAGACGTGCAGCGCGTGCTCGGCGAGCCCGATTTCCGCCGCGAGGAGCCGCCGGCGGAGATTTGGCAATACCGCAGCGCCGAATGCGTGCTCGACCTCTATCTATACGACGACAGCGGCCAGTACCGGGTGGCCTACGCCGAAACCCACGACCGCGGCTTCACGAGGGTCTCTCAGACCAGCTGCTACAGCCGCCTCGTCAGTGACCGCAATCAGATCCGCCAGGGCCGACTCTGAGCGGGAACGCAGATTTCCCCTCGGAGACACGGAGGACACGGAGATCTTCATCTCCGTGATGATTTCCGCGTTGGCGCCTCCAGCGTCGTCTTGCCCTTGAAGGCGCAGAGATCGCGGACGGCGCAGGCGGGGCAATTGGGCTTCCGCGCGGTGCAGACATAGCGGCCGTGCAGGATCAGCCAGTGATGCGCGTGCAGCTTGTAATGCGCGGGCACCACCTTTTCCAACCGTGCCTCGACCTGGTCCGGCGTCTTGCCGCGGGCGATCCCCGTGCGGTTGCCGACGCGGAAGATGTGGGTGTCGACGGCGATGGTGGGCTCGGCGAAGGCGATGTTGAGGACGACGTTCGCGGTCTTGCGCCCGACCCCCGGCAGCTTCTGCAGCGCCTCGCGCGTCCGCGGGACCTCGCCGCCGTGCTCGGCCAGCAGCAGCTCGCTGAGCCTGATGATGTTCTTGGCCTTGGTGCGGTAGAGGCCGATCGTCCTGATGAACTCCTGGAGCCGCGCCTCGCCGAGCGCCACCATCTTCGCGGGCGTGTCCGCGATCTCGAAGAGCGGCGGCGTCGCTTTGTTGACGCTCGCATCCGTCGCCTGCGCCGACAGCACCACGGCCACCAGCAGCGTATAAGGGTTGATGTATTCGAGCTCGCCGCGAGGATTGGGCCGCTCGGCCGCCAAGCGGCGAAAGAACTCCTCGACCTCCGCGGGCTTCATGGCCGCATTCTAACGAGGCTCGAGGGAATTTGAACCACCAAGGCACCAAGCTCTTTCTCGCGACCCAGGAAAATTCATGCGACCGGTCACCGCCGCCTTTACCTCCGCGCGGCGTCCACCTAATCTCCCGGGCCATGGACGATGAGCGACGCAGCGAGCCGGCGCCGGTTTTCTTCGACGCCGTGCTCTATCCCCACCGCAGCCTGCCGCCGCAGGGCTTCGTGCTGCTGATGGTGGTGCTGGGCGCGGTGAGCTTCGCCGCGGGCATGAGCTTCGTACTCTTGGGGGCTTGGCCGATCTGCGGCTATTTCGGCGTCGACGTGCTGCTGATCTATCTCGCGTTCCGCGCGAGCTACCGCAGCGCGCGCATGCACGAGTGGGTGCGCCTCACCGGCGACACCCTCACGGTCGAGCGCGTGGGCGCGCGCGGCGAGCGCTGGCGCTGGCAGTTCCAGCCTTATTGGCTGCGCGTGGTCCTCGAGGAGCACGACGAGAGCAATCGGCTCGTCATCGCCTCGCACGGCCGCGAGCTCGTGGTGGGCGGGTTCCTGGCCCCCGCCGAGCGCAAGACGCTCGCGACCGCCCTCAAGGATGCGCTCCACCGCTGGCGCGACCACATCGGTCCCGCCCTTTAGCGCTTCAGCCCCAGCACGTCCTTCATGTCGTAGAGCCCCGCGGGCTTGCCCGCGACCCAGCGCGCGGCGCTGATCGCGCCCCGCGCGAAGATCGCGCGCGTCCCCGCGCGGTGCCCGAGCTCGAGCCGCTCCCCCGGCGCCGCGAAGATCACGCTGTGCTCGCCCGCGACGTCGCCGCCGCGCAGCACCGCAAAGCCGATGTTGCCGCTCTTCCTCGCTCCGGGATGGCCGTCGCGCACGCGCTCGCTGCGGCTCTCGAGATCGATGCCGCGCCCGCGCGCGGCGGCCTCGCCGAGGACGAGCGCGGTCCCCGAGGGCGCATCGACCTTGTGGCGATGATGCATCTCCAGGATCTCGATGTCGTACTCCTCGCCGAGCGCGCGCGCCGCCTGCTCCACGAGGTTCAGCAGCAGATTGACGCCGAGGCTGAAATTCGCCGCCCACATGACCGGCGCCCGTTTCGCAGCCTCGCGGATCGCAGCGCCCTGTGCGGCATCGAGCCCGGTCGTGCCGAGGACGAGGGCGCGGCCGGTCTCGGCCGCGAGCCTCGCATGCGCGATGCTCGCCGCGGGAACGGTGAAATCGAGCACGACCTCCGCCGTCTTGAAGACCGAAGCCGCATCCGCGGCGACCGCGACCCCGAGCCTGCCCACGCCCGCGAGCTCGCCCACGTCCTTGCCGAGAAGCGGGCTCCCGGGCGCCTCGCTTCCCGCGACGACGCGAAAGCCGCCTGCCGCCTGCGCCTCGGAGACGAGCATCCGCCCCATCCGCCCGCCGCAGCCGACGACGCCGATCCTGATTTCTGCCATGAATCGCTCCCGCCCCCTCACCCCAACCCTCTCCCCCGATGGGGAGAGGGAGAGTACGGAGTCCCCTCTCCCCCACGGGGAGAGGGTTAGGGTGAGGGGGAGCCCCGCACCGCGCAAGCCCCTTCCCTTCCGCCCCCGCGCGAATTCCGTTAGAAGACGCGGCAATGGCACTGCTGCGCTCGGCCGCGACGGTCGGTTTCTACACCTTGCTGAGCCGGGTCCTGGGTTTCGTCCGGGACATGCTGACCGCGGCCTATCTCGGCGCCGGTCCCGTCAACGACGCCTTCGTGGTGGCGCTTCGCCTCCCGAACCTCTTCCGCACGCTCTTCGCGGAGGGCGCCTTCAGCGCGGCCTTCGTCCCGGTCTTCGCGGGGATGATCCACACCGAGGGCCCCGCCGCCGCGCGGCGCTTCGCGGAGGAGACGCTCGCGGTGCTGGTGGCGGCGCTCCTCGTCTTCCTGATCGCCGCCGAGATCCTGGCGCCCGAGCTCGTGGCGCTGATCGCGCCGGGCTTCCGCGCCGACCCCGAGAAGTTCCGCCTCACCGTCGCGATGACGCGGATCACCTTTCCCTATCTCCTCTACATCTCCCTGGTCGCGCTGCAAGGCGGCGTCCTCAATTCGCTCGAGCGCTTCGCCGCGACCGCGGCGGCGCCGGTGCTGCTCAACATCTGCCTCATCGCGGCGCTCGTGCTGGTGCGGCCCTTGAGCGGCCCCGCGCTCGCCTGGGCCGTGACGGTCTCGGGCTTCGCGCAGTTCATCTGGCTCATGATCTCCTGCGGGCGCGCGGGCATGGCGCTGAGCCTGCCGGTCCCGCGGATCACGGCGGCGGTCGGGAAGCTCATGCGCCTCATGCTGCCGGGGACCTTCGGCGCGGGCGTCACGCAGCTTAACCTCTTCCTCTCGACCGCGGTCGCCTCGCTGCTGCCGGCCGGGTCGGTCTCCTATCTCTATTACGCCGACCGCCTCAACCAGATGCCGCTGGGCGTCGTCGGGATCGCGGTCGGCACGGCGGTGCTGCCCTCGCTCTCGCGCCAGGTGCGGAGCGCGGATGAGGCCGGTGCCATCGCGACGCAGAACCGCGGCATCGAGCTCGCCCTCCTCCTGACGCTGCCGGCGGCGATGGCGCTCGCCGTGCTGGCGCAGCCCATCCTCGCGGCGCTCTTCGAGCGCGGCGCCTTCGGCGCGCGCGAGACCGCGGCGACCGCTCCCGCTCTCGCAGCCTATGCCGCGGGGCTCCCGGCCTTCGTGCTGGTGAAGCTTCTCGCGGCGGGCTTCTTCGCGCGGCAGGACACGAGGACGCCGGTGCTGCTCGCGATCCTCTCGCTCGCGGTCAACGGCGCGGCGATGGGCATCCTCGGATTCCTCCTGGGCTTCGCCCATGTCGGCGTCGCCATGGCAACCTCGATCGCGGGCTGGGTCAACGCGCTCGGCCTCTGGATCATCCTGCATCGGCGCGGGCACTTCTCTTTCGACGCGCGCTCGCGGCGCGTCCTGCCGCGGCTCATCGGCGCCACCATCGGCATGGGCGTCCTGCTGGCGGTGCTGCTGGTGCCGCTCGAAGCCGCACTCGCGGGGCGCGCGACCGAGCGGCTTCTCGCGCTCGCGGCGCTGGTGGCGGCAGGGCTCGCGAGCTTCGCCGCCTTCGCCTTCCTCTCGGGTGCGGCGGATTGGCAGGAGGTGGCGCGCCGGCTTCGGCGCAGAGCCGCTTGACCCGCCGCACCCGCTCACCCCATAAAGCGCCGCTTTCGGCGATCCGCCGCTTCCAACCCGGACGGAGCTCATGAACCGCATCTTCTCGGGCGTCCAGCCCACCGGAAACCTGCACCTTGGCAACTATCTCGGCGCGATCCGAAACTGGGTCGCGCTGCAGAACGACTACGACTGCATCTTCTGCATCGTCGACCTGCACGCTCTCACCATGCCGCAGGACCCGCAGCAGCTTCGCGCGCAGACGCGCGAGGTGACCGCCGCCTACATCGCCGCGGGCATCGATCCCGAGCGCTGCATCATCTTCAACCAGAGCACGGTCGCCGCGCACAGCGAGCTCGCCTGGCTCCTGGGCTGCATGACGCCCTTGGGCTGGCTCAACCGCATGACGCAGTTCAAGGAGAAGGCGGGAAGGCAGCGTGAGAACGCGGGCCTCGGCCTCTACGCCTATCCCGTGCTGATGGCGGCCGACATACTTCTCTACAAAGCGACGCACGTTCCCGTGGGCGAGGACCAGAAGCAGCACCTGGAGCTCGCGCGCGACATCGCCGGCGCCTTCAACCGGCGCTACGAGGTCGAGTTCTTCCCGCTGCCGGAGCCGCAGATCTTCGGCGCGGCGACGCGCGTCATGAGTCTCCGCGACGGCACGAAGAAGATGTCGAAGTCCGACACTTCGGACTATTCGCGCATCAACATGACCGACGACGCGGACCTCGTGCGCCAGAAGATCCGCAAGGCGAAGACCGATCCGCACCCGATGCCCGAGAGCGCCGGCGAGGCCGAGCGCCGGCCCGAGGCCGGGAACCTCCTCGGCATCTACGCCGCGCTCGCGGACAAGAGCCTCGAGGCGACGGTCGCGGAATTCGCGGGCTCGCCCTTCTCGCGCTTCAAGGAGACGCTCTCGGACCTCGCGGTCTCGGTCTTGGGCCGGATCGGCGGCGAGATGCGGCGTCTTCTTGCGGACCCGCAATACATCGACCAGACGCTGCGCCGCGGCATCGAGCGCGCCCGCGCCATCGCCGACCCCAACCTGCGCCAGGTCTGCGACATCACGGGGCTGCTCAGGCCGTAGCGGGTTTCTCTTTGACCCCCGTGCAGCGGTACAGTGAGATGCCGCAGAGTCGAAAAAGGGTGGGCGGTATCGAGTGACCAATCGCAGGGAGCGTCGCGCGGCAGCCAAGGCCGCGCGGGCGGAAGCGAAGCGGCAGCGGCCGGCGGCGCTCGACGCGGCGCTCGCGGAGGCGACGCGGCTCCATCAGGGCGGACGCCACGCGGAGGCCGAGCGCCTTTGCCGCCAGGTGCTGGCGGCTCTCCCGCGCGAGCCCTATGCGCTCTATCTCCTGGGGATGGTCGCGATCGCGACCGCCCGGCCGGAGCTTGCGGAGTCGAGCCTCGCCGAGGCGCTGACGCTCGCGCCGCAGGAGCCGGCGGTTCACAACGGGATCGCGCTCCTGCGCGCGGCACAGGGAAGATTCGCCGAGGCGCTCGCGAGCCACGACCGCGCGCTTGCGCTCAATGCGGGCGACGTCGGCGCGCTCATCGGCCGCGCGCTCGCCTTGGCGGAGCTCGGCGACCTCGCGGCGGCCGAGCAGAGCCTTCGCCGCGCGAGGGCGATCGCGCCGCGCTCGATCGAGGCGCTGCGCCATCATGCGCTGGCGCTCGCGGCGCTCGGACGGCACGAGGAGGCCGCGCGGGCATACCAAGAGCTCGTGGCGCTCGATCCCGGAGATCCCCTCGCGGAATTCCATTTCGCTACGGTGCTCGCCGATCTCGGGCGGATCGAGGAGGCGGCCGAGCGCTACGAGCGAGCGCTGGCGCTCAATCCCGAACTTGCGCCCGCGCGCCTCGAGCTGGTGAAGCTCCTCTGCGATCTCGGCCGCGCTGAGGAGGCGCTCGACCGCGCGCGCGATGGCATGCGGCGCGGGCCTGAGGCGCGCGAGACCATCGAAGCCTTCGCCCTCGCCTTGGCGCGCCGCATGCCCGCCGAGCACGATCCCGAGATCGTCGCGGGGATCGAGCGTTGCCTCGACACGCCCGAGATCGACCGCGGCAGGCTCGCCAAGCCCGCGGCACTTCAGCTTCGCGCGCGCCACGGTCTCGATGCGGCGCCGGCCCGGGCGGCGGAAGAGGCGATCGACGCGCTCCTGCGCGGAGAGGCGCCGCCGGTACTCGGGGACGAGCTCCTCGGCCGGCTCCTCGCGGAGACCGTCAATCGCGACGCGGTGCTGGAGCGGTTCCTGACGGCGGCGCGGCGCCGCCTCGGTCTCGCCGCGTCGCTCCCCTCCGCGGCGCATCCGTTCCTCGCGAGCCTGGCGCTGCAGTGTTGCAACAACAACTACGTCTTCGCGCTCTCCGAGGATGAAGAGCGGGAGCAGGCGTCGCGGAAAGCGGCGCTCGAGGCGGAGCTGGCGCAGCGGCCGGAGCCGGAGACGGCGTTGGAGGAGCGGCTCCTGCGCTACGCGCTCTACGCGCCGCTCGCCTCGCTCGAAGGCGCGGCGGCGCTCGCGGGGATCGCGCGGGATCGCCGGTCCCCCGAGTTACGCACGGTGATCGAGCGCACGCTCCTGGAGCCGCTCGAGGAGCGGGAGATCGCCGAGACGATCCCGAGCCTCGGGGCGAGCGAGGATGCGACCTCGGAGGCGGTCGGGCGGCAGTACGAGGAGCATCCCTATCCCCGCTGGCTCGCGCTGCCGCATCAGCCGCGCGCGCGTCTCGCGGCGGCGCTCCGGCAGAGGTTCCCGCACGCGACGGTGCCCGAATTCCTCGAGGGTCCGCTCGAGATCCTCGTCGCGGGAGCCGGCACCGGCATCCAGCCCATCACGACGGCGCTCGCGCTCGAGGAGGTCGACGTCCTCGCGGTCGACCTCTCGCGCGCGAGCCTCGCCTATGCCGCGCGCATGGCGCGGCGGCTCGGGGCCGGGAACCTCGAATTCCTGCAGGGCGACCTGCTGCGGCTCGGGGCGCTCGGCCGCAGCTTTCCGGTGATCGAGGTCGTGGGCGTGCTGCACCACCTGGAATCGCCGATCGCGGGCTGGCGCGTGCTCGCGGGGATGCTGCGGCCCGGCGGATGGATGCGCGTGGGGCTCTATAGCGAGGCCGCGCGCGCGGAGGTCGCGGCGGCGCGCGAGCGGATCGCCGCGCTGGGGCTTTCGCCGACCTCCAGGGACATCCGCCGCTTCCGCGAGCGCGTGCTCTTCGGGCCCGAGGCCGCGGAATTCCCGAGGCTCGCGCTCTCCAACGACATCTGGGATTTGAGCGGCTGCCGCGACCTATTGTTCCACGCCTGCGAGCATCGCTTCACGCTGCCGCAGGTGCAGGCGATGCTGGCGGAGCTCGATCTCGACTTCGTGGGGTTCGAGCACGAGGTGGCGGCGATCCCCGCCCGGTATCGCGCGGCTTATCCGCAGGACCCCGCCATGACCGATCTCGGCAATTGGGCCGGGTTCGAGAAGGCGCACCCCGACGCCTTCCCGATGTACGTCTTCTGGTGCGCGAAGCGGTAGCGCCCTCAGTGGAGCTCGGCGCCGGCGGGCGGCTCGCCCTCGAGGTAGACGGTGGCGTCCGCGATGGCGCCGCTCTCGGGCATGAAGGTGAACATGCGCACGGGAACGCGCCCCACCGCGGTGAAGGCGTGCGGGACGCCCGCGGGGATCGCGATGGTGTGGTTCGCCTCGACGAGGATGCGCTCCTCGCCGATCCGCATGTCGAGCGCGCCCTCGAGGACGATGAAGATCTCGTCGGAGGCCTTGTGCACGTGGAGCGGCGCGCCGCAGCCGGGCTCGATCACGCTCATGCCGGCGACGCAGCCCACCCCCTGCTCCTTCCCCGCGAGGATGAAGTTGCGATAGCCGGGCCGCCAAGGGATCTCCGGCGCTTTGGTGATGGCGACGACGGGCATGGGTGCCTCCTCCTGACCGCGGCCGGGCAATGTTAGCACGCGGCAGAGCCGGACTGAACCGGGGCAATTTTGAGGGCGCGGCTAGGAGCCGCCCTGGGCCGCCATGGCGGTGACGCTGCCGATCCCCGCGAGCGACCAGCCGCCATCGACGGGCACCACGGCGCCGGTGACGTAGCTCGCGAGCGGGGACGCGAGGAAGAGGGCGAGCCGCGCCACGTCATCGGCTCGGCCCAGGCGCCGCAGCGGGATCGTGCGCTCGACCGCGCGCTTCGCGGCCTCGCTCGGCATGAGCCGCCGCACCCCCTCGGTACCCTCGATCGGGCCAGGGACGATCGAGTTGACGCGGATCCCGTCCGCGCCCCACTCCATCGCCAGCACCCGCGTCACCATGTCGACCCCGGCCTTGGCGGCGCAGACATGGACCTGGAGCGGCGAGGGGTTATAGGCCTGGGGGGCGGAGATGTTGAGGATCGCGGCGCCGGGTTTGCGCAGATGCGCGTGCGCCGCGCGGAGCACGTTGAAGGTGCCGAGGAGGTCGATGTCCACGACGGCCTTGAAGCCGTTGGCGGACATGCCGAGCGCCGGCGCCGGGAAATTGCCGGCGGCGCCCGAGACCAGCACGTCGATGGGCCCGAGCGCCGCGCCCACCTTCTCCAGGACCGCCGCCACCGCCGCGTAGTCGCGGACGTCGGCCGTATCCCCCACGACCTTGCCGCCATGCGCCGCGAGCGCCGCCACGGCGGCATCGACGCGCTCGCGCGAGCGGCTTGCGATCGCCACCGCCGCCCCCGCGCGGGCGAAGCCCTCGGCGATGCCGAGATTGATGCCGCTGCTGCCGCCGGCAACGAACACCGTCCTGCCGCGATAATCGAACGCGCCGTCCATCGGGTGCCTCCTCCTCGTCGTGGGTAGGGGGCCATAGGTTATTCGCCGGGATGGGCACAAAGAAGGGTTTCACTACAGAGACGGCGAGGCAGTGAGAAAGTGCGTCTCGCGGCGAAGCCGCAATGAAATCCCAATGCAAGGGGTCGGGCACCGCAGGGAATGTTGCGGCTTCGCCGCGATTCACGCCCCCCTCACTGCCTCACGGTCTCTGTGGTGAAAAAACCGCGGAAATCCGTGCAATCGCGTTGCCGCTCGCGAATCCCGGCGGTAAGGTGGCGTTTCTTCCCGCCTTCGCACGCGCACGCCACAACACCCTCGCATGGACATCTATCTCCCGATCGCCGAGCTGTCCGTGGACGTGATCGTCCTCCTGGGGCTCGGCGCGGTGGTGGGGGTGCTTTCGGGTATCTTCGGGGTGGGCGGCGGGTTCCTGCTGACGCCGCTCCTGATCTTCATCGGCATCCCACCCGCGGTCGCGGTCGCGAGCTCGGCCAATCAGCTCGTGGGCGCCTCGGTCTCGGGCGTGATCGCGCATTGGCGGCGCGGCAATGTCGATTTCCACATGGGGGCGGTGCTGCTGGTGGGCGGCTTCCTGGGCTCCGGCTTCGGCGTCTGGCTCTTCGCGCTGCTCCGCCGGGTGGGACAGGTCGAGCTGGTGGTGACGGTGAGCTACGTGGTGCTGCTGGGCATCCTC
Source organism: Allostellaceae bacterium (assembly GCA_035541215.1). Taxonomy (GTDB): domain Bacteria; phylum Pseudomonadota; class Alphaproteobacteria; order ATCC43930; family CGMCC-115725; genus DASZHJ01. The sequence goes on along the minus strand of DATKNV010000188.1, from coordinate 1,944 downwards.
GGCTCGATCATGCTGGTGGAATCGACGCGCGCCATCATCCGCCAGCGCCGGCCCGGAGGCGCACGGCGGAAGCTGCACCAGCACATGTGGATCCACGGCCTCCCGCTCAAGATGCGCTTCCGCCGCTCCAAGCTCTACATCAGCGCGATCGTGCCGGTGGGGCTCGGATTCCTCGTGGGCATCCTCTCCGCGATCATGGGCGTGGGCGGCGGGTTCGTCATGGTGCCCGCCATGATCTACATGCTGGACATGCCGACGGCCGTCGTGCCGGGGACCTCGCTCCTGCAGATCATCTTCGTCGCCGCAAACGTCACCGTCCTGCAGGCCGTAGGCAACGGAACGGTCGACGCGGTCCTCGCGCTCATCCTGCTGGTGGGCGGCGTCATCGGCGCCCAGCTCGGCACCCGCTTCGGCGCGAGGCTCCGAGGCGAGCAGCTCCGCGCGCTCCTGGCGCTCCTGGTGCTCGCGGTCGCGGTGAAGCTCGCGCGCGATCTCGGCGTCCGCCCCATCGATCTCTACTCCGTCGTCATGGCGGGGAGCGCATGAGCGGCCGGGGCCTCCGCGCGGCGCTGCTGCTTGCGGGCCTCGCCTGGGCGCTCGCTCCCGGGGCCGCCCGCGCGCAGGCGCTGGTCGCGGACCTCACGAGCCATCTCGTCGCGATCACCACGGGCTTCACCGGGACCAGCGTCGTGCTCTTCGGCGCGACCGACGGCGCGGGCGACGTGATCGTGACCGTGCGCGGCCCCGATCGCGACATGAGCGTGCGCCGCAAGAGCAAGGTGGCGCAGATCTGGGTCAACACGCGCGAGGTGACTTTCGCGCAGGCGCCGAGCTTCTACAGCATGGCCTCGAGCCGACCGCTCGATCAGATCGCGCCGCAGGCGATGCGCCAGCTCCAGCAGATCGGGCTCGATAACCTCCGCCTCAACACCGCCGGTGCCGTCTCGCCGGAGGAGACCGCGGAGTTCCGCGAGGCCTTCCTGCGCAATCAGGTCCGCGCGGGGCTCTACGTGCCGGCCGTGGGGCAAGTGACCTTTCTCGGGAGCCGGCTCTTCCGCACCACCATCTCCTTTCCGAGGAACGTGCCTACGGGGACCTACCGCGTCGAGGTGCTGCTGGTGCGCGACAAGGCCGTTGCGACGGGCCAGACCGTGCCGCTGGTGATCTCGGAGATCGGGCTCGATGCGGAGGTGCACGACTTCGCCGACCGCTATGCGCTTCTCTATGGCTTGATTGCCGTCCTCTTGGCCGTGGTGGCAGGATGGCTCGCGAGCCTGCCGTTCCGGCACTCCTGAGAGGGTCCGCCATGAGCGATCCCGCGCCCCCCGTCCAGCGCATCTTCCTCGTGGTCGTCGACGAGAGCGCGGAGATGCCGGTGGCGCTGCGCTATGCAGCGATGCGCGCGCGCAGGACCGGCGGGCGCGTGGCATTGCTCTACGTGATCGAGCCCAGCGACCTCCAGCACTGGATGGCGGTCGAATCCCTGATGCGCGAGGAGCGCCGCCAGGAGGCTGAGCAGCTCCTCCAGAAGCTCTCGCAGCAAGTGGTGGCGCTCGCGGGCTCGCAGCCCGTGGTCTACATCCGCGAGGGACGGCGGCGCGACGAGCTACTGGCGCTCATCGCGGAAGAGCCGAGCATCTCGATCCTGGTCCTCGCCGCCGGCACCGGCCCCGAAGGCCCCGGCCCCCTCATCACCGCGCTCGTGGGGAAGCAGGCGGGCAAGCTCCGCGTCCCCGTCACCATCGTCCCCGGCGGGCTGAGCGACGAGCAGTTGGCGGCGGTGACGTAAAAGAAAAAAAGGTATTTCGCGCAGAGATGGGGTGGACGGCCCTTGTCGAACGGCATCGAAGTGCCAAAACGGGGTTGCTTGAGAGCACCCCAAAGACAGGAGCCGTCCAATGGAAGGTTACACAGTGACGATCGGCTTGGATATCGCGAAGAGCG
>DATKNV010000187.1:0-3929 GCA_035541215.1 Allostellaceae bacterium | reverse complement strand
TGTCGTCGACTTCTTCTGCCCGCAGGCGCGGCTCATCGTCGAGGTCGATGGCGGCCAGCATTCCGACCGCGAGGCGTACGACGCCGAGCGGACCGAATGACTCGAGCAGCGCGGATACTGCGTCGTTCGCTTCGGAAATTACGACGCGCTCGCCAATACGGAGTCCGTTCTGCTCACCATCATGGAAGTTCTGCGCCCCTGACGCGAGGGTCGCGCCATGAAGCTCGTCTTCTTCCAGCGCGACCAGGGGATCGTCAATCGCATGATGCCGATGCTGTCGGCGCTCCTCTGCGTCATCGCGTCGATCGTGCCCCTGCACCTGCCGGGCTTCGCGGAGGTGGCGCCGGGCTTCGTGCTGATGGCGGCCTTCCACTGGTCGATCTACCGGCCGGACCTGCTGCCCTTTTCCGCGGTGTTCGCGGCGGGGCTCTGCCTCGACCTCCTCAACGGCGCGCCGCTGGGGATTTCCTCGCTGGTCTTCCTCATCGCCCGGGCGGTGATACTGAGCCAGCGCAAAGTCTTCGTCGGCCGGAGCTTCGCGGTGGTGTGGGCCGGATTCCTCGCGCTGGTAGCCGCCGCCGAGGCGCTGGAATGGGCGCTCGCCTCGGCCCTCAACGCGATGCTTATCGATCCGCGGCCGTTCCTCTTCCAGGCCGTGCTCACGGTCGCGCTCTATCCCGTCGTGAGCTATCTGCTCGCGCGCGTCCAACGCAATCTCCTGATGCGGGCCTGAGATGGAGCGCGACAACAAACGCGGCAAGCTCCTGACCCGGCGCGCGGCGCTCATTGGTGGGGCCAAGGTCGCGCTCGTGGGCGCGCTCGCGGCTCGGCTCTATTACCTCCAGGTGCTGCAGGCCGACAAATACACGATGCTCGCGGACGAGAACCGCATCAACCTGCGGCTCCTGGCCCCGCCGCGCGGCCTCATCGTCGACCGTTTCGGCGTGCCGCTCGCGTCGAACCGCCAGAACTACCGCGTCGTGCTCGTGGCGGAGCAGGCCGGCGACATCGATTCGACGCTCGACGCCGTCGCCGAGCTCATATCCTTGAGCGACAGTGACCGCCGCCGGGTGATGCGCGAGATCCGGCGCAAGCACAGCTTCGTCCCCGTGGTGGTGCGCGAGAACCTGAGCTGGGACGAGATGGCGCTCGTCGAGGTGAACGCGCCGGAGCTGCCGGGCGTCTCGATCGAGCAAGGGCTCACGCGCGACTATCCGCTCGGCGAGATGGCCTCGCACATGGTGGGCTACGTGGCGGCGGTCTCCGAGAGCGAGCTCACGGGCGATCCTCTCCTCGAGCTCCCGGACTTCCGCATCGGCAAGAACGGCGCCGAGAAGGAGCACGATCAGGAGCTCCGCGGCACCGCCGGCACCAGCGAGGTCGAGGTGAACGCCTTCGGCCGCGTCGTGCGCGAGCTCTCGCGCGAGGAGGGGACGCCGGGCCAGGAGGTGGCGCTCACCATCGACGCGGCGCTCCAGCAATACGCGGCACAGCGCTGCATCGCCGAGGGGAGCGTCGCCTGCGTCGTCATGGACGCGCCGACCGGCGAGGTCTTGGCGATGGTCTCGGTGCCGGGCTACGACCCCGCGGCCTTCGCTGCGGGCCTCACCAGCGCCATGTGGCGCGACCTCATCGAGAACCCGCTCAATCCCCTCAGCAACAAGGCGATCAGCGGCGCCTATGCGCCGGGCTCGACCTTCAAGCCCATGGTTGCGCTGGCGGCCCTTGAATCGGGCCTCGCGACCCCGGAGACGCATGTCACCTGCCCCGGTCATTTCCAGCTCGGCGACGCCGTCTTCCACTGCTGGCGCAAGGGCGGACACGGCACCCTCGACATGCGCGGCGGCATCAAGAACTCCTGCGACGTCTATTTCTTCGAGATGGCGCGGCGGATCGGCATCGACCGCATCGCCGCCATGGCCAAGCGCTTCGGCTTCGGCGGCACGCTCGGCATCGACGTCCCCGGCGAGCGCACCGGCCTCATCCCCACGCGCGACTGGAAGCTCGCGACCTACGGCATCCCCTGGCAGCAGGGCGAGACCATCAGCTGCGGCATCGGCCAGAGCTACATCACCGCGACGCCCCTGCAGCTCGCGACCATGACGTGCCGGCTCGTGACGGGGCGTGCAGTGGTGCCGCGCTTGACGCGCGAGGCCGGCATCATGACCGAGGAGAGCGAGCCCGTCCGCCCGAGCTCCGCGCCGCTCGGCGTCCCCACGCGGGACGTGACGCTGGTGCTCGACGGAATGAACGCGGTCGTGAACGAACAGGGCGGCACCGCCTTCGGCGCGCGCATCAAGGACCCGCTGATGGCGATGGGCGGCAAGTCCGGCACCTCGCAGGTCCGCCACATCAGCCAGGCCGAGCGCGACCGCGGCCTCCCCAAGCCCAAGGAGGTACCGTGGAAGGAGCGCGACCACGCGCTCTTCGTCTCCTTCGCGCCGGTGAGCGCGCCGCGCTACGTCTGCGCCGTCGTCGTCGAGCACGGCGGCGCCGAGGGCGGCGGCGGCTCCGCCGTGGCGGCGCCGATCTGCCGCGACGTGCTCGTGGAGGCGCAGACCCGCGATCCCGCGCGCCGGGTCCCGCAGGGCCGTCTCGCCGCCGAGCGCGGCGCGGCGCGGAGCTGAGCGCCATGGCCGTCTCCTTCTATTCCAGCCGCCAGCCCGAGCTCACGCTCGCGGAGAAGATCTGGAGCCTCAATTGGGGCCTGGTGCTCATGGTGAGCACGCTCGCCGCCGTCGGATTCGCCACGCTCTATTCCGCGGCCAACGGAAGCTGGGACCCCTGGGCCAGCAAGCAGATGCTGCGCTTCGCGGTCGCCTTCGCGATGATGGTGACGGTGGCGCTGGTGGACATCCGCATCTGGTTCCGCGCGGCCTATGCGATCTATGCGCTCGCCTTCGTGCTGCTGGTGGCGGTCGAGGTCCGCGGCGCCATCGGCATGGGTGCGCAGCGCTGGATCGATCTCGGCGTGATCCAGCTCCAGCCCTCGGAGATCATGAAGGTGGCGCTCGTCCTGGCGCTCGCGCGCTATTTCCACGGGCTCAGCATCGAGGACATCGGCCGGCCCTTGGCGCTCGCGGTGCCGGTGCTGCTGGTGCTGGTGCCCGCGGGGCTCGTGATGAAGCAGCCCGATCTCGGCACCGCCATGATGCTGGTGCTCGGCGGGGGCATGGTGTTCTTCCTCGCGGGGGTCAGGCTCTGGATGTTCGCGGCGGTGATCGTGGCGGGGGTCTCGGGGGTCCCCGTGATCTGGCGCTTCCTCAAGGGCTATCAGAAGAACCGCATCTACACCTTCCTCGATCCCGAGAGCGATCCCCTGGGCGCCGGCTATCACAGCCTGCAATCGAAGATCGCGATCGGCTCCGGCGGCACAGTCGGCAAGGGCTTCCTCCAGGGGACGCAGAGCCACCTCAACTTCCTGCCGGAGAAGCAGACCGACTTCATCTTCACGATGCTCGCGGAGGAGTGGGGGCTCGTCGGTGGCTTGAGCCTCCTTGCGCTCTACATGCTCGTGATGATCTACGGCTACGCCATCGCCTTCCGCAGCCGCAGCCATTTCGGCCGTATGCTCGCCCTCGGCATCGTCGTCAACCTCTTCCTCTACGTCTTCATCAACACCGCCATGGTGATGGGCCTCATCCCCGTGGTGGGCGTGCCGCTCCCGCTCGTCTCCTACGGTGGCACAGCCATGCTGACGGTCATGTTCGGCTTCGGCCTCCTCATGAGCGTCTCGATTCACCGCGACATCCGCATCGGCCGCTACGGCGACCTCGGCGACGGCTGAGTTTCCCTCTCCCGCGAAGTGGGGTCGAGCCGCGAAGCGGATCGACGGTGGGGCCCAGCGCGAAGCGCTGGGAGGGTGAGGGTGTCCCCGCGTGAATCGCCCTTCTCGACAACCCGCGCCCACCTTGCTATAAGCCGCCCTC
>DATKNV010000186.1:0-4626 GCA_035541215.1 Allostellaceae bacterium | reverse complement strand
GAGAAGCAGAAGCACCGCGAGCGATACCAGCACGACCAGCGCCGAGACGGCTGCGACGGTCGGATCGATGCGGTCGGACATGTAGGTGTAGATGCGCACGGGCAGCGTCTGCAACCCCGGCCCGGTCATGAAGATGGTGGTGGTGACCTCCGAGAAGGAGAGCAGGAAGCAGAACAGGAACGCGGTCACGAGCCCGCGCGCGCAGAGGGGGAGGGTGACGCGAAGGAGCGTGCCGAGGCGGCTCCGGCCGAGGATCATGGCTGCCCATTCGAGCTCCTCGGGAACCGCGCGCACCGTCGCCTCGAGCGACCGGATCGCGAAGGGCACGACCAGCACGACATGCGCGAGCAGCAAGCCCGCGAAGTCGTTGTAGAGGCCGAAGCGATTGACGAATTGCAGCATGGCGATGCCGAAGACGACGGCGGAGACGAGGAGCGGCGCCGTGAAGAAGCCCCGGAGCGCGGCGGCGCCCCGCGGGCGGTAGCGCACGATCCCGTAGACGGCGGAGAAGCACAGCGCAATGGTGACCGCCGCCGCGAGCGTCGCGAGCTTCGCGCTCAGGACGAAGGCATCGACGAAGCCGGGATAGGAGAGCGCCTCCCGGTACCAGCGCAGCGAGATCTGCGTGACCGGCAGCACGAACATGGCCGTGGGCGTGAGCGACATCCACATCACCACGACGACGGGGGCGAGTACGAGAATTAGTACGAGGATATTGATGGCGCGGATCATGGCCTGAGGCCTCGCCCCGCGACGAGCAGCGTCGCCGCCCGTTGCCCCGCCCAGACCAATCCGAGCGTCAACGCCAGAAGCGCCACTGCGAGCGCGCCGCCGAGTGGCCAGTCCAGCGAGACGAGATTGACCTGGTAGGCGAGCATCGAGGCCACCATGTTCCGGGCGCCGCCCAGGAACATCGGAATCGCGAAAGCCGTCATGTTCATGATGAAGTTGATGACGAGCCCCGCGACGAAGGCCGGGAGCGTGATCGGCAGGATGACGCGCCAGAAGACCGCGCTCGGCCGTGCGCCCAGCGTGCCGGCCGCCCAGGTGAGCGCGGGGTCGAGGCTGCTCACGGCCGCCCAGAGCGGCAGCAGCACGAAGATGAAGTGGCCGGGGATGAGCGCGATGACGACGCCGGTCTCGTTGAGCATGAGCTTGAGGGGTGCCGCTACGATGTCGAGCTGGCGCAGCACCGTGTTGACGACGCCGCTCGTGCGCAGCAGCAGCGTCCAGCCCAGCGCCTTCACCACCGTATTGACGAGCCAGGGGCTCACATAGGCGAGAATGAGGAGGGATTGCGCGCGCGGCGAGAGGCGCGCGAGGAAGAGCGCCACGGGATAGGCGAGGAGCGCCGTGATCGCAGTGACGGCGAGGCTGATGCGAAGAGTGCGCAGCAGAATCCCGCCGTAGAAGGGATCGGCGAGGCGCGCGTAATTGTCGAGCGTCCACTGTGCCGCGTCGATCCCCTGGGGGGTGTTGGGATGGAGGCTGTTCGCGAGCGCCTGCAGCAGCGGCCAGAGGAAGCCCAGCGCCATCACCAGCAGAAGCGGCGCGGCGAAGAGCCAGGGCGCGCGGACGCTTCTATCCCGCATCGAGCATCACCCCGTCGTTGGCGTCCCAGCCCACGGTGACGCGCTCTCGCGGACGCAGCCGCTGGGCGGCGGCGCTCGGGAGCACCGCCGCGAGGAGAAGGCTTCCGATCTTGAGCCGGCACTCGCTGCTTCCGCCGAGATAGACGACGTCCACGACTTCCGCCTGAAACCTGTTGTCGGCGGCGATCTCTCCCGAGCCGACGCGCAGAGCCTCGGGGCGTAGGATCAGCGTCGCCTTGCCGCTACCGGAGCTCCCGCCGTCCGGCAGCCAGACCGGAAGCGAGCCCGCCGCGAGCGCCTTGCGGCGCCCGCCCACCGTCTCGATCCCGCTGAGGGCGAGCTCGTTGATCGGGCCCACGAAGTTCGCGACGAAGCGGCTGGCGGGAGAGCGGTAGATCTCCTCGGCGCGCCCGATCTGCTCGATCTTGCCCGCGCGCATCACCGCCATCCGGTCGGACATCACGAAGGCTTCCTCGATGTCGTGCGTGACGAGGACGGTGGTGATGCCGATGCGCCGCTGGAGATCGCGGATCTCGAAGCGCATCTCGTCGCGGAGCCGCGCGTCGAGATTGCTGAGGGGCTCGTCGAAGAGCAGGAGATCCGGGCGGACCACGAGGGCGCGGGCCAATGCCACGCGCTGCTGCTGGCCGCCCGAGAGCTCAGCCGGGAAGCGCTCGGCCAAGGCCTCGAGCTTCACCAGCGCGAGCGCCTCCTTGACGCGTGCGCGGATCTCCTCGCGCGCGACGCCCCGGCTGCGCAGGCCGAAGGCGACGTTGTCGAAGACGCTCAGATGCGGAAAGAGCGCGAAGCTCTGGAAGACCATCGCGAGGTTGCGCGTGTGCATCGGGGCGTGCGTGATGTCGCGCCCGTTGAGCCGCACCGAGCCGCTGCTCGCGGGGTAGATTCCCGCGACGAGGCGCAGGAGCGTGGTCTTGCCGCAGCCGGAAGGGCCGAGCAGGGTGAAGAACTCGCCGCTCGCGACCGAGAGGCTCACGCCGTCGACAGCGCGGACGGTGCCGAACGCCTTTGCGAGGCCGGCGATCTCGAGCGACATCGGACCTTCCCGGAAAGGCGGCGCGGGAGGATCTACTTCACGACCTCACGCTGCAGCCGCTCCATCCAGGCCTGACGATTCTGCAGAACCGTCGCGTAGTCGACCTCGACGAGCTGCGAGAGCTTCTGCTGGTCCGGGAGCTTCGCCGCCGCAGCCTCGGAGAGCTTCACCTCGCGGTTCATCACGGTCTGCCCGTAGGTCTCGGCGCGGTAGCTCTGCACCTCGGGACTGATCCACCAGTTGACGAAGGCGAGGCCCCCGGCGTGGTTCGGTCCGCCCTTCATGACGCCCATGGCCGTCGGGCTCATGTAGACCGGCGTGGGCACGACGTAGCCGACCGGCAATTTCCGCGCGACCATGTCGAGCGCCCCGGCGATGCCGTGGAAGGCGAGGGCCGCGGTTCCGTCCGCGAGGAACTGGGACATCTTGGCGAACGTGTCGCTCCAATCGACGACGCCGGGCCCGATCTTCTTCATGACCTCGAAGCCCGGCTCGATGTTCTTCTCGCCGCCGCCATGCGAGCGCGCCGCGATGATCAGGAAATAGATGCCGTAGATCGAGGAGGGCGGCGGGATGAGGAGCTGTCCCTGCAGCTCCGGCCGCTCCGTGTCCGTCCATTGCGAGGGCGGCGCCCACTTGTTCTTCGCGAAAATGTCCTTGTTGTAGATGAGGGCGAAGACGTCGCCATAGGGCTCGACGCCCAGGACCTGCGAGCCGTCCTTGCTCTTGATGACGGCCGGCGAGTAGAGGCTCGCGAGGTTGGGGACCGAGGCGTTGTCGAGCGGCGCGTAGAGGTCCTGATCGATGGCGCCGAGCCAGGGCAGCAGATCCGACTGAACCACGTCGACCTGCGGGCTCGCCTTCTGCGCGATCGCCGTCGCCATGATCTCCGTGCCGGTCGCCTTCGGGACGAGCACCACCTCGTATCCCGTGGCATCCGCGAATTTCTTCGCCCAGTTGTCTCTCTCGAGCATGGCCTGGATCGTGCCGCCCCAGGTCAGGAGAAAGACCTTCTTGTCTGCCGCGCGCGCCAAGCTCGGCGCAAAGACGCAACTCGCGGCGCCGACGATCAGTTTCGCCGCTGACCGGCGCGTCAGCATTCTTCCGCCCGCTCGCGCTGCATTCGGCCTCATTTGATCCCCTCCCAATCTACATTTGCGCCGGGGTATTATGCATCCGGCCGATCCCCGCGCAAACTCCGAGCGGCTCTACGCCGGCGGCAGCATTAGCTCAGTTGCAAAAGCGCGCGATTTCTATCCGGCGCGACCGTGATTTGATTTCGTTGCCGGGATCATTCCCGGCACATCGGCGAATTTGAGCGTGCGCTCCGCTCGCGCCGGAGCGTCAGTGACCGGAGAGGTCGAGGCCGGCCAGCAGCAACGCCGCGCAGGCTGATCCACTCAAATGCTGGCAGCCGAGCCACGCTGCGAGGTTGGCGAGCAGTAGTGGCGGGAGCAGCATCAGCCCCGTGCAGAAGAGCAAAGCGCCGGTCGCCCGCGAGACCGTGGGGGCGTAAGCAAGGGAGATACGCCAAAGGCTGAGGAGCTGAGACATCGGATTCCCCCCTTGAAAATCGCAGCCTCAGCATAGGGCCGGATTGAATACGGGGGTGTGACCAACCTCACGCTCTACCAGCATCAGTTCTGGGGTGTCGCACGACTTTAGGGCGCGCAAAACTCCGGCCGCGAAGCGAGTGCTTCCCGGCCGGCGCACGCTCTACTTGTCGAAGACCTTCTTCGCCTTCTGCACCAGCGCCGGCGGCACGGTCACGTTCATCGCGGCCGCCGCGGCGGTATTCACGTAGAGGTCCCAGGCGCGATAGCGCACGGGAACGATGGCGCCGGGGTTGCGGCCCAGGAGGATCGGCACCGCCACCTCGGTCGCCCAATCGACGCCGGTCTGATACTGGTTCTGCGCATAGGAGGCGATGGCGCCGCGCTCGACGGTCGAGGTGTCGAGCGAGAAGAGCGGGAGCTTGTT
>DATKNV010000185.1:0-7879 GCA_035541215.1 Allostellaceae bacterium | reverse complement strand
CGAGATAGTTCCAGCGGATGCCGAGAAAGCGCAGCGCCTGCGCGACCTCGCCGATCGAGGGATCGAAGAGGAAGCCCCAGAGCGCCGCCGCCACCGCCGGCGCCACCGCATAGGGCCAGATCAGCAGCGTCTTGTAGGCGGTGGCGCCGCGGATCACGTGATCGGCCATGACCGCGAGCAGCAGCGAGAGCCCCAGCCCCAGCGCCGCCACCGCGAGGCTGAAGACGGCGGTGACGCCGATCGAATGCAGGTAGTTCGGGTCGTGGAGGATGCGCGAAAAGTTCGCGAGGCCCACGAAGCGGCTCGTGAGGCCGAAGGCATCCTCGACGAAGACCGACTGCTTCAGCGCCTGCGCCGCCGGCCAGATGAAGAACACCAGCGTCACCGCGAGCTGCGGCGTCAGCAGCAGATAGGGCAGCAGCTTGCCGGGGAAGGCGGCGCGCGGGGACATCGCTAGCGGGCAGCGGCGCGAAGTCTCCCTCTCCCCACCGGGGAGAGGGTGGGGGCGAGGGGGCGTCGAGCAGCGCCGCCGAGGTCATTCTGCGGCCCACCGGCCGCCTTCCCCCTCACCTAGCCTCTCCCCGAAGGGGAGAGGAATCGACGGCGCTCGCCTCTGTCCTTCCCCGCATCAGCTACTGATTGGCGCTCTGGAATTGCCGCAGCAGGGCGTTGCCGCGCTTCACGGCGTCGTCGAGCGCCTCCTTCGCGGTCTTCTTGCCGCTCCAGACCGCCTCGAGCTCCTCGTCCTCGATGTCGCGGATCTGCACGAAGCTGCCGAGGCGGAGGCCCTTCGAATTCGCCGTTGGCGGCTTGTTGTTGAGCTGGAGCACCGCGATGTCGCGGCCGGGGTTCTTCTCGTAGAAGCCCTGCTTCTTCGCGAGCTCATAGGCGGCGGTGGTGATGGGGACGTAGCCCGTCGCCTCGTGCCAATCCGCCTGCACCTCCGGCGAGGAGAGGAAGGTGAAGAACTTTGCGACGCCCTCGTAATGCTCCTTGGGCTTGTTCTTGAAGACCCAGAGCGTCGCACCACCGATGATGGAGTTCTGCGGCGCGCCCGCGACGTCCGCCCAATAGGGCAGCATCGTGATGCCGAAGGAGATGTTCGCTTTGGCGAAGCCGCCCGCGGCGCCAGACGAGCCGAAGAGCATCGGGCATTCGCCGCTGGTGAACTTCGTATTGGGCTTATCCTCGCGCCCGCCGTAAACGAAGATCTTGTCCTTTTGCCAATCCGCGAGCTGCTGGATGTGGCGTACCTGGAGGGGGCCGTTGAAGACGAGCTCGGTGTCGAGCCCGCCGAAGCCGTTCTCCTTGGTGGCGAAGGGCTGATTGTGCCAGGCGCTGAGGTTCTCGAGCTGGATCCAGGTCTGCCAGCCCGAGGTGAAGCCGCATTGGGCGCCCGAGGCGAGGAGCTTCTTCGCGAGCTCCGCCACCTCCGGCCAGGTCTTCGGCCCCTTCTCGGGATCGAGGCCCGCCTTCTTGAAGGCCTCCTTGTTCCAGTAGAAGACCGGCGTCGAGCTGTTGAAGGGCATGGAGAGGAGCTTGCCGTCGGGCGTCGAGTAGTAGCCGTAAACCGGGCCCAGGAAGGCCGTGGGATCGAACTTCTCACCGGTATCCGCCATGAGCTGGTAGACCGGATAGACCGCGCCCTTGGCCGCCATCATCGTGGCGGTGCCGACCTCGAAGACCTGGACGATGTCGGGCTGTTGGCCCGCGCGGAAGGCCGCGATCGCCTGGGTCAGGGTCTCGGTATAGGTGCCCTTGTAGACCGGCACCACCTTGTACTTGTCCTGCGACTTGTTGAAGTTGCCGGCGATCTCGTTGACCTTCTCGCCGAGCTGGCCGCCCATGGCGTGCCACCACTGGATCTCCACCGGGCCGCTCTGGGCCTGGGCAATCCCACCCATCGCGAGCGAGAGCGCCGCCGCGAGCCATGCCTGCCGGAACCTCATGAGCCCCTCCCTGGGTCGAAGCGCGCCGCCCAAACCCTGACCGCGCCGCACCTGATGTAGCGACCATAGCGTGAAACCACGATGACAGGGGAGTGCGGCAGCCTCGCCTCGGCCGGGCACCCTAATTCATAGAACATCCGCCCCTGACCGGAGCGCTTCGGGGGCGCGTGATTTATCCACAGGCTTTCGGGATGCGATGGTCCGATTTTTGCTCCGACCCGCTTGTCTTCGACGCGCACCGCACGCTACGAATCGAGCCTCAGGGGACGACCACCGCGCCATGACCGAGCCACGCTCCCTCGCCGAAGCCTTCACGACCGAGCTCGCCTTCGACAAAGGGGCGGTGCCGATCCGGCTCCGCGTGAGCGCCCGGGCGCAGCGGGTGGCGCTCCGCATCGACGGGCGCGGCCAGGCCGTCGAGCTGGTGCTGCCGCGCCGGACGCCGCTGGTCTCGGGCCTCAAATTCCTGGACGCCAACCGGGACTGGGTCGAGGCGCGGCTCAAGGATCTGCCGGTGCGCGTTCCCTTCGCGGACGGGGTCCAGGTGCCATTCTTGGGCATCAAGCACCGCATCCGCCACGTGAAGCGCCGGGTCCCCGGGAACGGGCCCGTCTGGATCGAGGAGAGCGAGATCCGCGTCACCGGCGAGGCCGCCCATCTGGCGCGGCGGGTGCGCGATTTCCTGGTGGAGCGCGCGCGGCAGGAGCTGACGCGGCGCGCCCGGGCGCTCGCGGAGCGGCTCGAGCGCAAGGTCGCCCGCGTCAGCGTGCGCGACATGACGAGCCGCTGGGGAAGCTGCTCCAGCAGCGGCAGCCTCTCCTTCTCCTGGCGCCTCATCCTCGCGCCCGAGGGCGTGATCGACTACCTCGTCGCGCACGAGGTGGCGCATCTCTCCATCATGAACCACGGACCGCGCTTCTGGCGCCTGGTCGAGAGCCTGGTGCCGGACGCGCGGCTCCGGCAGGACTGGCTCCGCCGCCACCGCACGGAGCTGATGCGCTTCGGCTGAGCGGCGCCGCGGCCCCGGGAGCCCAATGCGGATCCTCTATCTCGACCCGGGCCTTCGCAGCGACGTCGGGCACCACGCCAATTACTGCCGCTACATCGCCGGCGAGCTCAGGGCGCGCGGCATCGAGACGCCGGTCTTCGCTCATCGCGACATAGAGCCGGCGCTCCGAGCCGAGCTCGGCGCGGCCGCGCATTTCCGCATCGACACCTATGCCTCCTCCGACGGCGACCCCATCTGCGGCTGGCTCAGCGGCTTTGACGCCTACTCGCGGGCGACCTACGAGGACCTCGCCGCTCTCCCGGCCGGCGCCGACCTGGTCCTCGCGGTCTCGGCGCAGCCCGTGCAGATGTCCGCGCTCGTGGAATGGCAGCGCGCGCTGCCCCCGGACCGGCGTCCCACGATCGTGATCGAATCCTTCCATTCGGGATTGCAGCTGGAGCGCAGGGACCGCGGCGTTTCCGCCGTGGCGCCCGATCCGCGGCGCGAGCCGCGGCCGACGCTCTTCCGCTTCGTCGCCAAGCGCATGCCGCCGGCCGCGGAGGGCCGATTCCACGTCGTCACCTTCGACCCGCTGCCGAGCGGGCTCTTCGCGATGCTGCTGGAGCGTCCCGTGCGCACGCTGCCGCTCCCTTATCGCGCCGTGGCGCCGCTGCGGAGCCGCGCGGGCGCCGCGCCGCCGACGGTCGCAATCCTCGGCCATCAAAAATACGAGAAGGGCTACGACCGCCTGCCGGAGATCATTGGGGCGCTGCTGGGCCTGCCCCAGGAGTTTCGGCTGCTGATCCAGCACGTCGACCCCCGCGGCCCGCCGGAGCTGCAGCAGGCGGTGCGCGCGGCCGCCAAGGCCAGCGACCGCGCGATCCTCGAGGAGAGCCCCGCGGGAGCGACGGAATGGCCGCGGCTCCTGGAGCGGTCGGACCTCATCCTGTGCCCGCACCGGCGCGAGTTCTATACGAGCTTTTCCGCCGTCAGCGCCGAGGCGATCGCGAACGGGATCCCCTTGGTGGTGCCCGGGGGGACGCCGATGGAGCGGCTCCTCCGGGAGTCCGGAGGCGGCGGGGTGAGCTTCGAGCGCTTCGAGCCCGCGGCAATCGCGGAGGCGACGAGGCAGGCGCTCCAGGACTTCGACCGCCTCGCCGGTCTCGCCCATAGAGCAGCGCTGCGCTGGCCCGAGCGTCAGGGGCCGGCGCGCCTCGTCGACGCGCTCCTGGCGCTAATCGCGAGCTGAGGGCCGCGCGGGGATCACTTCGCCTTGTCCGGCTGAGCCGCGTTGTCCTGCTTCCAGCTTCCGTCCGGAAGCTTGCAGCTCGTGATCACGTAGGTCGTGGGCTGGGCCGTCGAGGGCTGATTGGGGCCGGGATCGATGAAGTAGCGCACGCGCTCGCAGGTACGGCCCTTCGAGGGGAAGCTGTCGAGCAAGGTCACCTTGCCGGAATTCCCGCTATCGGGGTTCTTCCAGGGCAGGCTCGTGCCCTTCGGCTTTCCCAGGAGATCCTCGCGCACGGTCTTGCGGATCAGCGCGATATCGGACTTCGTCAGAGTCGCCGAGGTCCAGAAGCCCTGACCCATTTGGGCATGTGCGCCCAGGGACCAGAGCAGCAGCACCGACGCGGCAATGAGCGGGAGCACGACTCGGTCGACGGTTCGCATGCGAGGCACCTCCGATTCATCTTCCGGTAGGGCCGCGATCCCGTCAACTCCGGCGCGCAGTCGCGCTCATCCCGCGGGCTCCGGCGTCCGGCGCATGAGCCAGAGGAGGAGAAGAAGGCCGGGAATACCCGCCGCGGCTGCGACGAAGAAGAAGGGAACCCAGTCGATCCGCTCTGCGAGCCAGCCGCCGGGGGCGGAAAGCACGATGCGCGAGAACGCGAAGAGCGCGGAGAAGAGCGCGTATTGAGTCGCGGTGAAGCTCGCGTGGCAGAGCCGCGAGAGATAGGCCACGAAAGCCGCCGAGCCCATGCCGCCGGTGACGTTCTCGAGCGCGATGCTGAGCGCGAGCATGCCGAGATCGTGGCCCGCGAGCGCCAGCGCCGCGTACATGAGGGTCGCGAGGTTCTGCACGATGCCGCAGAAGAGGAGGCTGCCGTAAAGGCCGAGCCGCGCCACAACGACGCCGCCCAATGCGACGCCCGCGAGCGTCGCGAAGACGCCGAAGACCTTGCTGATGCTCGCGACCTCCGTCTCCGTGAACCGGAGGGCGACGTAGAGCGGCGTCGCCATCACGCCCGCGAGCGCGTCGCCGTACTTGTAAAGCACGATGAAGAGCAGGATCGGCAGCCAATGGGGCCGCGTGAAGAAGTCCGCGAGCGGCGAGATCGCGGCTTGCTGCAGCCAAAGGAGGAGCCGCTCGCCCGCGCTCCCGCCCGCGAGCGGCGGCAAGGGATCGGCGCCGGGCTCGGGCGCGAGACAGACCGTGACGAAGCCCACGGCCATCAGCGCCGCCATCACGGAATAGGAGAAGGCCCAGCCGCCGAAGGCCACGGCGTAGAGCGCGCCCGCGCCCGAGGCGAGAAGGCCGAAGCGATAGCCCCATTGCGTCGCGGCCGCGCCCGCTCCCTGCTCCTCCGGCGTCAGGAGCTCGATGCGATAGGCGTCGATGACGATGTCCTGGCTCGCGGAGAGAAACGCCACCACGACCGACGCGAGCGCGGTCGCGAAGAGGTCGCGGCCGGGATCGCTGAAGCCCAGCACGAGGATCGCGGGCGCGAGCAGCGCCTGGATCGAGAGCGCCCAGCTCCGACGCCGGCCGAGGCGGCGGGTGAGCACCGGGATCGGCAGTCGGTCGATGAGGGGCGACCAGACGAACTTGAAGACGTAAGCCGACCCGATGAGCGAGAAGAGCCCGATCGAAGTGCGGGAGACGCCCTCCTTGGCAAGCCAGAAGGAGAGCGTCGCCCCCGTGAGCGGCAGGGGCAGCCCGCTCGAGAACCCCATGCAGAGGATCGCGAGCAGCCGGGGCTGCCGGTATGTGGCGAGCGCCGCGCCCCAGGAGGCCATGGCGCGCCCGCGCAGTGACTCCGCTATTTCGCCTTACTGGCGTCGGCGGCCATCTGCATCTTCACGATGCGGTCGGGGTTCGCGACCGCGCCGTTCTGCTTGGGATCGCCCATCTTGATCTGGTCGACGAACTCCATCCCCTTCGTCACCTGACCGAAGATCGTGTACTTGCCGTCGAGGAAGGGTGCGGGCTGGAAGCAGATGAAGAACTGGCTGTCGCCGGAGTCGGGATCGTTCGAGCGCGCGAGACCCACGGTGCCGCGCAGGAAATGCGCCTGGCTGAACTCTGCAGAGACCGTCTGGCCGGAGCCGCCGGTGCCGTTGCCGAGGGGATCGCCGGTCTGCGCCATGAAGCCGGGGATCACGCGGTGGAACTTGAGGCCGTCGTAGAAGCCGCGCTTCACGAGCTCCTTGAAATGCGCGACGGTCTTGGGCGCGAGGTCGGGCCTGAGCTCGATGACGACGCGGCCCGCGGGCACGTCCAGGAAGACGGTGTTGTCGAGATCGGCTGCGCTCACGGGGCCTCCTGCGGTTGCGATCAGCAGGGCAAAGATGATCGAGAAGAGACGCATCGCTCGGTTCATGCAGCGCTCCGCCGTTCCAGGGAGCCGCGACCTTAGCCGAGCGGGCCTTTTCTGCAAAGCCCGATATGCGACTCGCGCGCCAGGGTTTTACCACGGAGACGGTGAGGCCGTGAGGAAGCGCGCCTCGCGGCGAAGCCGCAATGACCTCGCGGTGATGCCCGTCGCGCAAGCCGAGGAACATCTGCGGCTTCGCCGCGAGACGCGGACTCTCATCGCCTCACCGTCTCCGTGGTGAATACGGAGTGGACTACTTGTCGAGCCAGACCTCGCTCAGGTCCTGGTCGATGTAGTGGCTCGGCGTGGTGGGCCAGCCCTTGACGGACGTGGCGTTGACGAGGATGCGGTTCCACCAGAGGAAGGGCACGGAATAGGCCTCGGTCATGGCGTGGCGCTCGAAGTCGCGCACGATCTTGCTGCGCTGGCGCGGGTCGGTGGTGACGGCCTGGCCCACATAGAGCGCGTCGAGGAAGCGGTCGGTCGAGCCGGAGTAATTTACCGGCGAGAGGTCCGTCGAGACGAGCTTCGTGAGCTGCAGCGTCGGATCGTCGAAGTAGTCGCCGACGAAGTCGATCGCGACCTCGAAATTCCCCTTCTCGAGCGCGCTCTGCCAGGTCTTGGTGTTGAGCTTCTCCTGCGTGGTCTCGACCCCGATCGCTTTCCAGGACTCGATGAGATAGTCCGCGGCGGGACCGTAGGGTGCGGGGATGTCGCGGTTGGTGAACTTGATCTTGAGGTGCTGCTGGCCCGCCTCCGCGAGGAGGCGCCGCGCTTCCGCGCGGGAGGCCTCGATGTCGCGCGAGAAGCCCGGGAGCGTCGCGAGCTCGCGCTCCGGCGTCGCCATGGAGTAGCCGGGGCGGAGGACGCCGCCCACGAATTTGAGGAAGCTCGCGCTCTGCAGATCCTCGGCCGCCTTCCAGCGGTCGACCGCGAGCGAGAGCGCGCGGCGCACGCGCGCGTCGTCGAAGGGCGGGCGCTTCGCGTTGAAGACCACCAGGAGATTGTTGATCCAGGGGGTCTCCGAGACCGCGGCCTTTTCGCCCATGGCCTCGACGATCTGGTCGCGCTCCTCCGGCGTGAAGCTGCGGAACTGGGCCTGGATCTTGCCCGCGATCATCGCCTCCACCACCGCCTTGCCGCTCAGGAAATACGCCTCGTAGCCGTCGAGATAGGGCCGGCCCGGCTCGAAATACTTGTCGAAACGCTTGCCCACCCAGCGCTCCCCCTTCACGTGCTCCACGAAGACGAAGGCACCGCTCCCCATCACGTGCGTCTTCGGGAAGTTCGCGTCCTCCTTGAGCCGCGCCGCACTGTAGATGCAGTTCCAGGGCGAGGCGAAGTTC
>DATKNV010000184.1:0-9796 GCA_035541215.1 Allostellaceae bacterium | reverse complement strand
TCCGCGGCGCCCGCGCGCCGCGCGCGCACGGGCGTTCGCCTCGGCGTCATCGCCTTCACGATCTTCCTGCTCGCGCTCCTTTGGGGCGGGCTCGCGGTGCAGCTCCATCACGACCGGCGGCAGACGCTCGACAACGCCCGGGCGCGCAGCGCCGCCGTCTCCGCGACCTTCGCCGAGCATCTCACGAGCCTGATGCGCGCGCTCGACCAGACCGCGCTCAGCGTGAAGCTGGATTGGGAGCACGACCCCGCGCGCTTCGACGCCGAGCGAGAGCTCTCGCGCTACGCCGTGCTGCAGGACTTCTCGCTGCAGATCAGCATCATCGGCGCCGACGGCTTCGCGATCACCTCGAGCCTCGACCGCGCGCCGCCCCGGACCTATGTCGGCGACCGCGAGCACTTCATCGTGCACGAGCGCGCCGACACGCACGCGATGTTCATCAGCAAGCCGGTCTTCGGGCGCGTCTCGAAGCGATGGTCGATCCAGCTGACGCGCCGACTCAACGACGCGGGCGGCGGCTTCGCCGGCGTGCTCGTGGTGTCGCTCGATCCCGAATATCTCGCGGCATTCTTCAGCACGCTCGACGTCGGACCGCGGGGCTTCGTCTCGGTGGTGGGCCAGGACGACATGGTCGTGCGCGCGCGCACCTCGGAGATGGACATGGCGGCCCGCCAGACCTTGGCGACGACGGAGCTCCCGCGGCGGCTCCTGGAATCGCCCGCGGGAACCTACGAGGGCGTGAGCCCGATCGACGGGGTCGACCGGGTGATCAGCTATCACAGCCTGCCGGAATACCGGCTGGTGCTGGTGGTGGGGATGTCGCGCGGCGACATTCTCGCGCTCTTCGAGGAGCGCCGCAGCTCGCTCACCCTGGTCGCCGCGGCGATCTCGCTGCTCTTCGTGGGAGTGGCGGCCCTGCTCTTGCGGCAGATGGAGCGCCAGGCCCGCACCGAGGCCGCGCTCCGCCGCCAGGCCGTGGCGCTCGCGGAGAGCCGCCAGGAGGCGGAGACGGCGAGCCGCGCCAAGAGCCAGTTCCTCGCGAACATGAGCCACGAGCTCCGCACGCCCTTGAACGCGATCATCGGCTTCTCCGACGTCATGACCAAGGGCGTCTTCGGCCCGATCGGATCGCCGCGCTATCTGCAATATGCCGCCGACATCAACCGCAGCGGCCAGCACCTGCTCGAGCTCATCAACGGCGTCCTCGACATGTCCCGGATCGAGGCGGGCCAGCACGCGCTCTCCCCGGAGGAGGTGGAGCTCGCCGCGCTCGCGGAGGAATGCCTGGGCTACGTCAGCGTGCGCGCGGAGGAGAGCGGCGTCGCGCTCGAGAACGCCACGGGCGCCGAGCGGCTTCGCGTCCGCGTCGACCGGCGGGCGCTCCGGCAGATCCTGCTGAACCTGCTCTCGAACGCGGTCAAGTTCACGCCGCGCGGCGGGCGCGTGCGCATCGAGGCGCGGAGCGAGGGCAAGGCCGTGGCGATCTCCGTCGCCGACAGCGGAATCGGCATCCCCGCCGCCGACATCGAGCGGATCTTCGAGCCCTTCCAGCAGGCCGAGAGCACCGTCGCGCGCCGGCGCGAGGGCACCGGCCTCGGCCTTTCCATCACCAAGAACCTCGTCGCCCTCAGCGGCGGCTCGATCGCGGTCGCGAGCGAGGTCGGCAAGGGCACGACGATCACCGTCCGTCTCCCGGCCGCGGCGCCCGAAGAGCTCCGCGCCGCCGTCTGAGCGTCAGGGAAACGGCTCCTTCCGCAGATTGAACGCGATGGAGATGCGGGGCCGGCTGCCGCGATGGGCGTAGACCATGTGCGGCACGTAGCTCGGGAAGAGCACCATGAGCCCCGGCTCCGGCCGCACATAGGCCACCGAGGGGACGAGGATCGGAAAGAAGGTGTTGGCCCGGCCCTGGCAGGGATCCATGAGATTGAGCGGCGTGCCGTTCTCCGACCCCTCCGGGGGATCGCCGGTGTCGACGTAATAGGTCCCGGACCAGGTCGAGCCCGGATGGGTGTGGGTGCGGTTGAAGTCGCCGTTGCGGTTGACGTTCGCCCAGGCCTGGATGGTCCAGCTGAAGGGCGGGGGCCGCTGGCCGAAGCCCTGCATCAGCTTGCCCGTGGCGATGTTCCCCATCTCCACCATATGAGCGATGAGCTGCTTCCCGGCGGCGCCGCAGAAGTCGAGATCGCCCGGCTGCGAATGCCAGCCGCCGACATTGGTGCGGTTGCGGCCGGGATTGGCGCGCTCGTGCGCGAGGATCGCCTGGCGCAGCTCCTTATTGAGCCGCTCCCCGTCGCTCCACACGTGGCGCATGAAGGGCGTCGGGAAATAGAGCCAGAGCTCTTCCTGCTCTACCTCCGACATCGGCCTGCCGAGACCGCGCTCGCCTGACATGGGCGCAATGGTAGTCCTGCCGGAGGCGGAGGTCACGGGGTGAGCAGCGGGTGTCAAAAAGAGTTTACCGGGGAGGCGCGCTCCCGCGTCCGGCGCGACGCCGCTCAGGTCCTCGTGCTCGCGCGCTCGAGCGCGTCGCCCAGCAGGTCCATCGCGCGGTCGATCTGGCCGGGCGTCGTCGTCGCGGGCGGCACGAAGCGCAGCACGCTGCCGTTGCGGCGGATGCTGAAGATGAGGCCGCGCTCGAAGCAGAATTGCCCGATGGCGCGGCCCTCCTCCGTCGCGGGCTCCTTGCTCCGGCGGTCGCGGACGAGCTCGATCCCCATGAGCTGGCCGCGGCCGCGGATGTCGCCGATCATCTCGTAGCGCTGCTGCAGCGCCTCGAGCCGCTCGCGCATGCGGGCACCGATCGCCCTCGCCTTCGCCGGCACGTCCTCCTGCTCGATCACGTCGAGGCTCGCGACCCCCGCGGCGCAGATCAGCGGATCGTTCGCGTGCGAGTGGGTCGCGGCGTAGCCTTGGCTCACTACCTTCTCCTCGATCTCCGCGGTGGTGGTGACGGCGCTGATGCCGACGCCGCCGCCGAGATGCTTCGCGACGGTCACGATGTCCGGAACGATGCCCTCGGATTCGAAGGCGAACATCTGCCCGAGCTTGCCGAGCCCGGTTTGCTCCTCGTCGAGGATGAGGAGCATGCCCCGCTCGCGGCACAGGCGCTGCAGCTCCTTGAGCCAGCCCGGCGGTGGCTCTACGACCCCGCCCGCGCTGAAGAGCGGCTCCGTGATGACGGCGGCGGGACGCCCGGTCGATTGGGCATCGAGGAGCTCGAAGCTCGTCTTCAGGCACGCGAAGTTGCAGGCGGGGAAGCTCTGCGCGAGCGGGCAGCGGTAGCAGTAGGGTGCCACGATCGCATAGGACCCCCCGGGAAGATGCCCGTGATTGGCGTGCCAGCCGGAGAAGGTCACGGAGCGCGTCGCGTCCGAGAGGCCGTGGAAGCTGATGTGCGGGCTCGCGATCTCGTAGCCGCCGGTGTATTTCCGCGCGATCATCATCGCCATCTCGTTGGCGTCCGAGCCCGATTCCCCGAAGAGGCTCTTCTGGAGGGGCCGCGGCATGATCGCGCCGAGCCGCGAGGCCAATTCGATCTCCTTGACGTTGTAGTGGCTCGAATGCGCGTGCAGCATCGTCTCGCAGGCGGCTTTGATCGCGGCGACGACGGTGGGGTGATTGTGCCCGAGGGCCGCGCACATCTGCCCGGAGTTGAAGTCGAGATACTCCTTGCCCTCGACGTCGCGGACGACGGAGCCGCTGGCACTCTCGAAGACCGGCCCTTGGTTGGTCTTCTTGTCCATGCGCGCGCGAAAGCTGAATTGCGCCGCTTTCGCGAGAAGCTCGCCCTCGCGCGAGGAGCCCTTGGGGTCGCTCATGCCGTGCCTCCGCCGGTGATGCCCGGGGGATAATACATGAATGTTCGAAATGGCGGTCACGGCACGCGCGCCACCAGGCGGACGCCACCGAGACTGCCGCTCTCGAAGAGACGGGCGACGGCCGCGTAGAAGGTCTCTTGCGCGAGGTAGGCTTCCTCGCCCTGCACCGCTCTGTGCGCGGCACCGCTCGCGCGCCATGCCGCGAGCCGGGCCGTCACGAAGGATGCCCAGCCGGCGGTCATGTCCTTCGCATCGATGGCGACGAAGCCCGCCGCCCGGAGATCGCGGACGTAGTCGTCGATGCTCGTGACGGTGACGGCGAAGACGATGTCGCGGAGGTCGTGCAAGCCTTCCTCCGAGAAGGGCGCGCGCATGCAGAAATCCTCGACGTAGCAACCGCCGCCGGGCCGGAGCGCGCGCGCGATCCGAGCGAGGAGACGCGGCCGCTCCGGAATGTGGAGGAACGCAAGCCAGCTCAGCGCGGCGTCGAACTCGCCGTCCGGCAGCGGATAGCTGAGCGCGTCGCCGCAGAGATGCGCGACCCGCCCGCCGAGGCCGCAGCGCCGCGTCAAATCGGCGGCGATCGCGTGCACCTTCGGCTGCAGCTCCAGCGCCGTCACGTGGCAGCCGACGGTGTGCGCGAGATAGCGCGCGGGGCCGCCGATGCCGCTGCCGATCTCGAACGCCCGGCTCGCGGGCCCGAGACCCAGCGCCCGGGCCGCCGCGTCGATCGCGGCGGTGCCGTGATAGTGCCACTGGTCGAGGGGGAAGAGCTGCTCGGGCGCGATCGGGTCGCCGGCGCCGATGCCGAGCGCCGCCAATCCCTTGGCGATGCGATCGAGGTTCGAGTAGAGCCCCGCCGATCCGATCGCGGCATCCGCGCCGGTGGCGGAGCTCGGCCCGTCCGGGGATCGCGGGCGCGCGGTCAATCGGCGCTCCCGAGCGACGGCGCCCAGCGGCGGCGACGCCGCGAGCCGCCGCTCACCGGCCGTCGCCCGCTCGCGTCGCGGCCAGGCGGCCGAGCCGCGCCTTGAGCGCGTCGAAATCGACGGGCTTGGTGAGAAAATCGGCGGCGCCGGCCTCGGCCGCGCGGCGTCGGCGGTCCTCGTCGCCATAGGCGGTCACCATCATCACCGGAAGATCCGGGCGCCGCTGCTTGAGCTCGCGCAGCAGGGTGAGCCCGTCCATGCCGGGCATGTTGATGTCCGAGAGGATGACGATGAGCTCGGGCCTCACCTCCGCGAGCCGGCCGAGCGCGTCCTCGCCCGAAGCCGCGAAATGCAGCACATAGGTGCCTTGGCGCGCCTCGTGCCGGAAGCGCTGGCGGAACAGCTCTGCTACATCGGGCTCGTCGTCGACGACCAGGATGCTGACGCTCACCCAGCCCTCCGTTCCGCCGTTGCGAGCCGGCCGCGCGGCAGCCGCACGGTGAACTCGGCGAAGGAGCCGACCTCGCTTTCGACCTCGATCGTGCCGCCGTGCTGCTGCTTGACGATCTCGTAGCTGATCGAGAGGCCGAGACCGGTGCCCTCGCCGGTCGGCTTGGTCGTGAAGAAGGGCTGAAAGAGCTTGTCGCGGTTCTCCGGCGCGATGCCGGCGCCGTTGTCGCGGATGCGGACCTCGACCGCGGGTCCGAGATCGCGCGTCGAGACCTTCAGGACCGGGCTGCCGCCGGTCTCGCGGCTGCGCTTGTGGGCAGCGTAGAAGCCGTTGCCGATGAGGTTCAGGAACACGCGGGTCATGTCCTGCGGCACCAGCTCGATCGGGGCCATGCCGGGATCGAAGTCGCGCTCCAGCGTGACGTTGAAGGTCTGATCCTGCGCGCGGGCGCCGTGATAGGCGAGGTTGAGCGCCTCTTCGATGAGGGCGTTGAGATCGACCCGCTGGCGCTCGCCGCTGCCGCCGCGCGAGTGCAGCAGCATGCTCTTGACAATGCCGTCGGCGCGGCGGCCGTGCTCGGCGATCTTCTGCAAATTTCCCGTGAGCAGCGCGATCGTCTCGTCGATCCCCGCGCGCCTCGCCTTGTCGAGAGCCGCCAGAGCCGGCTCGGCCTCTTCCTTGAACTCGTTCAGCAGCTCGACGGAGAGCCCGGCGAAGTTGTTGACGAAGTTGAGCGGGTTCTTGATCTCGTGCGCGATCCCCGCCGTCAATTGGCCCAAGGACGCCATCTTCTCCGCGTGAATGAGGCTCGTCTGCGCCGCCTTCAGTTCGCGCAGCGCCGCCTCGGCGGCGTCGCGCGCGGTGCGGATCTCCTCCTCGGCACGCTTGCGCTCGGTCACGTCGCTGTAGATGAGCACGAAGCCGCCGCCGGGCACCACGTTCCGGCGAACCTCGATGACCCGACCGTCGGGCCGCACGCGCTCGGCGCGGAATGCCCGGTCCGTGGATTGCAGACGTCGAGCCAATTCCGCCTCGACGTTCTCGGTGCCGAACTCTCCCCGCTCGGCAAGGAGGCGCAGGTAGTCGGTATAGCTGGGGCGCTCCGCCAGGATCGCGTCCGGCAAATCGAGGATCTGCTGGAAATTGCGGTTCCAGGCCGCGAGCCGGAGCTCCCGATCGAACATGACGACGCCGTCGCCCATGTTGTCGAAGGTGACCCGCAGCTCGGCCTGGCGCCCGCGCAACTCGTCGAAGAGCCGGAAATTCTCGATCGCGATCACCGCCTGGTCGGCGAAAGTGGTGGCGAGCTCGATCTCCTTCTCGGTATAGGGCTCGACGCGCGTTCGGTTGAGGATGAAGATGCCGATCAGCGTGTCCTCGCGCAGCAATGGAATGCCGAGCATGGTACGGAAGCCCGCGACCTTCTGGCCCTCGAGATAGGTGTATTCCGGGTCTTCGAGCGCGTCGGGAATGTGGACCACCCGGCGCTCGAGGGCGACCCGGCCGCCCATCGTCCCGCGATCGTGCGCGAGAGGATGGGTGCTGAAGAATTCCTCTGCCTCCTCCGAAAGGCCGTGGGTCGCGACCAGGTGATACTTGCCGTGCCGCCGGCGGTACATTTGCGCCTGGTCGACGCGACAAAGGCGCGACACGGTCTCCACCAGCGTGTCGAGAACCGTGTCGAGATCGACGGACGAGCGGCTGATGATCTTGAGCACGTCCCCGGTCGCGGTGAGCTCGTCGACCGAGCGTGCGAGGTCTGCGCTGCGCTGGCGTAGCTCGCCCAGGAGCCGCGCATTCTCGATTGCGATCACGGCTTGATCGGCGAAGGTACGCACGAGCTCGATCTGCCGCTCGGTGAACGATTCGATTCGCTGGCGCGCGAGATTGAGCACGCCGATCGGCTCGCCTTCGCGCAGCAGCGGAACACCAAGCATGGTGTGGATTCTTGCTATCCGTACCGCTTCCGGGAATGCGTATTCGCGGTCAGTCGCGAGGTCGGCGATCTGCAGCGCCCGACCCTCCAGGAGAACGCGCCCCGTGACCGACTCCCGGCCGGGACCGAACGAGCGGGAGTCGAGGAAGTCTTTCTGCAGGCGAATGGCGTCGGCTGTGGCCTCGGGCGTGGAGCCGACCGCGGTCACGTAGCGAAACGCATCGCCGTCTCGCCGCGACACGAACGCCATCTCCGCCTGGCACAGCCGCGCCGCCGTTTCCGCGAGCGTCGCCAGCACCGGCTGCAGATCGAAGGTGGAGCGGCTGATTACCTTCAGCACGTCGCTGGTCGCGGTCTGGTGCTCGAGCGACTCTTCGAGATCGGCCGTGCGCTGGCGCAGCTCGCCGAAGAGGCGCGCATTCTCGATGGCGATCACCGCTTGCGCCGCAAAGCTCCCCACGAGCGCGATCTGCTTCTCGGAGAAGGGCCGGACCTCCTGGCGGTAGATGCTGAAGGCGCCGAGCAGGGCTCCGTCCTTCCGCAGCGCCACGCTCAAGAGGGTGCGACCGCCGCCGAGGTCGACCATCGCGCGGCGGATGGGGTTGCCGGACTGGTAAAGCTCGGAGGCCGCGAGGTCCGGGACGTGAACGACGCTGCTGCCTCGCACGATCTCCGCGAGGCTCGCGGATTCCTCCACGGACAGGGGCTTGCGAACGAACTCGGAGAAGGCGGCCGGCACCGCGTGCAGCGCGGCCGCGGAGAACCGCTCGCCGTCGTAAATCCAGAGGGCGCCGAACCCCGCCTCGCAGAGCCGCGTCGCCTTTTGCAGCATCGCGCCGAACACGGGCGCGAGATT
Source organism: Allostellaceae bacterium (assembly GCA_035541215.1). Lineage (GTDB taxonomy): Bacteria > Pseudomonadota > Alphaproteobacteria > ATCC43930 > CGMCC-115725 > DASZHJ01. The sequence continues at coordinate 1,803 of DATKNV010000184.1, read as the reverse complement.
GCCGGGCGAGGAATTGATGACCTGCAGCACCTCGGCCGTCGCCGTCTGCTGCTCCAGGGCCTCGCGCGTCTCCGTGATGAGCCGCGCATTCTCCATGGCGATGACCGCCTGCGCAGCGAAGTTCTTCAGCAGCGCAATCTCCTTGTCGGTGAAGGGCCGCACCTCGGGCCGGTTCGCGCTGAAATAGCCGAGCAGCGCGTCGTCCTTGAGCAGCGGAACGAACAGCATCGTGCGAACGCCCTGCGCGAGGGCGCTGAGGCGCCTCGGGTCGCCTGGCTCCCAGAGGGCGTCGGCCGCGAGATCGGGGATCTGGATCACCTGCTTTTCGGAGATTATCCGCGCGTGCGGCGTATTGGGCTGCGGGCGGAAGGGCTGCCGCATCAGTGCCGCCAGCGGCTCGGAATACCCGCGCGTCGTCACCGCGCGCAGCTGCCCGTCCTCGTAGGCCACGAGCGAGCCGTAGGGGACCCCGCAGAGGCGGTGCGCTTGCTCCAATATCGCATCGAACACCGGAAGGAGGTTGCCGGGCGAGCTGTTGATCACCTGCAGGATCTCGGCCGTCGCGGTCTGTTGCTCCAGCGCCTCGCGCGTCTCCGTGATGAGCCGCGCGTTTTCCATGGCGATGACGGCCTGCGCGGCGAAATTCCGCACCAGCGCGATTTCCTTGTTCGAGAACGGTTTCACTTCTTCCCGGAAGAAGGCGAGGACGCCCATGGCCGTATCGTCCTTGACCAGCGGCACGCTCAGCGTCGCGCGCGCGCCGCAGACATCGGCCAAGAATCGGGTGTAGGGCTCGCCCGACTCGTAAAGCGCGGACTTGGAGATGTCGGCGAATTGCACGAATCCCCGCCCGAGCGCGACCCGCGAGAACCCCTCGCGCGATCCCAGCGACACCTCGTTCCCCGCGAGGTACTCCGTGAGCGTCCGCGGCCCCCGTGCCGCGACGAATCTAAATCCATTTTCCTGCCAGGTGCCGAGCCCGCCGAAGGCCGCATCGCAGAGGCGCATGGCTTTTTCGAGCATCGCGTCGAAGACGGGGGCGAGATCGCCGGGGGAGGAGTTGATGACCTGCAGCACCTCTGCGGTCGCGGTCTGCTGGTCGAGCGCCTCGCGCGTCTCCGTGATGAGCCGGGCGTTCTCCATCGCGATGACGGCTTGCGCCGCGAAGTTCTGCAGCAGCGCGATCTGCCTCTCCGAGAATTGCCGCACTTCGTTGCGGTAGATGTTGATGGCGCCCAGCAGCTTGCCGTCCTTGCGCATCGCGACCTGAACGGCGCTTCGGGTGCCTCCGACGTCCACCATGGCGCGCCGAACGAGGTCTCCGGTCCGATAGACGTGCTCCGCCGCCATGTCCAAGTTGATGACGGTGGATTCACCCCGCAACATTCGCCCGATCCCGGTCTCCGGGTGCGGTCGCACGGGGTCGCGCAGCAGCTCCGCGATGCTCGGGGGCATGCCGCGGTTCGCGGCCATTCGGAAGCACTCGCCGTCGAAGGTCCAGAGATTGCCGATCGCCGCCTCGCAGAGATGCATCGCCTTCTCGAGCATCGCGTCGAAGACCGGCGCAAGGTTGCCGGGCGAGGAATTGATGACCTGCAGCACCTCGGCGGTCGCGGTCTGCTGGTCGAGCGCCTCGCGCGTTTCCGTGATGAGCCGGGCATTCTCCATCGCGATGACGGCTTGCGCTGCGAAGCTCTGCAGCAGCGCAATCTGCTTCTCGGAGAACGGCCGCACCTCGCGACGCCAGATCGTGAAGGAGCCCAGGAGCTTTCCTTCCTTCCGCAGCGCGGCGGTAAGCATGCT
>DATKNV010000183.1:0-18523 GCA_035541215.1 Allostellaceae bacterium | reverse complement strand
GAACGCATGATCGGCCATCTCAAGATCAACCGTGCCATCGCCACCCGATACGACAAGCTCGCGCGCTCCTTCCTCGACGCCCTTCATATCGCTACCATCCGCCGATGCCTACGCCTGGCTACTTTGTAAACAGGACCTAGCAGGTGTCTAATCGTGTTGAACCGCTCAATGTCCTCCGGTGAGAGCTGCTTCCCAATGGCAATACCTGGTCGCTTCGCCTTGGCACTGATGGTATTGAGTTCATTTAAAAGAGGCTTCACAGCCGTCGCCATCTCAACGGTGCGATTTTGAATGAATTGATCGACCTGCTGGACAGCGATTTCAAGCGGACATCCGTTTTCTTCGTGCGGCGGGGTTGCCTGTTGTGCCGATGACCCGTTGGCGAACTGAGATAGCACGATGGTAACGACTACGAGCGCGAACCTGAGCTTCGGCATAACTGTTTCTCCCCCGCGAAGCGTCACTTAACCCCGCTGTTCGTTGGCACACAGATCGGAAGCTTCTTCGCCGCAGCTTTGGCCCTGGTGATAGCATTCTGTGGCAGTTGCTTGCCAATGTCTGACATTGCGCTTTGAGCCATTGCCTTTTGTTGTTCGTTCCCGTGCTCGGCCGCCACGTATTCCCACGCGTATGACTGAATTAAATCAGGCGGTGAAATCATCTGGTGGAATGAGCCGAGGACGATCATGGCACCCGCGTCACACTGCGCGGCGCCACGGAGCGCATATTTCCGGCCCGCGTCTAGGTTCCTAGGTATGAATTGGCCTGTTAGGTAATAAATTGCGAGGAGGCTAAGTGCTCTGTTCGATGCTTCGAGGTTTTCTGTGCTCTGGTCCGCCGCTGAATTGAGCAGCCGCAAGCCGCGGACAATGTCCTTCTCGAGCCCGTCGCCTTCCATCAACATAGAACCAAGCGATACCATGGCTCTTGGCTCGCCATGCTTGATGGCCCGTTCGAACCAGCCTGCCGCCCGTTTGGGGTCTTTCGGGTACCCCTCGTCCCCGTTATGCAGATAATACCCGAGGTCAAAGGCGGCGCTTGCTACTCCGAGATTCGCGGCCTTCTCAAGATTGGTATGGAACTGAGCAACGTCTTTGGGAACGCACCAGCCATTCCGGTACATATCCGATAGCATGTAGATGCTATCGGGATCGCCCTGAAGCGCCTTTATCCTCACCTCGGGAGCGCGGGTGCATTTTCCGGATTGCAGATCGGCGTAGAGTTCCAGATTAGCCATGGCCTTTTTCAGCTGCTCAAGCAGCTTCTGCCTCTTTTCCGGAGGCAAGGCATCAAGCCGTTTTTGGATTTCTTCGTTAGTTGGCGCCGGTTGTTGAGCAACACTTGGGGCAGCCCATTGAATCGCGATCAATGCGACTGCCGCAGCGATGAACTTCCGCATCGGCGTTGTCCCCTATTAGCATCACGATAGCACACCCCTTGCGCCCCGATACCGGCAAACGCCGAGATCCAGATTGGAAACGCAAGTTCGAGATTTCGCGTGTTGCTTACCTAATGCTTACCCGATTGCTCGCCGCAATCGATTGCCTCGGCTGTGCGTAAGTTAAGTATTTGAATTCATTGGTGCCCCTGGAGGGACTTGAACCCCCACTCCCTTGCGAGAAACAGATTTTGAGTCTGCCGCGTCTACCATTCCGCCACAGGGGCGCCGGATCGGGACCGGCACTATAGCGGCGGCGATCTCTCGGTCAATCCGGGCGCCCTCGGCCCGCGACGCCGTTCACGCTTGCGCGGCAGCGCGGGCTCGGGCTAGATCGCGCGCCCCATGCTGCGATCCCTCTATCAGCGCACCCTGAGCCTCGCCGAGAGCCGCCACGCGCTCCGCGCGCTCGCGGCCGTCGCCTTCGTCGAGAGCTCGGTCTTCCCGATCCCGCCGGACGTGCTGCTGATCCCGATGATCCTCGCGGCACCGCAGCGCGCCTTCCGCCTCGCGGCGGTCTGCACCGGGGCCTCGGTATTGGGCGGCATGCTCGGCTATGCGATCGGCTATTTCGCCTTCGAGACCTTGGGCGAGCCCGTGCTGCGCTTCTACGACGTGATGGACCGCTACCTCGAGCTGCAGGCGAGCTTCAACGAGTGGGGCGTCTGGATCATCGTGCTGAAGGGCATGACGCCGATCCCCTACAAGCTCATCACCATCGCGAGCGGCGCCTTCAAGTTCGATCTCCTGTCCTTCGTCCTTGCCTCGGTCGTCTCGCGGAGCCTGCGCTTCTTCCTGGTGGCGGCGCTGCTCTGGCGCTTCGGCGCGCCGATCCGCGATTTCATCGAGCACCGCCTGCTGCTCGTGACCTCCGTCTTCGTGGCGATCCTCGTGGGCGGCTTCCTCCTGGTGCGCTATCTTTGAGTGACGAGACCTCGACCATGCTGACCCCGCGCCAGCTTCTCATCGCCGTCCTCGTGATCGGCGGCGCCGCCATGGGCGGCGCGCTGCTCTTCCAATACGTCGGCGGCCTCGAGCCCTGCGAGCTCTGCCTCCTGGAGCGCTGGCCCTATTACGCGGGGATCCCCATCGCGGCGGTGGCACTCGCGACGGGGGTGCGCGGCGCGGGCTGGTGGATCGCGCTCCTCTTCGTGGTCTTCCTCGTGAGCGCCGGCCTCGCCGGCTATCACGTGGGTGTCGAGCACGGCTGGCTCCAAGGACCCACGGCCTGCACCGGCCCCGCGGGCGGCGGCGCCAAGACCGCGGAGGAATTCGCGCGCATGATCGAAGAGCGCCAGGCCGTGCAATGCGACCAGGTGCCGTGGTCGCTCATGGGCATCTCGCTCGCGGGATTCAATTTCCTGATCTCGCTGCTGCTGGTGCTCCTCTGCGCCAGCGGCTTCGGCCATCTGCTGCGGGAGCGCGCGGCATGAGCGCCCGGCATCGCCTGCCCGGCGACCCCTCGCCCGCCGAGGAGATCGCGCGCATGATCCGCGTCGATCACGCCGGCGAATACGGCGCCGTCCGCATCTACGAGGGGCAGCTCGCCGTCCTCGGCCGCTCTTCCGCCGGCGCTGCGATCCGCGAGATGGCGGCGCAGGAGCGCAAGCACCTCGAGCGCTTCGAGAAGCTCGTGGTGGAGCGCCGCGTGCGGCCTACCGCGCTCACGCCGCTCTGGCACGTCGCGGGCTTCGCGCTCGGCGCCGCGAGCGCGCTCCTCGGCGAGCGCGGCGCCATGGCCTGCACCGTCGCCGTCGAGGAGGTGATCGACGAGCATTACCGGCGCCAAGCCGAGCGGCTCGAGCCCGGCGAGGGCGCGCTCAAGGCGACGATCGAGGAATTCCGCGCCGACGAGCTCGCGCATCGCGACACGGGCCTCGCGCGCGGCGCGACCGAGGCGCCGGCGCACGATCTCCTGACGGCGGCGGTGAAGGCGGGATCGCGCCTCGCGATCTGGCTCTCGACGCGGATCTGAGCGGTGACTTCGTCGGATACCGACCCCCTCGCGCTCGCGGGACCCGCGCTCGCCAGCGCCGAGACCGTGCTCGCGGCGGCGAGGCAGCGCCTCGAAGGCGCGGCCGAGGAGCGGCAATTCGCCGCGCACGGCTACGCCTGGATGGCGACCTACGTGACGGCGCTCCGGGTGCTCCGGGATTGGGCGGCGCGCATCGAGCGCGCGGGACAATTCGGCGAGCTCGAGGCGCTCACGTTGCAGATCGGGTTCGGCGAATACTTGGCGCAGCTCGCAGGCGGGATCGCGCTCTCGCAGGGCGAGATCGCGCGGCCCGCGGATCTCGGCCTCGAGCGCGAGGAGTTGGCGCCGCTCGCGCGGAGGGAGGCGGAGGCCCTCATCCGCGGCGGCAACACGGAGAAGGCACGCGCGCGGCTCGCGTCGCTCCTCACGCAGGCGCTCGAGGGCGGCGGCTTCGGCGCCTACGGGATCGAGGACGGCGCGCTCAATATGGTGCGCGAGCAGTTCCGCCGCTTCGGCGCGGAACGCGTCGCGCCCCATTGCCACCGCTGGCATCTCGAGGACCGGCTCATTCCGCCGGAGGTCGTCGAGGAGATGGCGGGCCTCGGCATCTTCGGCCTGACCGTGCCGGAGGAATGGGGCGGGCTCGGCCTCGGCAAGCTCGCGATGTGCATCGTCTCGGAGGAGCTCTCGCGCGCTTATATCGGCGTGGGCTCGCTGGGGACGCGCTCGGAGATCGCGGCGGAGCTCATCCGCGGCGCCGGCACTCCCGCCCAGAAGCAATATTTCCTGCCGCGCATCGCGAGCGGCGCGATCCTCCCGACCGCCGCCTTCACCGAGCCCGATGTGGGATCCGATCTCGCGAGCCTGAAGACGCGAGCGCTGCGCGATGGCGGCGTCTATCGCATCCACGGCGCCAAGACCTGGATGACCCACGGCGCGCGCTCGGACCTCATGACCTTGCTCGCGCGCACCGATCCCGCGGAGCGCGGCTATCGCGGCCTCAGCATGTTCCTCGCGGAGAAGCCCCGCGGCAGCGACGCCGATCCCTTTCCCGCCCCGGGCATGCGCGGCGGCGAGATCGCGGTCTTGGGCTATCGCGGCATGAAGGAATACGAGGTCGCCTTCGACGGCTTCGCCGTGCCCGCGGACCATCTCCTCGGCAGCGTCGAGGGCCAGGGCTTCAAACAACTCATGACGACCTTCGAGAGCGCGCGCATCCAGACGGCCTCGCGCGCGGTCGGCGTGGCGCAGAACGCGCTCGAGCTCGGCTTGCGCTACGCGCTCGAGCGGCGCCAGTTCGGGAAAGCTCTCCACGCGTTCCCGCGCGTGCACGGGAAGCTCGCGTGGATGGCGGTCGAGACCATGATCGCGCGCCAGCTCACCTATTTTGCGGCGCGTGAGAAGGACAGCGGCCGGCGCTGCGATATCGAGGCCGGGATGGCGAAGCTGCTCGCCGCGCGCACGGCCTGGTCCAACGCCGACAACGCTTTGCAGATCCATGGCGGCGTCGGCTACGCGCTCGAATACCCGATCTCCCGCGTCCTCTGCGACGCCCGCATCCTCAACATCTTCGAGGGTGCGGCAGAGATCCAGGCGCAGGTGATCGCGCGGGGTTTGCTGGGAGGCAGAAACTGACGGACCCTCACCCTCCCGCTGCTTCGCAACGGGAGGGTGAGGGAGCTATACTACTGGAATGGAACACTACCTCCCGATCCTCGTCGTCATCGCCATGCTCGCCACGCTGGGCGTGCTCGGCCTCGGGCTTTTCAACATGGCCCGCGGCGGCAGTGCGCGTACCTCGAACAAGCTCATGCAGTCGCGGGTCCTGTTGCAGGGCGTGGCGCTGCTGCTCTTCCTGCTGTTCATGTGGCTCTTCCGGCGCTGAGGCGGAGCAGTGGTCAAGCTCACGCGCATCTACACCCGCGGCGGCGATCAGGGCGAGACCTCGCTCACCGGCGGCGCGCGCGTCAAGAAGAGCTCGCTTCGCATCGAGGCGATCGGGACGGTCGACGAGGCCAATGCCGTGATCGGCATCGCGCGGCTCCAGACCGTGGGGAGCCACGCCATGGCCGGGCCCGACACCATGCTCGCGCGCATCCAGAACGACCTCTTCGACCTCGGCGCCGATCTCTCGACGCCCGCGGGCGACGAGAAGGCGCTCCGCATTACGGCAAAGCAGGTCGAGCGCCTCGAGCACGAGATCGACGGCCTGAACGCCTCGCTGCAGCCGCTCGACAGCTTCGTGCTTCCGGGCGGCACCGAGCTCGCGGCGGCGCTCCACCTCGCGCGCACGGTGGTGCGGCGTGCCGAGCGCGTGGCGGTTGCGCTCGCGGCGCAGGAGAGCGTGAGCCCCGAGGCGCTCAAATACCTCAACCGGCTCTCGGATCACCTCTTCGTGCTCGCGCGGATGGCGAACGATCAGGGCCGCTCCGACGTGCTCTGGCGGCCCGGCGCCAACCATTGACCCGCGACGACGATGGCGTGACAGGAAAGGCTTGCCTTAGCCTTTCGCACATGCACAATTCCCGCCCACCTCAAAGACAGACCCAGATAGCGGCGGGATTTCCTTCATGAAAGTGCTGGTCGCGGTCAAGCGGGTCATCGACTACAACGTCAAGATCCGCGTCAAGGCGGACAAGACCGGGGTCGAGACCGCCAACGTCAAGATGTCCATGAACCCCTTCGACGAGATCGGCGTCGAGGAGGCGATCCGACTCAAGGAGAAGGGCACGGCGAGCGAGATCGTCGCGGTCTCGCTGGGCCCGCAGGGCTGCCAGGAGACGATCCGCACCGCCCTCGCGATGGGCGCCGACCGCGGCATCCACGTGCTGACGGAGGCGGAGCTGCAGCCGCTTGCGGTCGCAAAGCTCCTGAAGGCGGTCGTCGAGAAGGAGCAGCCGGGCTTCGTCATTCTCGGCAAGCAGGCGATCGACGACGACTGCAACCAGACGGGACAGATGCTCTCGGCGCTCCTGGGCTGGGCGCAGGGCACCTTCACCTCGAAGCTCGCAATCGCCGACGGCAAGGCGACGGTGACGCGCGAGGTCGACGGCGGGCTCGAGACCGTCGAGCTCAAGATGCCCGCGGTCATCACCACCGATCTCCGCTTGAACGAGCCGCGCTACGCCTCGCTCCCGAACATCATGAAGGCGAAGAAGAAGCCGATCGAGCAGTTCGCCCCCGAGGCGCTCGGCGTCGACGTGACGCCGCGCCTCCAGACCCTCAAGGTCGAGGAGCCCGCGAAGCGCCAGGGCGGCAAGAAGGTCGCCTCCGCGGCCGAGCTCGTGAACAAGCTGCACAACGAAGCGCGGGTGATCTGATGACGAGCCTCGTCCTCGCCGAGCACGACGGTGCGGGCCTCAAGCCCGCGACCCTCAACGCCGTCGCCGCGGCGCATGCTATCGCCGGCGACATCCACATCCTGGTCGCCGGTGCCAATTGCCGGAGCGCCGCGGAAGCCGCCGCCAAGGTCAAGGGCGCGGCGAAGGTGCTCCTCGCCGACGACGCCTCCCTCGCCCATCCTCTCGCGGAGGATCTGGCGCCGCTCGTGGTGAAGCTCGCGCCCGGCTACACGCATCTGGTGGCGCCATCCACCACCTTCGGCAAGAACGTGATGCCGCGGATCGCGGCGCTTCTCGACGTGGCCCAGATCTCCGACATCACCGCGGTGGTCTCGCCCGACACCTTCGTCCGCCCGATCTACGCCGGAAACGCGCTCGCGACGGTGCAGTCGAAGGACAAGATCAAGGCGATCACCGTGCGCGGCACGGCCTTCCCCGCGGCCGCGGCCGAAGGCGGCAGCGCCCAGATCGAGAGCGTCCCCCCCGCGGGCGCCTCCGGCCTCTCGCATTTCGTGGGTCAGGAGCTCTCGAAGTCGGAGCGGCCGGAGCTCACGGCGGCGCGGATCGTCGTCTCCGGCGGACGCGGCATGCAGTCCGGCGAGAACTTCCATCTCCTCGACAAGATCGCGGACAAGCTCCACGCCGCCGTCGGCGCCTCGCGCGCGGCGGTCGATGCGGGCTTCGTTCCGAACGACTATCAGGTCGGGCAGACCGGCAAGATCGTGGCACCCGACCTCTACATCGCCGTCGGCATCTCCGGCGCGATCCAGCATTTGGCGGGCATGAAGGACAGCAAGGTCATCGTCGCCATCAACAAGGACGAGGAGGCGCCGATCTTCCAGGTCGCCGATTACGGCCTGGTGGGCGACCTCTTCAAGATCCTGCCCGAGCTCGCGGCCGAGCTCGAGAAGCAACTGAAATAGCCGCGGCGCCGCGAGCGCCCGGCCACGGGAAGGTATCGACATGATCAAGACCATCGGCGTGATCGGCGCGGGACAGATGGGAAGCGGCATCGCCCATGTCTGCGCGCTCAACGGCTTCGAGGTGACGCTGTCGGACGTCGATCCGGGGGCGCTTGACCGCGCCTTGGGCGCCATCGACCGCAACCTCGGGCGCCAGGTCGCCTCCGGCAAGGTCGCCGAGGCGGACAAGGCGGCCGCCCTCAAGCGCGTGCACACCAGCACCGATTACGGCGCCTTCCGCGACTGCGACATCGTGATCGAGGCCGCGACCGAGAAGGAGGCGGTGAAGCGCGAGATCTTCAAGCAGCTCGTGCCGAACCTGAAGCCCGACGCCCTCGTCGCCAGCAACACCTCCTCGATCTCCATCACCCGGCTTGCCGCGGCGACCGACCGGCCCGGCAAGTTCATCGGCATGCATTTCATGAATCCCGTGCCGGTGATGGCGCTGGTGGAGTTGATCCGGGGCATCGCGACCGAAGATGCGACTTTCCAGTCCGTGCGCGATTTCGCCATGAAGCTCGGGAAGACGCCGGTCGCGGCAGAGGATTTCCCCGCCTTCATCGTCAACCGCATTCTGCTGCCGATGATCAACGAGGCCGTCTACACGCTCTACGAGGGCGTGGGCTCAGTGGAGTCGATCGACACCGCCATGCGCCTCGGCGCCAATCACCGCATGGGTCCCCTGGAGCTCGCGGATTTCATCGGTCTCGACACCTGTCTCGCGATCATGCACGTGCTCTACGAGGGCCTCGCCGACAGCAAGTACCGGCCCTGCCCGCTCCTCGTGAAATACGTCGAGGCCGGCTGGCTCGGCCGCAAGGCGGGCCGCGGCTTCTACGATTACCGCGGCGAGAAGCCGGTGCCGACGCGCTGAGCCCGGCGCCAAATTTCACTTATGTGACAAGCACATCCCCTGCCTCTCCGATGCTGGCGTTTCACCAGATGTTGTGGCAGGATCGCGGCCCATGATTTGGCCGCACCCCAGACGGATCGCCCAATGCCGGTGAGCCCCGAGCGCTGTCCGGCATTGGTACTCAACGCCGATTTTCGGCCGCTGAGCTATTTTCCTCTCTCGTTGTGGTCATGGCAGGATGCGGTGAAGGCGGTCTTTCTCGACCGCGTCAACATCATCTCCGAGTACGACACGGTGGTGCGCAGCCCGAGCTTCGAGATGAGGCTCCCGAGCGTGATCTCGCTCAAGGAGTACATCGCGACCGCACGCCAGCCGGCCTTCACGCGCTTCAACGTGTTCCTGCGCGACAGCTTCATCTGCCAGTACTGCGGCGAGGCGCGGCCATCGCACGACCTCACCTTCGACCATGTCGTGCCGCGCTCGCGCGGCGGCCGCACCGTCTGGAGCAACGTCGTGACGGCCTGCTCCGGCTGCAATCTCCTCAAGGGCAATCGGCTGCCGCAGGAGAGCGGCATGTTCCCGCGTCACCCGCCGGCGCAGCCCTCGACGGTGCTGCTGCAGGAGAACGGGCGGGCCTTCCCGCCGAACTTCCTGCACCACAGCTGGCGCGACTTCCTTTACTGGGATACCGAGCTCGATCCCGTCTGAGCGGACGCCGTTACGGCGCGCGCGAGGCGCGCCATGGGGCGGAGCTTTGCTGGCCCAAATCGAACACCGTTGCGCCGCCGCCTCGAAGCGAGGCCGAGACGTCCTGGTCGATCCCGACGGACGGGGGAATGTCGTAGTCAGCGCAAGCCCCGAGCGCCAGCAGCGCCAGCGCCGCGAGCAGCCTCGCCGAATAACGCTTCATTTCCGCCTCCTCGCTCTCCCGTCAGACATGAGCAACCGCGGCCACGAAACCAAGGCGACGCGCGGCAGGCATGCGCAGCAAGCGTGTGTCACTACGGCAAATTTGCGCCCGCCGGCGGGCGATTCCATGGCAATCCACTCTTGTACCGCAGGGAAGGGATCGCCGCCCCCGCAGTTCGCCGGCATTTTATTAAACATTCCCCCTCCGCCGAAGCTCCGGCCACGATGCGGCAGCTCGCGCGATTTGCCAAGCTTTCTCGCCCTCGCGATCCCGTGAGATCGACGCCAAGGCTCGGCGATTGACCTCGGCCGCCGCCCTCATTAGGGTCGCTCGCATGGGAAGTAATCCCGATTTCCGGCTCGGCCGGCGAATTAGGCTCGCGATCCGACTTAGTGCGGATCGCGCCATTGCCGTTCGCCCTTTCGCCGAAACCGAGGAGTCGTCCCATGTCGCGCGCCGCAGAGAGCGCCTTTAGTCCGGAAGCCGAGCCGACCGCCTGCTTCTCCGTCAACGCCGAAGCCGATCCCGGGGTCATGCCGCGGGTGCTCGAAGTCTTCGCCAAGCGCGGCTTGGTGCCGTCCTTCTGGACGAGCCGCGTGAGCGGCGAGCGCGATCTCACCATCGACATCCAGATGCGGGGCATGGAGAGCGAGCTCGCGGACTACGTTGCGCGAACGCTCCGCCAGATCGCGGGCGTGGAGGTGGTGCTGACATCCGAGAAGCGCGCTAGGCTTACGGGCTCATGAACCTGCTGCGCCACATCCGCGCCTGCAACAGCTACCGGCCCGAGCGCTTCCTGCCGCTCCTCCTCGACGGCGAGCGCGTGGGCTACCTGCGCCGCGACAACGCGGAGATCCTCCGGCGCTTCCCCGCGGAGTTCGAGATCGGCGCCGATGCCGCGGAGTTCCGCGTCAAGGGCGACGCCGCCGCCCGGACCGCAGCGCTCGACGCGGTGGTGGAGGCGCTGGTCGCGGAGGGGCTCGTCGCCAAATGGCGGAACGAGGTCTTCGCGGTGTCACCGCGTTGGGGCGTTCCCCCGGTCTTCAACCTCGATCGCGGCGCCGTCAGCTTTTTCGGCGTGCGCGCCTACGGCGTCCACATGAACGGCTACCGCCGCGAGACGGACGGCATCTGGCTCTGGATCGGGCGCCGAAGCCCGGTGAAGCTGGTCTCGCCGGGGAAGCTCGACAATCTCGTCGCGGGCGGCATGGGCGGCGGCCTCGGCGCCGCGGAGACGCTGGTCAAGGAGGCCGAGGAGGAAGCGTCCATCCCCGCTTCCCTGGTCGCGAGCGCCCGCGCGGTCGGCGCCGTCTCCTACAAGATGGAAGTGCCGCAGGGGCTGCGCGACGACGTGCTCTTCCTCTACGACCTCGAGACGCCGGCCTCCTTCGAGCCGCAGAACCGCGACGGCGAGATCGTGGAGTTCATGCTGATGAAGGCGAGCGAGGCGCTGGCGCGCGTCGGCGACGGCGACGACTTCAAGTTCAACGTCAATCTCACCATCATCGACTTCGCGCTCCGGCACGGGTTCCTGACGCCGGAGAGCCCCGACTACATGGCCCTCCTCGTGGGCCTCCATCGCGGCGACGAGTAGGCCTCAGGCGAAGCCCGCCATTCCCCGCACCTCCGCCGGCGTCTTCCCGGCCTCGCGGAGCGCGCGGAGCGTGAGATCGCGATCGCGCTTGGCGAGACGCCGCCCGCTCGCATCCGTGAGCAGCCGATGATGCCAGTAGCGCGGCACCGGCAAGCCCAGCAGCGCTTGCAGCAGCCGGTGCAGGTGGGTTGCGGCAAAGAGGTCCTTGCCGCGCGTCACGAGCGTCACCCCCTGGATCGCGTCGTCAACGGTGACGGCGAGGTGATAGCTCGCGGGCGTGTCCTTCCGCGCGAGCACGACGTCGCCGTGGCTTGCGGGATCGGCCGCGACGCGGCCCGCCTCGGCGTCCTCCCAGAAGAGCAGTCCCGCGCGCAGGGCCGCGCGCGCGGCATCGAGGCGAAGCGCGTAGCTCTCGCCCGCGGCCATGCGCACACCGCGCTCGCCCTCCGAGAGCCGGCGGCAGGTGCCGGGATAGAGCGGGCCCTCGCTCCCGTGCGGCGCGGCGCCGGCGCGAGCGATCTCGGCCTGGATTTCCGCACGGGTGCAGAAGCAGGGATAGAGGAGCCCCGCCGCGTCGAGCCGGGCGAGCGCCGCGCGGTAGTCGTCGAAATGCTGGGATTGCCGTCGTACCGGGCGCTCCCAGTCGAGACCGAGCCAAGCCAGGTCCTCGGCGATCGCCGTGACGAATTCCCCGCGGCAGCGCCCCATGTCGATGTCCTCGACGCGCAGCAGGAAGCGGCCGCCGCTCCGCCGCGCCTCGTTCCACGCGAGGAGCGCGGAGAAGGCGTGGCCGAGATGGAGGAGCCCCGTCGGGCTCGGCGCGAAGCGGGTGACCTCGGCGGCGCTCATGGCAGGTCCGACCTTAACAGAGGCATCTCGGACGTGACACGCGGGGCGGCCTCGTTTATCCCTGCCCCGACGTCAGCAGCAAGAGTCTCCGCATGTTCATGAGCCTCGAGGGACCGAGCCGGCCGCCGCTCGCGGGCGGCAAGCCGAAATCGCTGGTGGTGCTCCTGCACGGCCTCGGAGCCGACGGCAACGATCTCATCGGGCTTGCCCCCTATTGGGCGCCGGCAATACCCGATACCGAGTTCCTGTCCCCGCACGCGCCCTTCCCCTGCGACATGGCCCCCTATGGGCGGCAATGGTTCAGCCTGCAGGACCGCAGCCTCGAGGCGATCTTCGCGGGCGTGCGCGCGGCAGCACCGATCCTCGACGGCTTCCTCGACGATGCCCTCAAGGCGCGCGGCCTCGACGAGAGGCGGCTCGCGCTCGTGGGCTTCTCCCAGGGCACGATGATGTCGCTCCATGTGGGCCTGCGCCGCGCCAAGGCCGTGGCGGGCATCTTGGGATATTCCGGCCGCCTCATCGGCACCGAGGCGCTCGCGGAGGAAATCCGCTCGCGGCCGCCGGTCTTCCTGCTGCACGGCGATGCCGACGAGATCGTGCCCTTCGAATCCCTCGCCTATTCGAAGAAGGCGCTTTCGGACCTCGAGGTGCCGGTTGAGACGCTGGCACGGCCGGGCCTCGGCCACAGCATCGACGAGATCGGCCTCGCCCGCGGCGGTGAATTCCTGCGCCGCCGGCTCGCGGGCGCGGCGGCGCAGCGCTGACCGACGCGCATCCCCGTATCGCATGTCCGCCAACCTCGCCACCTGGGCTTGGATTCCCATCACGATCTGGGCGGCTTTCGCCCAAACGCTCCGCAACGCGGCGCAGCGCCATCTGACCTCGGCACTGGGGACCCTCGGGGCGACGCTCGTCCGCTTTCTCTACGGATTGCCCTTTGCCGCACTCTGGCTCGCGGTCGTGACCGAGATGACCGGCGTCGCCGCGCCTGCCTTGAGCGTCTCCTCGCTGCTCTGGGGCGCGCTCGGCGCGCTGGCGCAGCTCGTGGCGACGGCGCTCCTCCTCCGCGCCATGGAGGAGCGCAATTTCACGCTGGCGGTCGCTTGGTCGAAGACCGAGATCGTGCAGGTCGCTGTCTTCGCATTGGCACTGCTCGGCGATCCCCTCACCCTCGGGCTCGCCGCCTCCGTGGTGCTCGGCACAGTCGGCGTGATGCTCTCCTCGGCCAAGGGAGGCGGCTGGCGCTCGCTGCTGTCGGGCTGGACCTCGCGCGCGGCGTTGATCGGCCTCGCCTCGGGCGCGGCCTTCGCAGTCTCGACCGTAGGCTACCGCGGCGCGGCCCTCGCCCTATTGCCGACGCCAGCGCTGATCGCGGCGGCGACTGTGCTGCTCTACGCGCAGACGCTGCAGACCGTGCTCCTCGGCGGCTGGCTCCTCGCTCGCGACCGCGCGGTGATCGCGGCCGTCTTTCGGGAATGGCGCGCCTCGGGGGTTGCGGGCTTCATGGGGGCCGCGGCCTCCGCCGGCTGGTTCACGGCGATGGCGATGGAGCCCGTCGCGAACGTCCGCACCGTCGGGCTCGTGGAGCTCATCTTCAGCTATGCTGTGTCGCTCCGCCTTTTCAAAGAGCGGCTCAGCGGTCTCGAGCGTGCGGGGCTTGTGCTGGTCGTGCTGGGGATGCTGGGCATCCTCAACTTGCGCTGAGCGCCGCTCAGCGCTGCGTGCTGATGGTGTCGGGCATGCGCGGAGCCAGCAGACGGTCGATCAGCGCGCGCGCGGCCAACCCGTCCCAGCGGACGGCGCCGAGGAGCCTGCCGACCTCGCGTCCCTCGCGGTCGATCAGGATGGTCGTGGGAATCGCGTCGACGCCGAAGGCGTGTGCGACGCCGCTCTTGGGATCGAGATAGATCGGCAGCTTCTCGAGCCCGTGCTGCGCGAGGAAGGGCGCGACCGCGCTCTCGCCGCGGCGGTCGACCGAGACCGCCAAGATCGCGAGCGGCGTCCCCTCGCGTTCCGCGGCGAGCGCCTCGAGCGCCGGCATCTCCGCGACGCAGGGCACGCACCACGTCGCCCAGAGATTGATCAGCACCGGCCGGCCCCGGAGATCGGAGAGCCGGAGGGTCTCGCCCGAGCGCGTCGTCACGGAGACGTCGGGTGCTGGCGAGGGCGGAACTGTCGGGCTAAACTGCGGGATATCGCGATCCCCAGCGGCGATCGCGCCCCCGTCCGAGAGCATCGGCAGGCAGAGGACCGTCAAGAGGATGAGCGAGCGCGCGACTTTCATGCCAGACCTCTCCGCCGGAGAAGATGGGCCCGCGGCCCTCGCGGGTCCAGTGCCAATCTGTGGCCGCGGGGCGAGGTGAGCGTGTACCGGCGCTTGATCCTGGGCGTGCTCGTCGCCTCGCTGCTGGCACCTCTCGCGGGCTGCGGCAAGAAGAACGTGCCGGAGCCGCCGCCGAACCAGCCGAACGAATTTCCCCGCAGCTATCCGAAGCCCGGATCATGAACGACGACGCCGCCCGCCTCGCCCTTGCCGAGGGCTTCGCCTATCGCGCGGGCGAGCTTCATGCCGAAGGCATCGCGCTCTCCCGTATCGCGGCCGAGGTCGGTACTCCCTTCTACTGCTATTCGAACGCGGGCATCGCGAGCACCTACCGCCGCTTTGCCGCGGCCGTCGCGGGCGAGAAGGCGCAGGTGCATTACGCGCTCAAGGCCAACTCGAACCTCGCGGTGATCCGCCTCCTGGGGCGCCTCGGCGCGGGCGCGGACGTCGTCTCGGAGGGCGAACTGCGCCGCGCGCTCGCCGCCGGCATTCCGCCGGAGCGCATCGTCTTCTCCGGCATCGGCAAGACCGCGGAGGAGTTGGCCTTCGCGCTCGGCCAGGGCATCCACCAGATCAACGTCGAGCTCATCCCGGAGCTCGAGCTCCTGAGCGCGGTCGCGGTGCGGCTCGGCAAGACCGCGGCGGTGGCGCTCCGCGTCAATCCCGACGTCGACGCGCGCACGCACGCGAAGATCTCGACCGGCAAGAAGGAGAACAAGTTCGGGATCGACATCGCGCACGCGGCCGAGGCCTACCGTCTCGCCGCGCGGCTCCCGGGCATCGAGCCCGTGGGCCTCGCCGTCCACATCGGCTCGCAGATCACCGATCTCGGTCCCTTCGAAGCCGCATTCCGCCGCCTCGTCGAATTGGCGCAGGAGCTGCGTCGCGAGGGCCTCACCGTCGAGCGCCTGGACCTCGGCGGCGGGCTCGGCGTCCGCTACCGCGCGGAGGCGCCGCCGCCGGTCGAGGACTATGCGGCGCTGGCGCGGCGCATCACGCACAATCTGGGGTTCCGCCTCGCCTTCGAGCCCGGCCGCGCGATCGTCGCCAATGCCGGCGTCCTCGTCTCGCGCGTGCTCTACCTGAAGGCCGGCGTGACGCGGCGCTTCATCGTTCAGGACGCCGCGATGAACGACCTGATCCGGCCGTCGCTCTACGAGGCTTGGCACGAGATCTTGCCGGTGCGCGCGGCCGCGCCCGGTGCGGTGCTCGCCGCCGCCGACGTCGTGGGCCCCATCTGCGAAACCGGGGATACCTTCGCGACCGCGCGCCCCCTACCGCCGATTGCGGTCGGCGACCTCCTCGCGATCTTGTCAGCAGGCGCCTATGGCGCGGTCATGAGTTCAAGCTACAATACTCGCTTGTTGGCGCCGGAGGTTCTCGTCAACGGCGACGAGTACGCGGTGATCCGGCCGCGGCCAAGCTACCAGGAGCTGCTGGGCCAGGATAGAATTCCCCCTTGGCTTTCAGGCCCTTAGCTCGGCGGCCGCCGAGCATTCAGAGAGTTCGACATGGCTGAGACCGCACCTGTGCCCGAGACGCGTCCGCTTTCGCGGAGGGACCTCGCCCGGCGCGTGGCGCTCGCGCGCGGCGCGCTTTTCTGGGAGCGCTGCTGGCCGGAATTTGCCCTCGCCTTGGGAGTGATCGGGCTCTACCTGGTGGGAGCGCTCTTCGATCTGCCGGCGCTGGTGCCGGGCTGGCTGCACGCGGCGGCCCTCGCGATCCTCGCGATGCTGCTGGCGTGGGCGCTCTGGCGCGCGGTGCGCGCGCTCAGGCTCCCCGGCGAGTCGGAAGGACGGCGGCGGCTCGAGGCCGCGAGCGGACTCGCGCATCGCCCGCTCGCGGCGGTGACCGACCGCCTCGCAGGCGGCGCCGGCGATCCCGTGGCGATGGCGCTCTGGGAGGCGCATCGCGCGCGCATGTCGAAGCGCCTCCGCGGCTTGCGCGTGGGCTTGCCGCTCGCGGGCTTCCTGCGCCGCGATCCCTATGCGCTGCGCGCGGCGCTCGCGATCGCGCTGGTGATCGGCGTGCTCGACGCCGGACGGGACAGCGGCGAGCGCGTGCTGCGCGCGCTCGTGCCGGACTTCAGCTTCTCGCCGGGGGCCGCTGCGAGCGTCAGCCTCGACATCTGGATCACGCCGCCGGACTACACCGGCGAGGCCCCGCTCTTCCTGCAGCGCGACGCCGCCAAGGACCCGATCCCGGTTCCCACGGGAAGCACCGTGCTGGCTCAGGTGCACGGCGGCAGCGAGCCGCCGCGGATCGAAGTCGGCGGCAAGGCGACCGACTTCGCGGCGATCGACGCCGCGAACTTCAAGGGCAGCGCCACCGTCACCGCCGGCGACAAGCTCGCGGTGACGCAGGCCGGGCGCACGCTCGGCTCCTGGCCCATCCGGATCGTGCCGGATCAGCCGCCCGCGATCGCTTTCGTGGGCGAGCCCAAGAAAACCGCGCGCGACGCGCTCCGCATCGAGTTCAAGGCGACCGACGACTACGGCGTCGAGACCGCGAAGGCGGTGATCCATCGCGTCGGCGGCGCGCCCGACGAGGCGATCGAGCTGGAGCTGCCGCTGCCAGGCCTCCATCTCAAGGAGGCGCGCAACGCCAATTTCTACGACCTGACGCCGCATCCCTGGGCGGGTCTCCCGGTCGAGATCCATCTCGAGGCGACGGATGCCATCAACCAGGTCGGCAAGAGCGAGACCATCACGCTCACGCTGCCGGAGCGGGTCTTCCACCATCCGATGGCGCGCGCGCTGATCGAGCAGCGCCGCGAGCTCACCGTCCATCCCGGAGATCGCGACGTGGTGGCGGAGACGCTCTCGGACCTCTCGCTGCGCCCCGCCTTCTTCGACGAGGACAAGGTCGTCTATCTCGGCCTGCGCATGTCCTCGCTGCGGCTCCAGAGGGATGACCCCAAGACGGCGATCCCCGCGGTACAGCAGCTCCTCTGGGACCTCGCGGTCCGGCTCGAGGACGGGCACACCACCATGGCCCAGCGCGATATCCGCGACCTCATGCAGGCGCTGCAGCAGGCGATCGCGCGCAACGCGCCCGACGCCGAGATCGAGCGCCTGACCAAGGAGCTCAAGGAGGCGATCGACCGCTACCTGAAGGCGCTCGCGGAGAACATGCAGCGCCAGAATCCCGACGGGAAAGACTTGCCCCCGATCGATCCCTCTCGGCTCATGAGCGACCGCGACCTCCAGCGCATGCTCGACCGCGCCCGCGAGCTCGCGCGCAACGGCGCCAAGGACGCCGCGCGCGATCTGCTCTCGCAGCTTCAGAACATGCTGGAGAATCTCCGCATGGCGCAGCCGCGGCAGATGCCGGGACAGGGCAACGAGGCCATGCGGAGCCTGCAGCAGCTCCAGAGCCGGCAGCAGTCGCTCCTCGACCGCACCTTCCGCCAGTCGCGCCAGGGCCAGCGCGGGAAGCCGCAGCCGGGTCAGGGCCAGGGCGAGGCCTCCGAGCAGGAGGCGCTCCGCGGCATGCTCAACGATCTGATGCGCCAGTTCGGCCAGCAGGGCGACGTGCCGCAATCGCTGGAGCGCGCCGACCGGGCCATGGGCGATGCGGCGCAGGCGCTCCGCCGCGGCGCGCCCGGCGAGGCCGTGGGGCCCGAGACCGAGGCGCTCGACGCGCTCCAGCAGGCGACGAAGGAGCTCCTGGATCAGATGACGAGCGCCTTCGGCGGGCCCGGCGGCACCGGCGACCTCCCCGACGGCGTGATGCCGAACGCCGATCGCGACCCTCTCGGCCGCCCGTCCGGCGACAGCGCCGAGGGCACTTACACCGACGGCCGCCTGCGCATGGGCAACAACCCCGTCGACAGCTTCGGCCTCGAGCGCGCGAAGGAGATTCTGGAGGAGCTCCGGCGCCGCGCGGGCGAGACCGCGCGCCCGGAGACCGAGCGCGACTACATCGACCGGCTGCTGCGGCGGTTCTAGAGCATTGCCAGGCGAAGTGGACGCCGGTTCGCCGTGGGCAATGCGACAAATCCAATGAATCGAGAGCGCGATCCGATCCAGCTTGATCGGATCACGCTCTACCCCTCGAGCTCCTCCTTCACCGCCGCGCAAATCTGCTCGAGGGTAAAGGGCTTCTCGATCACGCGATGGATGAGCGCGTCGAGATTGTGGGCGCGCTGCTTCTCCGCAGCGTAGCCCGTCATCAGGAGGATCTTCAAGTCCGGGTGATCCTTGCTCGCCTTGAGCGCGAGCGCGATGCCGTCGAGGCCGGGCATCACGATGTCCGTGAGCAGCAGATCGAAGGTCC
>DATKNV010000182.1:0-12755 GCA_035541215.1 Allostellaceae bacterium | reverse complement strand
GAGCCCCCGCACCGCGCGCTCGAAGGCGTCGCGGCGGATCATGAAGAAGCCGCTCATGGGATCGGCGAGCTCGGCCTTGAGGATGTAGCGGCTGAGCCGCGTCGCGACGTTGCTGACGCGCTGGCGCTGCTCGCTCAACCCGCCGAAGCCGCCGCCCGCGACGTGCCGGCTGCCGACGACGATGTCGAGCGGCTCGCTCTTGAGCGCGTGGAACATCCGCGGCAGCAGGGCCTCGTCGTGCTGGAGATCGGCGTCGATCACCGCGAGATAGGGGGCCGCACTGGCGAGCGCGCCCTCGATGCAGGCGGAGGAGAGGCCGCGCCGGCCGATACGGTGGATGACACGCACCCGCGGATCGCGCCGGGCGATCTCCCGCACCGCCTCGCGCGTGCCGTCGGTCGAATCGTCGTCGACGAAGATCGCCTCCCAGGCGATCCCCGCGAGCACCGCCGCGAGCCGCGCCAGAAGCGGCGCCACGTTCTCGCGCTCGTTCAGCGTCGGAATGACGATCGCGAGCTCCGCAACGCCCGGAGCGCGGGCGGCGCGAGGCTCGGACTTCGATCGCGCCGGAGGAGAAGTCGATTCGTTCAAATTCATGCGCTTCCGGCAGCAATACCGGAGTCGCCGCGAATCCCCTAGGGAAATTTCGGCCCGGCGTCAGCGGCAGAAGGGCTTTGTCGTGGGAAGGCCCTTCCAGCGCTCCCCGGTGGGCTCCGGATAGCGCCAGACGGCGACGGCATGCCAGTCCTCGCCCTCGCGCTCGAGGAGCACCGCACGCCCCGCGGGGACGTCGCCGATATCCTCGGCCGTGCAGGATATCAGCACCTTCGCGATGCCTTTCTGCGCGAGGCTCGCCAGGGTCGTGCCCTCGAGGCGATCGAGGACGGTGAGGTCGACCCCGGGCCGCCTCGGCGCGGCAAAGCGCAGCAGGCCCTCCAGCATCGGCGAGACGGCGCCGCCCTCGCCGGGGAGCACCGCCGCGAGCTTCTCGCCCGGACCGATGAAGCCCGCGGCGTCACGGACGAGCGCCCGCAGCAGCGGCTGCGGCTCCGCCAGATCGAAACGCAGCCGCTGCGCGAATCCCACCGGCAGCGCGAGCCACACGATCGCGACGACAACAGCGCCAAGGACGGCCCGTCTGCCGCGGAGCCGCAGCTCGAAGCGCTCCGAGGCGCACGCCGCCAAGACCAGCATCATCAGGAGCGAGAGATGCTGGCTGTAGCGGAAGTAGGAATGCACGGCGATGCTCTGATCGGCCTCGAAATGCGCGACGTAGACGAAGACCAGGAACGCGTTGTAGGCGATGAAGGCGCCGAGCAGGAGGGCGGAGAGACGGGCCGTGAGATCGAGCCCGCGCTGGCCGAAAGCCGCTCCCAGCGGAAGGAAGGAGAGGAAGAGCACGCCGTAGAAGAGCCCCTTCTCCCGCACCTCGCCGCCGATCCCCGCGAATATTTGCGGCAGTAAATCCCAATGCCACTGCTCCGGCGGCCGGAGCTTGAGCTCGCCCGCGGCGAAATGCGTCAGCACGAACCAGCGCCATAGCAGATAGAGCGCCGCCGCCGGCAGAAAGGCCGGAAGAAACGCGAGCATCCCGCGCCAGAACCGGACGCCGCGGTCGCAGAGTGAGAGCGCGGCGATACCCGGCGCGAGGGCGGCGACCATCGCCACGCTTTCCTGCTTCACGTTGACGAGCGCCGCCAGCACCAGCGCGAGCGGCCAGAGCATTGCGCCCGCGCGCCGCCCCTCCGCGAGCGCGCGCAGCGCAAGCGCCGCGAGCCACGCCGCCATCGCCAAGAGGACGGCGATCGCGGCGTCCGTGTAGTCGGAGAAGTGAATGCGCGGCACGAAGCCGGGATTGAGCGGTATCGCGAGCAGCAGGCCCAGCGCGATGGCGCCCCAGCCAGGCGCGCTCGGCTCCGCGGGATCGGTGGGATCGCCCATGAGCGGCCGCACGACCCGCGCCAGCAGCAGCCCCGCCAGGAGATAGAGCAGCACGTTGATGTGCGCCATGGCGGCGCCCGGAAACTCCGGCAGCGCCGCGCCCGCGAGATAGGCCCAGAGTTGCAGGTTGTAGGGCGCGCCAGGCAGATAGGAGTGCGCGGGCGGACGCGTGTCCGCCGGAAACATGGCGTGATCGTAGAGATAGGCCGCGTTCGGCAGCAGATTGATGAAGGTGTCGGGCTGCGAGGGCTGCGCCGTCAGCAGCATCGCCCAGAGCGGCAGCGCCAGCGCCGTGAGGCGCCCGAGCGCCAGCCATTCTTCGCGCCCAAGGGTGAGACGCGGCACGAGGAGCGTTGAGAGCGCGAGCCCCCCGATTCCCGCCATCGGCCACCACATCGGCCAAGGCAGCAGCGCACCCCAGAGCGTGAGGACGATCGCGAGCCCGCCCCAGCCCGCGACGATCTGGATTTCCGGCAGGCCGCGCCCGAAGGTCAGCAGACGGCCCCAGAGCAGCAGCACGAAGCCCGACACCCAGACGGCGCCGAGGGCGAGGAAATCCGCCGAAGCCGGGAGAAGCAAGCGGAGCAAGGGCCGACCCCTGGTGTTACCGCTAGCCGCGGCGGGAAGGTGCGCGCCGCCCGTCTAGCGAGCTATGCCGATGCCGTCAAGCCGCGGCGCGCTGAGACCGCGTCAGCGGCGGATGGCGTAGACCGCAAAGTCCGGCTCGAGCGCCAAAGGAAGGAGCGCCGGGTTGGGCGGCAGCTCCAGCGGACGGCGCGCGAGAACCACGACGGCGTCGAACTCGAGGAGCTCCGCCGGAGCCGCTCCCGCGGTCAGCGCGGCCCAGAGCCGGTCGGGCGGCGCCGCCGCCGCGAGGCGCTCGCCCGTCGCGGTGAAGCGCAGGGGCTGCTGGCCCCGATAGGCGAAGATCGTCGGCACGAAGGCCTGGCGGCGCGCGACCGCCAGAACCGGCAGATGCGTCTTGGGAACGCGCTCGAAGTTGACGGCGTCGGCGGGATAGGCCACGGCGAGCCGGCTGCCCTCGGGAACTTTGTCGAGCGCCGCCAGAAGCGTCTCGTAGACGCCGCCGGCCCGCTCCCAGACGACCCCTATGACGCCGATGCGCAGGACGAAGACGGCGAGAAGGCCGAGCGCGATCGCCCGCCCCGCGCGCGGGCCGAGCCGCGGCGCGACCGTTGCCGCCGCGAGGACTAGCGCGAGGGCCGGCGGCAGCCGGTGATCCACCGCCGACGCCGTCATGATCTGCGCGGGCGCCAGAAGATAGGCCGCGGCCAGCAGCAGCAGCGCCCCTCGCAGACCCGGCACGATCTGAAGGAGCCGCCGACCATAGGCGAGGATCGCGAGGAGGGCCAGCAGCGCGAAGCACGCCACGTCGAACACGCGGTCGTAGTTGTCGAAGACGCCGAAGAGCAGATCGAGCTTCCGATCAAGACGCCCGAACCGGACCTCGCCCCCCGCGGCGGGCGCAAGGAGGAAGAGCGCCAGGACCGGCAGGAAAGGCAGGCCCACGAGGACGAGCCGGCGCAGCGCCGGCCCCGGCCCTGAAGCCCGCTCGCGCCAAGCGCGCTCCAGCTCCGAGCCCAGCACCAGCACGCCATAGATCGCGCAGGCCATGAGGTGACAAAAATAAGTCGCGAGCGCGAAGCCCGCGGAGAGCGCAAGGCGTGCCACGAGCGGACGCCGGGCGAGCGCCAGCCAGGCCGCGAACGCCACGAGCGCAAGCCCGAGGCCGAAGAGATAGTTGAGGAAACCCCAGAGGAAGGTTCGAGTGAAAAGGAATAAAAAGGCGGCGAGCGGCCAGAGCGACCAGCCTCCGCTCGCGGCGCGATGGAGGAGCGCCGCTCCTCCCGCGAGGAGGGCAAATGTCGCGATCACGAACGCCTTTCCGGCCCAGGCGATCGGCATGGCGCGCGCAAGGAGCGGTACCATCGCGTCCATGGCGAGATTCGGCACCGGCTCCCAGCGGAGCTCGTAGAACCGCTGCAACGGCGCGGAATCCCCCAGGTGCAAGAGCAGATACATGCGCGCGAGATGATTGGGATAGTCGAAGAGCGGCGGGAGCTCCGCCCGCAATACGGGCAGCGCGGCGATCGCGAGGAGCGCTGCGAAAGCCGTCCAGAACCGGCCGCCGGCAAGCGCGGTCGGATCATCGGCGGATTCGGGATCTGACCGGACGCGCATGCGCGGGAGCGGGCCTCCGGCGGTGGGGATGGCGGGCCTCTCGTGCCATACTTTCTGCCCTAGGCTCCGCCGGAGCACCACACCTATAATCCCGGCCATGTCGAGCCTGACCCGCTACGTGCTGAAGCAGACGCTGATCCTGACCCTCGCCTTCACCTTGGTGTTCAGCGCGGCGGTGTGGCTCGTCCAATCGCTGCGCCTCATCGACCTCATCGTGAACCGCGGCCTCTCGCTGGGGATCGTCCTGCACCTCGCCGTGCTGATCTTCCCGCGATTCGTGCAGGTGGTGCTGCCGATCGCGATCTTCCTGGCGGTGCTCTTCAGCTACAACCGGCTGATCTCCGAGAGCGAGCTCATCGTGATGCGGACGGCGGGGCTGAGCCAGATCTCGCTCGCGCGCCCCGCGCTCCTCCTCGCGGGGATGGGGGCGCTGCTGCTGCTCGTCCTCGCGGCCTATCTGCTGCCTTTCGCCAATCGCGAGTTCAAGGACCTGCAATTCGACGTGCGGAACCGCTACGCCTCGGCGCTGATCCAGGAGGGCGTCTTCAACACGCTTTCCGACCGGCTCACCGTCTACGTGCGCACGCGCGACCGCCGCGGCGAGCTCGGCGGTCTGCTGATCCAGGATTCGCGCGATCCCAAGAAGCCCGTCACGATCTTCGCCGAGCGTGGCGCGCTCGTGAACACGCCCTCGGGTCCCCGGGTGCTGATGGTGAACGGCACGCGCCAGGAATACCGCTCCGACAACGGCAAGCTCTCGGTCGCGACCTTCGACAGCTACACCCTCGACATCAACAGCGCCGTCGACGCGCCGGGCGCGCGGCTGCGCGAGCCGGAGGAGCTCTACCTCAACGAGCTTCTGCTCCCGAGCGGCTCGCCCGAGCGCGACGCCGCGCTCGCGAACGAGCTGCACCAGCGCGTGCTCGCGCCCTTCGGCGCGCTCGTCTTCGCGCTCATTCCGCTCGCCTGCCTGCTGCCGGGCGACTTCAACCGGCGCGGCCAGGGACGCCGCATCCTCGCGGCGATCGGCATCGCCATGGCCTTCGAGATCTTCGATCTCGGCGGCAGGAACCTCGCGGCGCGGTCGGCGGCGGCGCTGCCGCTCCTCTATCTCGGCACCTTCCTTCCGATCGCCGGAGGGTTCTGGCTGCTGATGCGCGACGGCGGCTGGCCGTGGCTCCACCGCCACGCGCCCGCGGCGGCCGGCTGAGGCGCGCGATGCCGTCCTGGAAGATCCTCGCGCTCTATATCGCGCGCCAGTTCCTGATCTGGTGCTTCGGCGTCTTCGCCTCGATGATGCTGATCGTGCTGCTACTCGACTATCTCGAGCTGATCCGCCGCGCGGGCAACCGGGCGGGAGCGGGGTTCCTGGTCCTGCTGGAGATGGCGGCGCTCAAGCAGCCATACATGGCGCAGCAGATCCTGCCCTTCGCGGTGCTGTTCGGGGCCATGTTCGCGTTCTGGCGGATGACCCGCAGCAACGAGCTCGTGGTGGCGCGCTCGGCCGGGGTCTCGGTCTGGCAGTTCCTCGCGCCTGCCGTCGCCTGCGCGGCGCTCATCGGCATCCTCGCCGTGACGGTCTTCAATCCCGTCGCCTCGGTCCTGCAGGCGAGCTACGAGAAGCTCGAGAACCGCATCCTCCGCAGCAGCGCCGAGAGCCTCGCCTTCGGCCGCTCGGGCCTTTGGCTGCTGCAGAGCGACGGCAAGGGCATGCCGTCGGTGATTCACGGCAACGCGCTCGCTCCCGGCGGCGTCAATCTCAAGGACGTGATGCTGCTGCTTCTGGACAAGCAGTACCGGCTCGTCGGCCGCATCGATGCCGAGGAGGCGCGCCTCGAGGGCGGGCTCTGGCGGATCAGCAAGGGCACGCTCTGGCAGCCCGACAAGGCGCAGGAGGCCTTCGCGGAGACCACGGTCGAGACGAACATGACGCCCGACAAGATCGAGGAGAGCTTCGCCTCGCCCGAGACCATGTCGTTCTGGGAGTTGCCGGGGTTCATCAACCTCCTGGAGCAATCGGGATTCGCGACCCAGCGCCACCGCCTCTACTACAACGCCCTGCTGGCGCGGCCGTTCCTGCTGGCGGCGATGGTCCTGATCGCTGCGACCTTCAGCCTGCGTATGCACCGCCGCGGCGGCACGATGCTGATGCTCGCCGCCGGCGTCACCACGGGCTTCGCGCTCTTCTTCCTCAATTACCTCGTGATCGCGCTCGGCAACTCCTCGACCATTCCCGTGAGCCTCGCCGCCTGGACGCCCGCGGGGGTGAGCTGGCTCGTAGGAGCGAGCTTCCTCCTCCATCTCGAGGACGGCTGAGGCGGCGATGCGCCGGCCCGCTGTCGCCCTCGCCGTCCTGGCGGCAATCGGGCTCGGCACCGACTCGGGCCGAGCGCAGATCACGCGCCAGCAACTCCAGCCCAGCGACAAGCCCGTGCTCTTCCTCGCCGACGAGGTGCAATACGACCAGGAGCTGGGCCTCGTGGTGGCGAAGGGCCACGTCGAGATCTCGCAGCAGGACCAGATTCTCCTCGCGGACACCGTGACCTACAACCAGCGGACGGACACGGTCACGGCCTCGGGGAACGTGAGCTTGCTGCAGCCGACCGGCGAGGTCGTGTTCGGCGACTTCATCGAGCTGCACGACCAGATGCGCGAGGGCTTCATCCGGAATGCCCGCGGCCTCCTCTCCGACGGCTCGCGCTTTGCCGGCAACGTCGCGCGCCGGACCAGCGGCAACCGCCTCGAGATCCGCCGCGCCGTCTATTCGCCCTGCGATCTCTGCGCCGAAGACCCGACGGCGCCGCCGCTCTGGCAGCTCAAGGCCGAGCGCATCGTGCACGACAAGCAAGCGAAGCTCGTCGAGTACTACGACGCCATGCTCGAGGTCGACGGCGTTCCCGTCTTCTGGTCGCCCTACCTCTCGAGCCCGGATCCTTCCGTGCACCGCCAGAGCGGCTTTCTCGCGCCGATCATGGGCTCCTCGAGCACCATCGGCGCGCATCTCGGCGTCCCCTATTACTGGGTGATCGACCCCTCCAGCGACATGACCCTGGAGCCCATCGTCACGACGCGGGCGGGCGGCGCGGTCGCGGGCGAGTACCGGCAGCGCTTCTCCGACGGCCACATGGAGCTGCGCGGCAGCGGCGCCTACACCAACCGTCCGACCGGGCCCAATGGAGAGTCCCTGTCCCCGATCGACGCCTTCCGCGGCAATTTCTCCGGGCAAGGCGAGTTCGATGTCGACGACACCTGGCGGACCATGTTCGACGTCAACCGCTCCTCCGACCAGACCTACCTCCGCCGCTTTCATTTCGGAAGCCCTGTCGGCTTCAATACCCAAGGCACCAGCCTCGTCACCGGAAGCAGCGCCTTCATGGTGAGCAGCGCCACCGCGGAAGGCTTCGGGGACCGCAGCTATGCCGTCTTCAACAGCTATCTCTTCCAGAGCCTGCGCGCGGGCACGGGCGACACCACGCAGCCGGTGGTGCTGCCGGTCGCCACCTATGACTGGGTGAGCCAGCCGGACGATTGGGGCGGACGCTGGAACGCCACCGCCAACGTGCTGAACCTCTTCCGCTCGAACGGCACGGCGATTCGCCGCGTCTCGACCGGGGCGGGCTGGAGCGTGCCGTTCGACGGCCTCATCGGCGACCGCTTCACCTTCACCGGCAATTTGCGCGCCGACGCCTACGACACCGACAACGTCGGCACGCCCACAGCCGCACTGACGCCGGTCACCGGCCTCAGCGGCCGCTTCTACCCCAATGCCGAGCTCGAATGGCGCTACCCATGGGTGCGCCACGGCAACGGCTACAGCCAGATCATCGAGCCGATAGCGGCGCTGATCGTCGCCCCCAACGGCGGCAATCCCCTCAAGATCCCGAACGAGGACAGCATCGATTTCGAATTCAGCGACGCGAGCCTCTTCGTGCCCAACCGCTTCCCCGGCTACGACCAGGTCGATCCCGGCCAGCGCATCGATTACGGATTGAGCGGCGGCTTCTATGGCGACAACGGCGGCGGCACGCGCTTCCTCATCGGCCAGAGCTACCGTTTTCAGGAGCACGGACCCTATCCCTCGGGCTCGGGCATCCCCGGGCGATTCTCGAACGTGGTCGGGCGCGTCATGGTCTCGCCGGCACCCTACCTCGACTTCTTCTATCGCTTCAGCCTCGAGAGCAATGACTTGACGGCGCAGCGCCAGGAGGCCGGCATTCTCGCGGGCCCCTCGAGCTTTCGCGTCAATCTCAGCTTCGTCAACCTGACCCACGATCCGCTCGTGCCCCAGAACGAGGCCCGCCGGCAGCTCACGGGAACCGTGATCGCGGATCTCACGCGCTATTGGACCGTGGGGCTCTACGGAACCCAAAGCCTCGGGTCGAGCTCGGAGACGCTCAACGCGGGCATTGCCGCCAGCTATCACGACGAATGCCTGGCATTCACGGTGACGCTGAACCACAGCGGCACCTCCGACCGCGACATCAAGCCCGGCACCTCGCTGCTCTTCACGATCACCTTTAAGAATCTCGGCCAGGTCAATCTGCGCCCCTACTCCACCGGCAGCACCGGCGCGGTCCCCCCGCTCTGAGGCCCCCGGCGCGGCAGGCGCGACATTGCGCCCCCGGAAATGCTATGATTAAAAAAAGGCGGCAGGAGATGCGGGCATTGCGCCGGCACAGCCGCCAAACCAAAATGCGCCCGCGGACGAAACCGGGCCTCGGACCCGACCCGCCATCCAAGGTTAATCGGCCCATGACTCGTATCGTTGTCGCGTTGCTGTTTCTAGTGCTGGGAAGCGCTGCGGCTTGGGCGCAGAACGCCAGCATTGCCGCCGTCGTCAACGACGACGTGATCTCGACGGCGGATCTCGAGGCGCGCACGCGCCTCATCCTGCTGTCCTCGCAATTGCCGGACAATGCTCAGGTGCGCCAGCGTGTGGTGCCGCAGGTGCTGCGCTCGCTCGTCGACGAGAAACTCGAGATGCAGGAGGCCAAGCGCTACAACGTTGCCGTGAGCGAGAAAGACGTGGCGCAGGC
Organism: Allostellaceae bacterium; assembly: GCA_035541215.1. Lineage (GTDB taxonomy): Bacteria > Pseudomonadota > Alphaproteobacteria > ATCC43930 > CGMCC-115725 > DASZHJ01. The sequence continues at coordinate 3,576 of DATKNV010000182.1, read as the reverse complement.
GATCGAGCGGCTCGAGCAGCAGAACCGCCTGCCCAAGGGCGGCCTCGAGAAGATCCTGGACGCCCAGGGCATACCGCGCTCGACCCTCGTCGCCCAGATCTCCGCGAGCATCGCCTGGAACCGGCTCGTCGACGGCCGTCTCGCCCAGAACGTGACGGTCTCGGAGGAAGAGATCAACGAGACCCTCGCGCGCGTCAAGGAGCAGATCGGCAAGCCGCAGAGCCGCGTCGGCGAGATCTTCCTCGCCGTCGACAAGCCGGAGCAGGAGGCGGAGGTGAAGGCGCTGGCCGACCGCCTCATCGAGCAGATCCGCGCAGGGGCGAGCTTCAACGCGGTCGCGCAGCAGTTCTCGCAGTCGCCGACCGCCGCCGTGGGCGGCGATCTCGGCTGGATCTCCGCCGGCGAGTTTGCCGGTGAGGTCGGCAAGGCGATCGAGACGATGCAGCCGGGCCAGCTCTCGCCGCCCATTCGCGGCTCCGGCGGCTTCTATATCCTCTATCTCGCCGACCGGCGCACGCTCGGCTCGAGTACCCCCGCCGACGCCGTCGTCACTCTGGCGCGCCTCGCGCTGCCGCTGCCGCGCAACGCCTCCGAGGCCGAGAAGCAGCGGGCCCTGGCCCAGGCACAGAAGGCCAGCGAGACCGTGAAGAGCTGCGGCGAGCTCCTGAAGCTCGGACAGGAGATCGCGCCGCAATACTCCGGCGAGCTGCGCAACATCAAGGTGGGCACGCTCCCTCGGGAGATTCAGAACGTAGTGGCACCCCTCAAGGTCGCGGAGGCGAGCAAGCCGCTGATCCTGGCCGACGGCATCGGCGTCCTCATGGTGTGCGAGCGCAACGATGCGCCCTCGCCCATCCCGACCCGCGAGCAGCTCCGCGACAGCATCCTGCGCCAGCGGCTCGACACGCTCGCGCGGCGCTATCTCAGCGATCTCCGCCGCACCGCCAACGTGGACCTTCGCGTATGACCCAGCCGATCGCCCTCACCATGGGGGAGCCGGCGGGAATTGGCGGGGAGATCGCCCTCAAGGCGTGGCTCCGCCGCGCCGAGGGCGTGCCGCCGTTCTTCGTCATCGACGACCCCGAGCGCCTCGGCAGGCTCGCCGCGATGCTCGGCTGGAAAGTGCCGCTGCGCGCGGTCGCGGGACCCGAGGAGGCCGCGCTTTGCTTCGGTGAGGCGCTCGGCGTGCTGCCGCGGCGCCTCGCCCATCCCGTGCTCATGGGACGGCCCGACCCCGCCAACGCGCGCGCGGTGATCGGCGCCATCGTGAGCGCGGTCGAGCTCGTGCGCGGCGGACGCGCCTCGGCGGTCGTCACCAATCCGATCCAGAAGGAGACGCTCTACACGGCGGGGTTTCGCCACCCCGGCCACACGGAGTTCCTGGAGGAACTCGCCGGGGGCGACTACAAGGCCATCATGATGTTCGCCCTTCCGGGCCTGCGGACCGTTCCCGTGACCGTGCACGTGGCGCTCGCGGAGGCGATCCGCAGCCTCAGCACCGAGCGGATCCTCCGGGCGGGGCGCATCACCGCGCGCGCGCTCGCGAGCGATTTCGGGATTCTGCGGCCGCGCCTCGTGGTCGCCGGCCTCAATCCGCATGCCGGCGAGAACGGTGCGATCGGCCGCGAGGACCTGGAGATCGTGCGGCCCGCGGTCGAGGCGCTCCGGGCCGAGGGCTTCGCCGTCGAGGGTCCCTTCCCCTCGGATTCCCTGTTCCACGCCGCAGCCCGCGCGCGCTACGACGCCGCGCTCTGCATGTATCACGACCAAGCGCTCATCCCGATCAAGACCGTCGATTTCGAGCGCGGGGTCAACGTCACGTTGGGTCTCCCCTTCATCCGCACCTCGCCCGATCACGGCACCGCCTGCGACATCGCGGGCAAGGGGATCGCGAGCGAGACGAGCCTCGTCGCGGCGCTGCAGATGGCCGCGGAGATGGCGGAGCGGCGCGGCGCGCGGCGCTCGGTCGCCTGACGCGCGCGGGAGATGCCGGAGCTTCCGCCGCTCCGCGAGGTGATCCGCCGCCACGGCCTTGCCGCCCGCAAATCCCTAGGGCAGAACTTCCTCCTCGACCTCAATCTCATTGCGCGGATCGCGCGCGCGGCGGCACCGCTCGAGGGCGTGAACGTCGTCGAGATCGGCCCGGGTCCCGGCGGCCTCACGAGGGCGCTGCTGGAGCAAGGTGCGGCGACGGTGACGGCGATCGAGCGCGACGAGCGCTGCGTCGCGGCGCTTCAGGAGCTCGTCGCGGCATATCCGGGGCGCCTCGCCGTGGTCTCCGCCGACGCGCTCGAGGTCGACCCCGCGCGCCTCGTGCCTGCGCCCCGCAAGATCGCCGCCAACCTCCCCTACAACATCGCGACCGCCCTGCTGCTGCGCTGGCTCCCAAGGATCGGGGACTATGAGAGCCTCACCCTCATGTTCCAGAAGGAGGTCGCGGCGCGCCTCACGGCGGCGCCGCGCTCGAGGGATTACGGCCGCCTCAGCGTGCTGGTGCAGTGGCTCGCGGAGGTGCGGCGTCTCTTCGACGTGCCCGCGCGAGCCTTCGTCCCCGCGCCCAAGGTCACCTCGACGCTGGTGCGGATCGAGGCGCGGCCGGAGCCGCTCGCGCCCTGCCGGCGCGAGGACCTCGAGCGCGTCACCGCCGCCGCCTTCGGCCAGCGCCGCAAGATGCTGCGGCAGAGCCTGAAGTCGCTGCCGGCCGATCCGGCGCGGCTCGCGGCCGCGGCCGGAGTCGATCCCACCCGCCGCGCCGAAACGATCCCCGTGTCGGGCTTTGTTGCCATGGCTCGTGAATTGACCAATAGTCGCGCCGAAACCAAACCCTAATCAACAAGCGTTCAGGGAGATCCATCATGGCGTTGATGCGCCGCCAGTCGCTCGTCAAATTCGACGCGCCGCTCTGCGAAACCATCGTCGAAACGCCCAAGCCGCAAGGACGCGAGGTTCTCGTGCGCATCGAGCGCTGCGGCCTGTGCCATTCCGACCTGCACATCCAGGACGGTTACGCCGATCTTGGCGGCGGCAAGCGCCTGGACACCACGCGCGGCATGACCCTGCCCTTCACACTCGGGCATGAAATCGCCGGTGTCGTCGACGAGGTCGGGCCCGACGTCCCGAAGGAGCTGATCGGCGCCAAGCGCGCGGTATTTCCATGGATCGGCTGCGGCCAGTGCCGCGACTGCGTCAATGGCGACGAGAATCTGTGCGCTAAACAGCGCTTCCTCGGCGTCTCGATCGATGGCGGCTTCGCCACCCACGTGCTGGTGCCGGACGCGAAATATCTGCTCGAATATGATCCGCTCCCGGTCAACCAGGCCGCGACCCTGATGTGCTCGGGCGTCACAGCCTATGGCGCACTCAAGCGGCTCGTCGACCGGCCGCGCCAGCGCAACCTGCTGCTGATCGGGCTCGGCGGCGTCGGCATGATGGGTCTGTCGTTCGCGCAGGCCATGTTCAAGCAGCCGATCGCGGTGGCCGATCTCTCCGCCGCCGCGCGCGAGACCGCACTGCAGAATGGCGCTGCGTCGGCCTACGACCCGGCCGAGCCCGACGTCATCAAGCGCATTCTGAAGG
>DATKNV010000181.1:0-14771 GCA_035541215.1 Allostellaceae bacterium | reverse complement strand
GCGCATGTCCCTTAAGCCTCTGGGAAAACGGGATAATTCTCGCAGAGACTGAGGCCTCCCTCGCCGCCGAATGCTGCATTCGCGCATCTCAACCGGTGGCGGCGAACACGTTGAGAAAAGGCCGTTTTCGCGGGCTTTTCGAGCGCCGTCAGCGGCCAATGCATGCGTCCGCTCGCGTTAACACTTTGTCAACCATGGCGGTGTCTCCTCAACAAAGCCGCGCGGCCGGGGCTTGCTCATTTGCGTATTCGGATCGGACGTTCTGCCCGTGCATCGGCTATGGTCCGGGAGCTCGGGCGCGGTGAGCAGGACCGCGCATTGCGCGCGCTTTCATTGGGGAAGAGGGTCGGATCGGTATGTCGCGCATGAGGCGGTGGGTCCCGCAGACGCTCGTGCTTCTCATCTGCGCGGCATTTGCGCTTCCGGCCGCTGCATCGGCCGGAGCGGCGACGAACGCGTGCGACCGTGCGCTGCCGCAGCGGATCTCCGCGCGGCCGCCGCTCGCGCCCAGCGGCAGTGAGTTTGCGCGGCGCGTCGCGGCGCTGAGCGAGGACGATCGCGAGCAGGCGATCGAGACGGAATTGCTCGCCGGAAACATGCCTGGCTTCCTGGGACGGCTCGTCCCGGTCGCGCTCTCCGGCAAGACGCCGGATGGGCAGAGCCTGCAAGTGACGGTCTGCGTCCTGCCGGACTATCTCGCGATCGGCTCCGATCGCGATTTCCTCTACGTCCCCATGCGGCTCGCAACGGCGCTCAAGGTCGCGGCGCACTACGGGCTTACGCTGCCGACGGCGAAGATCGTCGACGCGATCTACGAGCAGTCGGCCGTGCATCTGGCGCCGCAACCGCTGCCGGCCGGAGAGCGGATGCGGACGACAGCCTACTACGAGCACCACAGCGAGCTCATCGAGGAGCAACGGACCCTCCTGGGCGCAGCGCTGGGGCTGCTCACCGCGGGACACAAGAAGGATCTCGTCATCACCAACCGGCTGCGGCGCTTCCCCGACCGCGTCGCGATCTATGGCTGGCATCGCGGCGTCCACGATCCGATCCAGCCGCTCAGCACGGTGCATGGCGCGCGCTACGCCGACTACAGCCACGGCGTGCGTCTCGTCGGCGCCGTCGTCTACGTCGACGGCGCGCCGAGGCCGATGCCGGACGTGCTCGCCGATCCCGAGCTCGCGGGCGTGATCAGCGGGGAAGGACCGATCCCGCAGCTGGCGGAGCTCACCGCTGTGCTCGCGCCCTCCGCCGATCGGATGTCCGCTTCCGCCGAGCCGCGCGCGATCGCCGCCGCGCACTAGCCGCTACAGCGATTTGCAGCAGCGGAACCCCAGGTGATAGTTGGCGTGGCTGTGCGGGTCCATGACGCGCGAGCCGTGCCAGTAAGGCGCGCGCCAGCGGCACCAATCCTCGTGCGCGCGATAGGTATCGAAGATGAACCAGCTGCCTTTCATCTCGGTGTAGCCGAGCTCCTTGCTGCCGAGGCTCGACATCTGCCGCGGGTTGAGCGGCAGATTCATGTGCTCGGCGGCGTTGCCGTTGAGGTCGTAGACGCCGAGCCCACTGTGGCAGGCCGGAAAATCTCCGGCGGGATAGGTGTTCGAGCCGCACTGGTTCCAGCCGCCGCCGTTGCAGCCCGGCGATTTGACGCTCGCGGCGGCGCAGACCCCGCGCTCGTAGCTCGGGCCGTAGCTCCAGGATTTGTCGCCTTCGTGAGCCCGGTTATGTGCGGCGCGCATGCGGTTGATCGCGGCCTCGGGGCTCACGCCTAGGGCGAGGTCGAAGCGATAGTCCGGCGGCTCGAGGCGGCCGGCGCAGGCGCCCTCCCATTCGTGCGCGTCGCAGATGCGCTTGCCCTCGGCCTCGCAGATCTCCGCGGCCTCGACGGCGCGCACCCAGACCACGGGATAGGCGCAGGGGATGTCCGGATACTCGAACTGGTCGATGCAGGCCTTGGCCTGGTCGGGCCGCTGCGTCCTCGGGTCGTAGAGCGGCGCCATGTATTTGGCGCCGCAGATGCGCTCGAATTCGGGATTCTCGTATCGGATGTGCTGCCGGTCGAGCTTCGCGAGACATTGCTCCGGCGTCTCCGGGTGCTGGGCGATCGCGGGGTTGCCCTGCCCGATGTATCCGGAGCGCGCGAAGATCGCGCGTATCTCGCTCATCTGCCGGTCGGTCACGCCGCGCACCGTCTGGATCTGGCGAAAGAGCCGCTCGTTCTGCGACTGCAGCGCGGTCTCGCCCGCCGCGACGGCAACGCCGATCGCGAGGAGCAGCGACAGAGCGGCGGCGAAGGCGACAGATTTGGTCATCGAGACTGCTCCCGCCGTGTGAGATAGAAGAAATCGCGGTCGTCGGGGTATCCGAGGAATCTCGGCAGGACTGCGGACCCCGATTTCTTGTCGACCTGCGCCATGCCCTGCACCAGGTGCTGGATCGCGATCTTGCCGCCGGCGCGAAGGTAGAGCGCAAGGTAGGTGTGCTCGAGCGCGTTCATGTCGAGATGCATCGCATAGCGGCAGCCATAGGCCTGGAACACCCGCGCCATCGCCGAGGGCGTCGCCGATGAGAAATAGCCGTAGATGAGAAATCGCCTCGATTCCGCCTGCTGCAGGCACGCGCCGGCACGCAGCGAGCGCAGCTTCTCGTCGGCGGTGCCGGACCAGTTGCCGGGCCCCCATCTTGCCACGAGAGCGCCCGGCGCCGGGACCCCCGTCGCCGGGTCGAGCTCGACGAGCGGCACGCCGTTCTGGCGCGCGTACCTCACGCGCGGCAGCAATGCGTCGTCCTCGACGGTCCAGCTTTTCATGTCGACCGTGCCGTCGTCGAGCACATAGAGCGTCGCCAGGCCCGGCACGAGCTTGCTCAGGACTGCGCCCTGCTCGATGAAGCCGTAGTGACTCCCGCGGTTCCGCTCGGCGAAGGGCCCGTAGTGAAAGGCGCCGTGCTGCCGCTTGAAGCCGCCGGTGAAGGTGGCGACGGTCGCCGGCGCGAGCGCGGGGCTCACCATTCCATTCGCCACCAGGGGGGCGATGGTGTTGATGCCGTCGGGGCCGGGCAGGCGGTCGACCCTTACGCTGTCGATCGCGCGCTCCGACCAGCCCACGCGCGGATGGTCGGTGCCGAGCGCGAAGCCGAGCTCGAACTGGCTGAGATCGAAGGCGACGAGATAATCGAGCGCGCCCGATTCCACCTCGTCGAGCGCGTTGGCGGCGTTCCGGTAGCTCGCGAGGATCTGAGGGTCGATGGACTTCGGCTGCAGCACGCTCACGTAGATTCCAGCGAGGCCATTGACGGGGTACCAGCGTCCCGGCACGAGCCCGCCCGGCTGCGGCCCGAGATCGAGGCCGAGATCCGGCGGAACCACCGTGCGCTCGCCGGGCGCGATCGCGACCGAGCCCGGGCGCGGCCAGTCCGGATGCGCGGTCTCGCTCGCGGCGGTCGCCGCGGGCGCCGAGCCAGGCGTTCCCGTGCTCAAGAACCTGTCCGCGTAGAGCTCACGCTTCACGAAGCCGATGAAGCTCTCGCCGCCCCAGACGTGATCGCGCAGGAAATCCGTCGTCCGCTCCAGACTGGTCTGGCTGCCGCTCACCTTGTTGCGGAGATAGAGGCGGCCGTCGCAGAGGGGCGCGTAGGGCAGGTCCGAGCGTCGCGCCGCCTCCAGAGCCGCGGGCGTACCGGACCAGAGATCGCAGACGGTAGCGCCGCCCGCCGCAAAGATCCGGACGCCGTGCGAATTCGGCTCGGCGAGGCCGATCGTCTGGGTTCGGGGGTTTGCGTTCTCGAGGTGATAGGCCGCGCTTCCGCCCTGCGCTCCCCAATCGAGCGTCAGCAGAAACCACGCATTGATGCGCGGATTGAGGTTGACGAGCGTCGCCGATCCCCTGCGTCCGTGGCCGTCTTCCGCAGGGGCGGACGCGCTCTCCCGAAACTGCTGGAGCTCGAGGACGGTCTTGGGGACGTCCGCCTTGTACTCGGCGGCCTGGCGCGCGAGCACTTCCGCCGTGACGGGATCGGCCTTGACCAGTGCCGGCGGCATCGTGAGCGGGAGTGCCAATGCGGCGAGGAGCAAGCTTGCGCTCGCCATGCGCCAAGTCCTCAGCCGGAATCCGTTGCGACCGTCGCGCGCGCTCATGCCGAGGCCAGGATTGCCGCGACTGCCAGGATTCCCACGATCTGGCTCCGGCGGTCCGTCAGCGCCGACGTCACGGGATCGTTGCGGATCTTGCCCCCGCGCGCGAGCAGCCATATGTGCGTGATCCAATAGAGCAGCAGAGGAACGACCAGCCACACGAGCGCGTGACGATCGGCGGGCGGCTCCTCGGCGCCAAGGTGAAGCGCATAGACCGCGACGGCGAGATAGCCGCTGAGGCAACCGAAAACCGCGACCGCACCCCCATCCCTGCCGAGGTAGCCGCGAACCCGAACCGTGGCTCCCTCGGTCGAGTGAGTGGCGACGAGCTCGGCGTAGCGCTTGAGCAAGGCGAGGCCGAGGAAGAACAGCGCGCAGGAAAGCACGAGCCAATATTCCACCGCCAAGCCGCAGGCAAGGGCGCCGGCGATCACCCGAAGGGCGTAGCCCGCCGCCAAGGCCGCGACATCGAGCACGATCACGTCCCTGAGGCGCAGGCAGTAGGCGACCATGAGAAGATAATAGAGGCCGAGAGCGCCCAGCACCGCCGTCGACTGCGTGAGACCCACCGCGACGGCTCCAAGCAGGAGCAGCGGCATGGTAGCGACCGCCCACCGGATCGAGACGCGGCCGGACGCCAGCGCGCGGTGCTTCTTGTGCGGGTGAAGCCGGTCCTTGGGGAGATCTATCAGATCGTTCAGCAGATAGATGCTGGATGCGCAGAGGCAGAATGCAAGGAAGGCGGCAATGCCGTGGAGGAGCGGCGCGATCTCGTAGAGGCGGTGCGCGGCGATCAGCGGCAGGAAAACCAATGCGTTCTTGAGCCAATGATCGATCCGGAGGGCCTCGGCATGGGCGCCGATGTGCCCGCGGCCGGTCCCGAAAGTGCGCTCGATCTTGGCGCCGCCCATCTCACCGTTGCCCGGGCTTTCGCCCGAGCCCACGAGGATCACCTTGCGCGCGGCCTGCCAAATCGTGCGATCCCCGCGGCCGTCGCCCGCATAATCGAAGCCGCCGACGCCGAATTCCGATACGAGGCGCTCGCGCTTCCGCTCGCCCGCGAGGTTCTCCGCGCCGTCGCTCGCGTAGACGGCGTCAAACAGGCCGACCTCCCTCGCGACGTCGCGGGCAACGGCCTCGTCGGCCGCGGTCGCCAGAATCAGCGGGCGTCCGGCGCGCTTTTGCTCCCGTAGGTAATCCACGAGCTCTCGATTGTAGGGGAGGGTGCGGGCGTCGGGCCTCGCCGTCATGGCCAGGCGGTGCTTGAACTGCGCGCGGCCGCTAGCGAGCCAAAGCGGCAATTCGAGAGCGCGCAGCGGCTGATGCTTTGCTAGGACGAACACGGATTCGAGCATCAGGTCGGAAGAGATCAGCGTTCCGTCGAGATCGACGACGAGCGGAACGTCCGCGGCCGCCGCGCGAGGCGCGCTTGCGCCGGTCTCACGCTCCAGGGAATGCGACGGCCGCATGCTAGAAGAACGCCTTTGCGAGCTGCAGAGCGCCTTTCTTCCAAGGCACTCGATGGGAGACGCCGGATGTCCGTCCGATCTCGCCGCGATGCGCGACGTACCAATCGTAGTTCCGTGTCAGCGCCTCGCGGTTCGAGTATTTGGGAACGAAGCCGAGCTTGCTCTCGATGCGCTCGACCGAGACGAAGCTGTCGCGTCCGGCGGTCTCGTAGATCCACTGGTAGAGCGGCGACAGGCGCAGGGCCTCGAGCAGCTTCAACGCCAAAATCGCGGGAGCCGCGGGAAGTGCCACGGCTCTCTTGCCGTGGCCCGCGCGGTCGAGCACCGCCTGGATGTTCTCGCGCATGGTCCCGAATTCCTTCGCCGCCACGTTGAAAGTGTCGTCGACGAGCTCGCGAGGCCCGGTGGCGCAGAGATAGATCGCGTCGCAGAGATCCTCGACATCGAGGAGCTGGTATTTGTTCTCGCCGCTTCCGAGGATCGGGAAATTCCTGCCCTCGTAGGCCCAGTCGTAGAGAAGCTCGAAGACGCCGAGCCGCTCGGGCCCAATGAAGCTCTTGGGCCGGAGCTGCGGGACGCAAAGCCCCCGCGCGCGATAGCCGCTGCAGAGCGTCTCCGCCTCGATCTTCGAGACGCCGTAGGGCCCGACACCCCGGAGGCGGTCGGTCTCGTAGATCGGATGATGGTCGGGAATCCCGTACACGGCGGTGGAGGAGATGTTGATGAAGCGCGGAATGCGGCGGCGGAGCGCCGCCTCCAGCAGCACCTTCGCTCCCTCGACGTTGGTCGAATGGATTTCGCTCTCGCTGCTGAGCGGCAGGCCCGCCGCACAGTGCACCACGACGTCGGCGCCGGCCATCGCGCGCTCGACCGCGGCGGCATCGCGAATGTCGCCGAGGATTGCCTCCACTCGGTTGCGCTCGGGGTAGTCGAACTCAGCGATGTCGAGAGACCGGACCCGGTGGCCGCGCGAGAGCAGGTAACGGGCGAGATTGATCCCGAGAAATCCCGCGCCTCCGGTGACGAGGTAGCGTGTGCCGGCCACTTGAATCACCATCGGAATTCACGGCGCGATCTTCCTCCGTGCGAAAGAGCCTGGCGGTTGATCTCGCCCTCGTTCAGCGAGCTCGATCCTCGTTCCGCGACGCAACGCCGGCCTCCGCGCAAGGAATTCAAAGTACGATACTCAATTTACCCGGGAAGGCTCATTGACATGTATCAAGGCGCTCCCGGGCGCGGGGTCGGCCGGCGCCCTATTTGACCCAGATCAATGTTCGCGTCCTCGCGGCATCTACCCTGCCGCGCAAGCGGACAACGGGCACGGGCGCATCGCCCGGTGGCGCGGGCTCGCGAGCGTCGAAGCGATGGCGAAGACGATCTTTCCTGAAAGCCGATTTTCAAAGGAGCAATCCAATGATGAAGGGTAGCATGAAGAAGAGCGCCGCAATTTTGTTCCTGGCCTGCCCGCTGCTGCTCGGCGCCTGCGCCAGCTCCGACGACGTGAAGCGCGCGCAAGCGACGGCGGACGAGGCGCTGAACACAGCCCGGCAGGCTATGCAGCAGGCACAGACCGCCAATCAGAAGGCGGACAAGGCACTGGCCGACGCCGCGAATGCCAACGCCCGGCTCGATCGGGCGTTCCAGCAGCAGCTGAAGAAGTAGGCTCCGCGGCCGCGACCGTAACCCGCTCGCGCCGCGCGGCCGCAGCAGTGCCGCAATGGGAAGTTGGACGGTCATGCGCAGCCGCGTGACCGGCCGACGGCTTGCAGCAGTCGCCCTCGCCGGCTTTCTGGCGCTCGCCCCGGGGGCGGCCGAGGGCGCCGCTTATCCGCTGGCGCCCGGGCAGAAAGCCTTCGGCCGCATCGACGTGTACGTCACGCATTACGAGGACACGCTCCTCGACGTGGCACGCGTCAACGATCTCGGATACAGCCAGCTCATGACCGTCAATCCCGGCCTCGATCCCTGGCTCCCGGGAGCGGGGCGGCGGATCACGCTTCCCGGCCTTTATCTCATCCCCGAGGGACCGCGCAGAGGCATCGTCATCAGCCTCGCGGAACAGCGGCTCTATTACTTTCCTCCCGACGGACGAACGATCGAGACCTATCCGATCGGCGTCGGCGTCCAGGGGCGAACCACGCCGATCGGCACCACTCAGATCGCCGGCAAGGACGTCCGGCCCGCCTGGTATCCGCCACCCTCGATCCGCGCGGAAAAGCCGGAGCTCCCGGAGGTCGTGCCGCCGGGTCCCGACAATCCCCTCGGGGAATACGCGCTTCGCTTGGGCTGGCCGAACTATTCCGTCCACGGCACGAACAAGCCCTATGGCGTGGGACGGAACGTCAGCCACGGATGCATCAGGCTCTACCCCGAGGACATCGAGCGGTTGTTCCGAGAGGTGGCGGTCGGCACGCCGGTGCGGGTGATTTCAGACGAATTCCGTTTGGCCTGGGTCGAGGGCGAGCTCTATCTCGCGGCCTTTCCGAGCAAAACGCAATCGGACGAGCTCGCCGTGAACGAGCCCATGACCCCCGCCGTCCCGCCCGGCCTCGTCGAGAAGATCACGGCGGCGGCGGGAGGCGAGATCGATCGCGTCGACTGGGACGTCGTCGATTACATCAGCCTCAAGAGACCGGGCATTCCCTACCGGATCACGAAACCGTTGCCATCGAGGGGCGACACCGGGAACTAGCGCATTCCGCGGCGGGGCAGGCTCGCGGTTCCGGCGATCGACCTCAACGCAAGACCCCCGCTAAGCGCCATCATGTGACTCGCGGGGGTCTGATGCGGAGTAACGGAGACTCCGCGCTCGGAAAGCCGAGCGTGATCTTGGACTTTGCGATTAGACGTCGATGCCAAGCGGTCGACATCTAGTTACAGCCGGGTGGAGTCATGCGGTTTGGGCATCCTCCGCTGGGTTGGTAACATTACAGACCTGTGTCACGAGGGCGGGTGCGTCAAGTGGCGCTGGTGTGCTTTCCGGTCGCATCTTCGCTCACACCACGATGCCGTGCAGGACAGGGAGGGAAGGATGCAAACGCTTGCAACGAAGATCGCCTGGGTCACGGGTGCCGGGAGCGGCATCGGAGCTGCCGCAGCGCTTGCACTCGCGGAGGCGGGTGCGACGATCGTGCTCAGCGGAAGACGGCGCGAGCCGCTGGAGAAGATCGGGGCGCGCATCAAAGCCCGCGGCGGCAGCGCGCAGGTCCAATCGGGCGATCTCGGAAAAGCCGGCGCCGCCGAGGCGATCGCGGCCTTCATCAAGGAGAAGCTCGGGCGCCTCGACGTCCTCGTCAACAATGCCGGCCTCAACGTGGTCGAGCGCGAGTGGCGGCGCCTCACCTCGGCAGCGGCGGACGAGGTGATCGCGGGCAATCTCTCGAGCGCCTTCCATTGCGTCACCGCCTCGCTCCCGATGATGCGGGCGCAGCGGGACGGCGTGCTCATCCATACGGCTTCCTGGGCCGGGCGCTGGGTCGGCCTCGTGAGCGGCGCCGCCTACATCGCGGCGAAGCACGGCGTGGTCGCCATGAGCCACAGCCTCAACATGGAGGAATGCGTCAACGGCATCCGCTCCTGCGTGATCTGCCCGGGCGAAGTCGCAACCCCGATCCTCGACAAGCGCCCCGTGCCCGTCAGCGCCGAGGAGCGCGCGCGCATGGTGCAGCCCGAGGATTGCGCCGACCTCATCCGCTACGTCGCGTGCCTGCCGAAGCACGTCTGCATCAACGAGGTCGTGATCAGCCCGACTTGGAACCGCGGCTATGTCGCGGCGCTCAAATCCGCGGGGATGTACAAATAGCGCGACCCTCACCCTCCCGCGCGAAGCGATGGGAGGGTGAGGGCGTCAGCCGCCCTTTGCGCCCTGCGTGTTGACGTAAAGCGCGTAGAGCGACTGGCTTGCCGCCATGAAGAGGCGGTTCCGCTTGAGGCCGCCGAAGCAGAGATTGGCGCAGCGCTCGGGCAGCGCGATGCGGCCGATCGGCTGGCCCGCGGGCGAGAAGATCATGACGCCGTCATGGCCCTCGCCCATGCCCCATCCCGCCCAGAGATTGCCGTCGACGTCGCAGCGGAAGCCGTCGGGCGTGCCGTGCGGCCCCGCGTCGATGAAGATGCGGCCGCTCGAGAGCCTGGTGCCGTCGGCGGTGACGTCATAGACCCAGATCCGCCGCGGGACCGTGCCGGACTCGACGATGTACATCTTGGACTCGTCCGGCGAGAAGCAGAGGCCGTTCGGGCGATTGATCTCGGCCGTCACCACCGTCGCCTTCCCGGTCTTGCCGTCGACGCGATAGACGTTGGTGGGAAGCTCGACCTCCGCGACGTGGCCCTCGTAGTTCCCGAGGATGCCGAAGGGCGGATCGGTGAACCAGATGCTGTCGTCGGATTTGACGACGACGTCGTTGGGGGAGTTGAGGGGCTTCCCGTCGAAGCGGTCGAGGATCACGGTGATGCTGCCGTCGTATTCCGTGCGCGTCACGCGCCGCGCGTCGTGCTCGCAGGTGACGAGGCGCCCCTGGCGGTCGCGGGTATTGCCGTTGGCGTTGTTCGAGGGCTTGCGGAAGATGCCGGCGGCGCCGGTCTCCTCGTCCCAGCGCATGATGCGGTTGTTGGGGATGTCGCTCCAGAGGAGATAGCGTCCGTCGCCGAACCAGACCGGCCCCTCGCACCAGCGGAAGCCCGTCGCGAGCCGCTCCACCGCCGCGAGATTGAGGCGGTATTTGGCGAAGCTCGGATCGAGGATCTGCACCGCGGGATCGGGATAGCGCTCGGATGGCTGCCACATGATCTCTATCCTTCTCTCAATCTTTTGCCCGCGCGACCGCCTCGACCTCCAGGAGGAAATCCTCCTTCACGAGGCGGTCGACGACCAGGAGCGTGTTCGGGGGATGGCGCCCGTCCGGGAAGAGCCTCGGGAAGAGCGCGGCCCGCGCGCGCATGAAAATCTCGATGTCCTGGGAGTGCACGAGATAGGTCGTGAACTTCGCGATGTCGCCCCAGCCGATCCCCATCCCCGCGAGGACGGCGCCGAGATTCTCGAACACCTGCTGGAATTGCCGCTCGAAATCGCCCTTGCCCACGACCGCGCCGTCGCGGCCCACCGAGAGCTGTCCCGCGAGGAAGAGCAAAGTCCCCGCGGGCACCCTCGCCACGTGCGAATAGAGGCCTTGCGCGGGGCCGGTACCGGGCGGGTTGATGTAGTCGATCTTTCCGGTCATGGTCGCTCTGTCCGAATGTCCAGACGAGGGGGGAGTGACACCATGGCCGGAGCGAAAGCTGCGCGCAAGCTGCGCCTGCACGTGACGCACAGCGCGACCACCGTCGAGTCCCAGCGCCTGACGCCGGAGCGGCTCCGCGCCGCCGCCAGGGCCTTTCCGGGCGTGCTCTCCAAGGTGGAGATCAGTTACGGCGACGGGCCGGAGGCGCTCGATGCGTCGCTCGGCGACACCGAGGTGCTGCTCGTCGCGGGGAACGTGCCGCTGCCGAGCCTCGCCGAGCGGGCGCCGAAGCTCCGCTGGCTCCAGTCCTGCAGCGCCGGCGTCGAGAAGCTGCTCCCCTATATCCCCGCCGATGTCACCATCACCAATGCAAGCGGCGTCCACGGCCCCCGCGGCGGCGAATACGCGATGACCGCAATCCTCATGCTGAACAGCCGCGTTCCCGCCTTCGTCACGAACCAGCAGCGCCGGGTCTGGGACCAGATGCAGACGACGCCGGTCGCGGAGAAGACGCTCGTGCTCCTGGGCGTGGGCGCGATCGGCAGCGTCGCGGCAAAGCTCGCGAGGCAATTCGGCATGCGCGTCATCGGCGTCACCCGCAGCGGCCGGCCGCAGCGCAACGTCGACCGCATGTACCGGCCCAAGGATCTCGCGAGGCTCCTGCCCAAGGCGGATTTCCTCCTGGGCATCCTGCCGCTGACGCCGGAGACGGAGGGGCTCATCGGCCGCGCCGAGCTCGACCTCCTGCCGCGCCACGCCGGCGTGGCCAATCTCGGCCGCGCGCGCGTCATGGATTACGACGCGCTCGCGGAGAAGCTCCGGCGCGGCGAGCTCTCCGGCGCCGTCCTCGACGTCTTCTACGAGGAGCCGCTCCCCGCGGATTCGCCGCTCTGGGCGGTGCCGAACCTGATCCTGAGCCCGCATTGCGCCGTCGACGACGAGAGCATCTACGTCGCGCGCTGCCTCGAGATCTTCTTCGGCAATCTAAAGCGCTACCTCGCGGGACGCACGCTCGAGAACGTCGTCGATCCCAAGCTCGGCTATTGAGCCGCGGGAGCGGCGCCTGATAGAAGCATGGGCGCCGCAAGGGGAGCGGCGAGCGAGGGGATTTCATCGGGGGGTGCCATGGTCTCGTTCCTGGGGAGCGCTTTCACCGTTGTCGGGCTCATCGCCCTTCCGATCGGCATCTATGGCCGGCGCAGGGCCCGCCGCGAGCAGGCTTGGCCGACGGTCAAGGCGACGGTGCGCACGGCTGCGATCGCGTCCGCGCCCGGCAGCGAAGGCCGCCGCTTTATCCCGAAGCTCACTTACGAATACACCGTCGCTGGCAAGACCTATGCGGGCGACCGTGTCGGCTACACTCAATACCGAGACTTCAGCGAGGCCTATGCGCGCGACTACCTCGCGAAGCACGCCGTGGGCAGTGCCGTCGAGGTGCATTACGATCCCGCCGATCCCGCCCGATCGATCCTGGAGCCGGGAGCCGGCGGCTGCGGCCCGCTGCTCTTCTCACTGGTCGGCGTGGTGTTCCTGGCGGCCGGGATCGCGATGCTGATCGCCGGGACCTAGGAAGCGGCGGGCCGGCGAGGCGCCGAAGGGGCGGGAGCATGGTGGAAGGACTGCTGGGATGACCGCACTTTTCGCCCTCGCGCTCTTCTCCTCCGCGGCGCTCCTGTTCTGGATTCAGCTCCTGGTCTCGAAGCTGCTGCTGCCGGTGCTCGGCGGGAGCGCCGCGGTCTGGAACACCTGCATGGTGTTCTTCCAGACCGGGCTCCTCGCGGGCTACCTCTATTCGGACCTGACGACGCGCTGGCTTCGGCCGCGCTTGCAGGCGCTGCTGCACCTGACGCTGCTCGCCCTCGCGGCGCTGGTGCTGCCGGTGGCGCTCCGCGCGGGCGAGGCGCCGCCTCCGGGCGAGAACCCGATCCCGTGGCTCCTCGGAACGCTCACCCTCATCGTCGGGCCGCCCTTCGTCGCGATCGCCGCGAGCGCGCCGATGCTGCAGGCCTGGTACGCGCGCTCGGGCGCGCGAGGCGCGGGCGATCCTTATTTCCTCTACGCCGCCAGCAATCTCGGGAGCCTGCTATCCCTCCTCGCCTATCCCACGGTGATCGAGCCGCGGCTCCGCCTCGCGGCGCAGGGCTGGTGGTGGACGGCGGGCTACCTCGCGCTGATCGCGCTCACCGCAGGGGCGGCGGCCTGGTCGCTCGGGCGCGCGGGCGCATCCGAGCCCGCTCCCTTGCCCGCGCCGGAATCGCCGGGGGCGCGTGTCACCTGGGGCCTGCGCCTGCGCTGGGTACTGCTGCCGCTGGTGCCCTCGAGCCTGCTCCTCGGCGTCACCAACTACCTCACGACGGACATTGCGGCGGCGCCGCTCTTCTGGGTCGTGCCGCTGGCGCTTTACCTCCTGAGCTACGTGCTGGCGTTCCAGCGCACGATCCCGATGCCGATCCCGGGCATCGCCGCGGCACAGCCCTTCCTGCTGCTGCCGATGGCGTTCCTCCTGCTCTGGGGCGAGCAGAGCGATGCCGCGCTCGTCTTTGCGGTCCATCTCGCGGCCTTCTTCGCGACGGCGCTCCTCTGCCACCGCGAGCTCGCGGCCGCCCGGCCCGAGACCGGCAAGCTCACGGAATACTATCTCCTGATCTCCGTGGGCGGCGCGCTCGGCGGCGTCTTCAACGCGCTGGTGGCGCCGCTCGTCTTCGACCGCGTGCTCGAATATCCGCTGGCGCTTATTGCGGCCTGCCTGCTGCGGCCGGGGGCGCTGCCGAGCCTCGCGCGCTGGCTTGCCGGCTTGGGAGACCTGGTGCTGCCGGGCCTGTTGCTCCTCTTCCTGCTGGCGCTGCCGCGACACATGAGCGTCGATTTCAGCGGACTCAGCGACAACGCCACCGTCATCGTCGTCGCGGTGACGGCGCTCGCGGCCTACGGCTTTCGCCAGCGCCCGCTCCGCTTCGCGCTCGGCTTCGGCGCGATCCTGGTCGCGGGGAGCCTGCTCCCGGGCTCGAGCGAGCCGCTACTGCGCTCGCGGAATTTCTACGGCGTGCTGACGGTGCGCGATTGGGGCTCGCCGCCGGTCCGCATCCTCTATCACGGCACCACCACGCACGGCGAGCAGAGCCGCGATCCCGAGCGCGTGCTGCAGCCGATCAGCTACTACCACCCGACGGGCCCCCTCGGGCAGATCTTCGCCGCCGTCGGCGGCACGCCCCGCACCGAGCGGGTCGCCGCGATCGGCCTCGGCACCGGCACGCTCGCCTGCTATGCCCATGAGGGCGAGGACTGGACCTTCTACGAGATCAACTCCGAGGTGGTCCGGATCTCCGAGGACCTTCATCTCTTCACCTTCATCCGGGATTGCCCCGCGAGGCCGCGCATCGTCCTCGGCGACGCCCGGCTCTCGATCGGGCGCGAGCCCGACCGCCGCTACACCATGATGATCTTCGACGCCTTCAATTCGGACGCGATCCCGATCCACCTGATCACGCGCGACGCCGTCGCGCTCTACCTGACCAAGCTCGACCGCGGCGGCTACCTCGTGTTCCACATCTCCAACCGCTACCTCGACCTTCACCCAGTCCTCGCCAACATCGCCGCCGATCTCGGCCTTGCGGTGCTGAGCCGCTCCGACGACGAGCGGATCGAAGGCGACGACGAGGACACCGACGAGAAGGACCGCTCGGACTGGGTGGTGATGGCGCGGACGAAAGAGGACCTTGCCCCGCTCGCGGGGATCGAGGACTGGACCACGCTCGAGACCGACCCGCGCGTCGGCGTCTGGAGCGACGACTACGCCAATCTCCTGGGCGCGCTGCGCTCGGATTTCCTGCCCTAGAGGCGCCAGGCGGCCCAAGCGCTGCCGACGTATATCTCGGGCACGGGAAAGTAGTCGACGAGCTCGAATCCGCGGCTGCCCGCGGCGGCGTGCGCGACGATCCAGTTGCGGAT
>DATKNV010000180.1:0-9824 GCA_035541215.1 Allostellaceae bacterium | reverse complement strand
GTCGACGTGCGGCTGCGGCCGGATCCCTCGTCCACCCAGATCGCGATTTCGGTGCCGGCCGCGCTCGACTATTACGAAAGCGTCGGCCAGAACTGGGAGCGCGCCGCGATGATCAAGGCGCGCCCCTGTGCCGGCGACATCGCGGCGGGCACCGCGCTGCTCAACGCGCTCTCGCCGTTCGTGTGGCGCAAATACCTCGATTTCGCCGCCGTCGGCGACGTCCACGCGATGAAGCGGCAGATTCACGCCTACAAGGGCCACGACGAGATCGCTATCGAGGGCCACAACATCAAGCTGGGCCGCGGCGGCATCCGCGAGATCGAGTTCTTCGCGCAGACGCAGCAATTGATATGGGGCGGGCGGATGCCGGAGCTGCGCGTCTCCGGCACCTGCGAAGCGCTCGCGGCGCTCGCGCGCGCGGGACGCATCGCACCGAGCGTCGCGGAGGAGCTCACCGCTGCCTATCGCTTTCTGCGCCGCGTCGAGCACCGGCTGCAGATGGTCGAGGATCAGCAGGTGCACAGCCTCCCCGCCGATACCGCCGGGCTCGAGCGGCTCGCGATCTTCCTCGACTATTCCTCGGCGCAAGAGTTCAGCGCGGAGCTGCTGCGCGAGCTCGGCACGGTCGAGGCCCATTACGCGCATCTCTTCGAGGAGGCGCCGTCGCTCTCGGCGCCTGGCAATCTCGTCTTCACCGGGAGCGAGGACGACCCTGAGACGCTCGCGACGCTGCGCCAGCTCGGCTACGCCGACCCCTCGGCGGTGGCGGCGATGGTGCGGGGCTGGCATCACGGGCGCTATCGCGCCATGCGCAGCCAGCGCGCGCGCGAGCTCATGACCGAGCTCATCCCCGGCCTTCTCGCGGCCTTCGGCCGCACCCCCAATCCCGACACCGCGCTGCTGCGCTTCGACCAGTTCCTGGAGCGGCTCCCCGCGGGCGTGCAGATCCTTTCGCTCTTCCACGCAAATCCCGGCCTCCTCGACACGGTCGCGGAGATCATGGGCGGGGTGCCGCGCCTTGCCGAGCAGCTCGCGCGCCGCCCGAGCCTCCTCGACGGCATGCTCGGGCAAGGCTTCTTCGATCCGCTGCCTTCGCAGCCGGAGCTCGCGGCCGAGTTCGCCCGCGCGCTCGCCTTCGCGCGCCATTACGAGGAGCTGCTCGACGCCGCACGTCGCTGGGTGCACGACAAGCGCTTCCGGATCGGCGCGCAAATCCTGCGCGGGCTCCTCGACGGCGCGAGCGCGGGCGCGGCATTCGCGGACGTCGCGGAGAGCGTCATCGCGGAGCTGCTGCCACGCATCGGCGCGGAGCACGCCCGCAGCCACGGCACCGTCCCCGGCGGGGAGATCGCCGTCCTCGCGCTCGGCAAGCTCGGCGGGCGCGAGATGACCGTGACATCCGACCTCGATCTCATCCTGGTCTACGACGCGCCCTCGGGTGTCGAGGCATCCGACGGCGCGAAGCCGCTCGCGATCTCGACCTATTACATGCGGCTCTGGGCGCGGGTGGTGAATGCGCTCACGGCGCTCACGCCGGAAGGCACACTCTACGAGGTGGACATGCGCCTCAGGCCCTCCGGGACCAAGGGCCCGCTCGCGACCAGTTTCGAGGCGTTCCAACGCTACCACACCGAGAGCGCCTGGACCTGGGAGCACATGGCGCTGACGCGCGCGCGGCCGGTCGCGGGCGCCCCTGCCCTCGCGGAGCGCGTGATGGCGGAGATCAGGGCAATCCTCACTCGCCCCCGCGAGCCCGACCGCCTCGTGCACGAGGTCGAGGACATGCGCCGACGCATCGCCGAGCAGCACCGCCGCCCGCCGATCTGGGAGGTGAAGCATCGCCGCGGCGGGCTCATCGACGTGGAGTTCATCGCGCAATACCTTCAGCTCCGCCACGCGCACGATCGGCGGGACGTACTGCGGCAGAACACCGGCGCGGCGCTCGAGGCGCTCGCCGCGAGCGGCCGCCTCGATCGCACCGTCGCGACCGAGCTCCTGGACTCGCTCGAGCTCTGGCGCGACGTCCAGGGCCTCTTGAAGCTCACGGTCGAGGAGCCCTTCGACGAGGCGGCGGCGCCGCCGGCGCTGCGGACCATCCTCGCGCAAGGCGCGGGGGCGATTGACTTCGAGCATCTCAGGGCGGATATGAGCGCGGCGGCGGCGCGGGTGCGGATGCACTTCGCGAGCCTGGTGGCGCGGCCCGCCGCGCAAGCGCGCCGCCGGCTCGGCCTCATCGAGCCCGGCAAGATTTCCGCATCCCATTCGGAGGAAGAGACCGCATGAGCCTCGAGATCGGAGACAAGGCACCGGACTTCACGCTGCCCGCGGACGGCAACGGCACGGTGTCGCTCAAAGCGCTCAAGGGCAAGCCCGTGATCCTCTATTTCTATCCCAAGGACGACACTTCCGGCTGCACCAAGGAGGCCTGCGGCTTCCGTGATGCGCTGCCGGATTTCTCGAAGACCGGCGCCACGGTGATCGGCGTCTCCAAGGATGGCGTCGCCTCGCACGACAAGTTCAAGAAGAAATACAAGCTACCCTTCACACTCGCCTCCGACGAGGACACGGCGGTCGCCCAGCGCTACGGCGTCTGGGTCGAGAAGAGCATGTACGGGCGCAAATACATGGGCATGGACCGCTCGACCTTCCTGATCGACGGCAAAGGCGTGATCCGCGGCCTCTGGCGCAAGGTGAAGGTGCCGGGCCACGTCGAGGAAGTGCTGAAAGCGGCGAAGGAGCTCAAGGCCTGACGAAATTCTCGGGCCGCACGCTCGCGGAGGCCGCCGAGGCGGTCCTGCTGAGCCCGGAGCCCGGAGCGAAGGTCGCGCTCACGCACGCGGCTGCTGCGGCTTGGCGCTGCGGCAATCTCCGCGAGATCGGCCGCGGAGCGCCGCCGGCGCGCCCGGCCCGGCCCGAGCGTCCTCTCCTTCTGCCGCCGCGGGAGATGCCGAAGCGCCGCGCGGGAGGCGAGCGCGCGAGCCGTGTGGCGCTGCTGCACGCGCTCGCGCACATCGAGCTCAACGCCATCGACCTCGCCTGGGATCTGGTCGTGCGCTTCGCCCAGGAGGATCTGCCGCGCGCGTTCTACGACGATTGGCTCGGGGTCGCGGACGAGGAGGCGACGCACCACGGTCTACTCGCGGCGCGGCTCGCGGAGCTCGGCGCCGCCTACGGCGATCTCCCCGCGCATGACGGGCTCTGGGAGGCCGCTTCGGCGACCGCGCACGATCTCCTCGCGCGGCTCGCGGTCGTGCCGCTGGTGCTGGAGGCGCGCGGCCTCGACGTGACCCCCGAGATGATCCAGCGCCTCGAGCGCTCCGGCGACGAGGCGAGCGCCGTCGTACTCCGCCGCATCTATCGCGACGAGATCACCCACGTCGCGGCCGGGCGCCGCTGGTTCGAGTGGGCATGCAGCCGGCGCGGCCGTTCCGCGGCCGAGACCTATCAAGAAATGGTGCGGCGCCACTTCCGCGGCGTGCTGAAGCCGCCCTTCAATGCGGCTGCCCGCGGCGCAGCGGGCCTCGACGCTGCGTTCTACGAGCCGCTCGCAGGCGCGGCTTGCGATGCGCATGCGGCGCGTCCGCGGGACGCTTGAGACGCGGTGCACGCGGCGCAAGACTCCGCGGCAAGCTGGCCGCCAGAAGCGTGCCGACCGCCAGCATCTTCGGAATTACTGCACCGGTGAACCGAGTGAGGACGGGCAGCAGCGGCGACGGAGCCGGCGCGGCAGCAGCGCGCGCGAGGCGGGCCGCCAGCGGTGCTGCAAGGCGCTCGGCCTCGCGGCGCACGGCCTCTCGAAGCCGCGCCAATTCGCCGGCGGCGTCGAGCGGCAGCAGCAATCCGCCGATCAGCGCGAGGTAGGCGGGCCAATGCGCGAGGTGGCGATAGAGGCTCGCGATCTCCCTGGGCGCGCGGGTCTCGCCGAGGCGATTGAGCCAGAGCACCTGCTCCAGCACCGAGGGTGAGAGGGCCGCCAGAGCCGGAAGCGACTGCAGCGGCCGGCGCCGGCGCGTCGCTAGCGGCGGCGTCGCCGCTTCGACGATCTCCGCTCCCGCGCGCCTGCGGGCGCGGCCCTCGACCACGAGGCGGAGCGCCGTCAACGCGACGATATTGAGCGCGTTCCCGGCGTTGTAAGTCTCGATCACCGCACCGATGTCCTCGATCGCGCGCTTGTCGAGGCCGAGGAGCCGGAAGCTCGCCCCGGAAAGAGGCGGGAGTCCCGCTCCCAGCTTCGCGCGGAGTGCCGCCGCCCGCGCCGCGACCTCTCCCGTGGCGTAGCCGTCGCGCAGCACCCGCCACGCCCAAGGAAGCGCCCCGGGCAGCGTCGCAAGGTGCCGGTAGACGAGGTTCACGACGGGAACGCCGGTGACGCGCTTGATGTCGTCGTAAAGCGCGCGCGTGCGGAGGTCGGCCGCCGCTTCCGAGATTTCCGGAATGGAAGGCAGCGCGCGCGTCACGCCCGCTAGCTTCCCTGCGCCGCCGCCTCGCTCGCCGCGGCATCCGCGCCCTTGATGCGCTGAGCGAGCGAGGCCTCGAGAAAGCGGTCGAGGTCGCCGTCGAGCACGGCGCCGGTGCTGCTGGTCTCGACGCCCGTGCGCAGGTCCTTCACGAGCTGATAAGGCTGCAGCACGTAGGAGCGGATTTGGTGGCCCCAGCCGATGTCGGTTTTGGTGGCGTTCATCGCCGCGGTCTGCGCCTCGCGCTTCTGCAGCTCGATCTCGTAGAGGCGCGACTTCAGCATCGCCATGGCGTGGTGGCGGTTCTGATGCTGCGAGCGCTCGCTCTGGCAGGCGACGACCACCGGCTCCGCGCCGGGCGGCGCGTAGGTCAGGCGCACGGCGCTATCGGTCTTGTTGACGTGCTGGCCGCCGGCGCCCGAGGAGCGGTAGGTATCGACGCGGAGATACTTCTCCTCGATCTGCACCTCGATCTTCTCGTCGATCACGGGGTAGACCCAGACGGAGGCGAAGCTCGTGTGCCGCCGCGCGTTCGAATCGAAGGGCGAGATGCGCACGAGCCGGTGCACGCCGCTCTCGGTCTTGAGCCAGCCATAGGCGTTCTCGCCGGTGATCTGCACGGTCGCCGATTTGAGTCCGGCCTCCTCGCCCGGGCTCTCCTCGAGCCACTCGACTTTGTAGCCGTGCTGCTCGGCCCAGCGCGTGTACATGCGCAGCAGCATCTCCGCCCAATCCTGCGCCTCGGTGCCGCCGGCGCCGGCATGGACCTCGAGATAGGTGTCGCTGGCGTCGGCCTCGCCTGAGAGCAGGCTCTCGAGCTCGCGCTTGCCCGCCTCCTCGCGCAGCCGCTTCAGCGTTGCCTCGGCCTCCGCGAGGATCGCCCGGTCGCCCTCGGCCTCCGCTAGCTCGATCAGGCCCAGCGTGTCCTCGAGCTCGCGCTCGATCGTGCGGTAGGAATTGATTCCACGCTCGAGCCGGCTGCGCTCGCGCAGCAGCGCCTGAGCTTCGGCGGGCTTTTCCCAGAGTTTCGGATTCTCGGCGAGAGCGTTCAGCTCCGCGAGACGGCGGACCGAGTGGTCCCAGTCAAAGATGCCTCCTCAGCAGGGCCAACGAGCGTCTGATGTCGTCGGCCGCCGCCTGGTGTTCGGCGCGCATGTGATCGCTCCCAAGGATCGGATACGGGTATCGAGAGATCGAGGCTCAGTATAGCCCGCCCGTGCCGCCGGCGGGAGCGGAACCCGCGGGTGGCCGGGGCGGCGGCGCCAGCACCGGAGCGGAGGCCGCAGACCCCGGAGTCGAGGGCGTTCCGCCGGCGACGCTGACCGAGGGCTCGTCCCCGCTCGCCTCCGGATCCTGCTCCGTGACCGCACCGATGACCGGAACCGGCTCCTCGCCGTTGGGCTCGGTGCCGGGCTTGAAGGCCTCGTAGATGACGGGCTTGTCGCCGGGCTTCGCGGGCTGGCCGGTGGTCGCGTTGACGCGCACCATGCGGATTCCCGACGGGATGCGGAAGGGCGTGTTGGGCACGTCCTTGAGTGCGCCCGCCATGAATTCCTTGAAGACCGGCGCCGCCACCGAGGCACCGGTCTCGTGCCCGCCCAGGGATTGCGGCTGGTCCATGCCCATGAAGACGCCCGCGACGAGGTCGGGCGAGAAGCCCACGAACCAGGTGTCGTTCGAATCGTTGCTGGTACCGGTCTTGCCCGCGAGCACACGGTTGAGCGAGAGGATGCTGCGGCCGGTGCCGCGCTCGATCACACCCTCGAGCATGTGCACCATCTGATAGGCCGTGCGCGTGTCGATGATCTGCTCGCGCGTGTCCGGCAGGACCGGCGGCGGCTGGTTCTCCCATTCGACGTTGGTGCAATTGGGGCAGCTGCGCTGATCCGCGCGGAAGACCGTCACTCCGTTGCGGTCCTGGATGCGGTCGACGAAGCTCGGCGTGATCCGCTTGCCGCCGTTGACTATCATCGCGTAGGCGGTAGTGAGGCGAAGCACCGTGGTCTCGCCTGCGCCGAGGAACATCGAGTATTCCCGTGGCATGTGATCCATGATGCCGAAGCTCTCGATCACGCTCGCGACGGGCTCGAGGCCGACGGCGATGCCGAGCCGCGCGGTGATGAGGTTGCGCGACTGCTCGAGGCCGACGCGCAGCGGCAGCGGCCCGTAGAACTCATGCGTGTAGTTCGAGGGCGTCCAGGGCGGCAGGCCCGGTCCCTGATCGACCGAGAGCGGCGCGTCCTCGACGATCGAGGAGGGCGTGAAGCCGTGGTCGAGCGCGGCCATGTAGACGAAGGGCTTGATCGCGGAGCCCGTCTGACGCCGAGCCTGCGTCGCACGATTGAACTGGCTGATCTCGTAGCTGAATCCGCCGGACATCGCGAGGACGCGGCCGGTATGGGGATCCATCACGACGATGGCGCCGGAGATCGCGGGTATCTGGCGGAGGCCGTATAGCGGCATTGCCGGCGCGGGCGGCTGGGCCGGCTGCGGCGCGGGCGTGCGCGCATTGGCGGGCCTGGGCGGCGTGGGCGGAGCCGCCTCGGGCTTGACCGGCTCGACGAGGATCACGTCGTCGACCGACAGCACCTCCGCGGGGTTGCGCGGAACATTGCCGACCCGCGCACCCTCGAGCGGCTTCCTCGCCCATTTGAGCTCGCTGAAGGGAATTCTTCCCGTGGTCTGATCGGCGAGTCCGATGTCCGCTCCATCGGCGTCCACGTTCATCACCACCGCAAGGCGCCAGCCCATCTCAGCCGCGCCCGCGGGTAAGCCCAGCGCAGCGAGGCGCTTTCCCCAATCCGCCCGGATGTCCACGTGGAGATGGTCGATCGGACCGCGGTAGCCGTGCCGGCGGTCATAGGAGATGAGGCCGTGCTTCAGGGCCTGATCCGCCAGGACCTGCAGCTGCGGATCGAGGCTCGTCCGGACGGAAAGCCCTCCTTGATAGAGGATCCTGTCGCCGTATTGCGCCAGGAGGAGGCGGCGGACCTCCTCGGAGAAGTAGTCGGCCTTCACCATCTGCGCATCGTCACGCTTGCGCGCGACGAGCGGCTCCGCCTTGCCCGCCTGCGCCTCCGCCGGCGTGATGAATCCCGCCTCGACCATGCGGTCGAGCACCCAGTCCCGGCGCTCCTTCGCGGCCTCGGGATGGCGCTCGGGGTTGTAGTTGTTGGGCGCCTTCGGCAGCGCCGCCAGGAACGCCGCCTCGCCGACCGTGAGCTCGTCCAGCGACTTGTTGAAGTAGTTGAGTGCCGCCGCCGCGACGCCGTAATTGCCGCCGCCGAGATAGATCTCGTTCAGATAGAGCTCGAGGATGCGGTCCTTGGAGAGCGCGCGCTCCATCTTGAGCGCGAGCAGCGCCTCCTTGATCTTGCGGCTCAGGGAGATCTCGTTGCCCAGGAGGAAATTCTTCGCGACCTGCTGGGTGATGGTGGAGGCGCCGACGGGACGGCGGTTGGAATGGAGCCGCGCGATGTCCGTAACCGCCGCGCGTAGGACCGACGTCAGGTCGACGCCTGGGTGGCTATAGAAATTCTTGTCCTCCGCGGCGAGGAACGCCTTGATGAGCAAGGGCGGCATCGACTTCACGGGGACGAAGACACGCTTCTCGGTCGCGTATTCCGCCATGAGCCGGCCGTCGCTCGCCTGGACGCGCGTCACGATCGGCGGCTGATAGTCCGCGAGCTGCGAATAATCCGGGAGATCCCGGTTGAAGTACCAGAGCGTGAGCGCGAGGAAGACCGCCCCGAGCAAGCCGAAGCCGAAGACCAGCCCAAAGAGGAACTTGAGGATTCTCATACGGGGCCGCGGCGGGTCTCAGTGGGGTCTGCCTACTTAATTAATCTAAGGCGTTTATGGCGTCATTAGGGCGACAAACCCCGGTGATCGCTCTACCAGCACGATATAAACAGGGAGGCAGTCTATACCGCCCCCCGTAGGCAACGGAAAGGGGGCCTGAGGTCGCGCCTGCAAGAACCGATTGTGGTTCGGCGCTCGCGCTTGTATGGTGGCCTCGCGAAATACCGCGGTCTGTCTCGGGCGGCTCTTGGCCTCCGGACGGCGTCGCGGCGGGATTCCCGAGCTTGGCGTTGACCGAACACGCCACCGTTTCCCGTCTGGGGCGCTAACGGCCGTACGGTCGTCACGAAACCCCGAAGCCAGCCTGGCCTTGCCGGGCGCGAAGGCAACCCCCACCGAACCCTCCATGGCAATCGATTCGATTTCAGCGCCGTCCGACGGAGTCCCCGGGAGCATTGCCGGCTTCGCTTTGACCGAGACAGCGCCGCGATCCGTAATTCGCGCGGATTCGCCGGCGCGCTCCGGAGTTAAGCCCCCATGGCCAAGCGCATGCTCATCGACTCGACTCACCCGGAGGAGACCCGGGTGGTCGTTCTCAGCGGCAATCGTCTCGAGGAATTCGACTTCGAGACGTCCATCAAGAAACAGATCAAGGGCAACATCTACCTCGCCAAGGTCACGCGGGTAGAGCCCTCGCTCCAGGCGGCGTTCGTCGATTACGGCGGTAACCGCCACGGCTTCCTCGCCTTCAGCGAGATCCATTCGGACTATTATCGGATCCCCATCGGGGACCGGCCGCTCGAGCGCTTCCCTTCCTCGGGCCGGGAGCGCGGTCACGAGCCCGCGAGCGAGGGCGGTGAGGACGCAGCAGAGTTCGAGCACGAGCCCACAGCCGAAAGCGAGGGCGGCGTCGCCGAGGAAGTTGCAGAGGCCCCGGGCGAGATGGCCGCAACGGAGCCGAGCGCCGAGATCGCCCCCGAGCCCGTCGGGCCCACCGAGCTCACCCAGGAAATCACGAGCGGAGAGGCGATCGAAAGCCCCCCTCCGGAAGGAGAGCAGCGGCAGCCAGCCGCTGGCCACCTCGAGGAGCCGCCCTTCCCGCCCGTTGCGATGGCGCGGATCGAGGCGCCAACGCTCCGAGACGAGCCCATCGCGATCGAGCCCGGCGCGGCGCCGCTCGCGGAGGACGTGGCAGAGGCGCCCTCGCCCTTCGCCGAGGAAGCGGCGACGGTCGCTGCGGGCGAGACCGCACCTACCGCGGAGCCTGCAGCGCCGGAGGTCATCGAGACCATCGGCGGCGACGAGATGGAAGAGGCGAGCCGCCAGCGCGCGCGTCGCTATCGCCCCTATAAGATCCAAGAGGTGATCAAGCGCCGGCAGATCATGCTGGTGCAAGTCACGAAGGAAGAACGCGGCAACAAAGGCGCCGCTCTCACGACCTACATCTCGCTGGCGGGCCGCTATTGCGTGCTGATGCCGAACACGCCGCGCGGCGGCGGCGTCTCGCGCAAGATCACGAGCATCCAGGATCGCCGGCGGCTGAAAGATTTGATGAGCGATCTCGAA
>DATKNV010000179.1:0-4879 GCA_035541215.1 Allostellaceae bacterium | reverse complement strand
CGAGATCGCGGTGGTCTTGAGCGCCTCCACCAGCGCCGCGGGCTTCGCCGAGCCCGCGCGCTTGTAGGCGTCGGCACAAACCATCACGCCCTCAAAGGAGAAGCCGATGTTGAGGTCGAAGGAGAAATCCGGATAGGCCTTGTGGAAGGCGGCCTCGACGGTCTTGGCGAGCGGCTGCTTCGGGTCGTACCAGGGGACGTTCGAGATGCAATAATCCGCATATTTGCCGAGCGTCTTCAGGAAGGGCTGCTCGTACATCCCGGGGCTCCCCGGCGATATGATGCCCATGGGCTCGTATTTCTGCTTCACCATCTCGCGCACCATGAGGCCCGCGTCCTTGTTGCGCGTCACCACCATGTGGATGTCGGCCCTGGCGGCCTTGCATTTCGCGACCTCGATCGAGAGATCGCGCGCGAGCGGGTCGTAGGCGACGGTCTCGACGATTTGGAACGGCAGTCCCAGCTTCGGCATCAGCGCCGTGATGCCCTTGAGCATGGACTGGCCGAAAGTGTCGTTGGCGTGCATGAGGACGGCGGTCTTGGGCGTGACGCCCGTCGCCTTGAAGAGCTCGTTGAAGAGCGAGAGCCCGCTCGTCCCGAGCATGATGCTAGTGGGAAAATTGCGGAAGGTGAACTTGTAGCCCTGCTCCGTGATCTGCGGATCGGCGCCGATATTGATGACGAAGGGAACGCCGTTCTGCTCGCAGACCTGCGCGATCGCCGCGGTGGCGCCGGATTCGAAGGCGCCCATGAGGATGTCGGCGCCTTCGCGGATCAGCTTCTCCGCCTGGGTGCGCGCCACCTCCGGCTTCGATTCCGTATCGGCGTTTATGAGCTCGAGCGAGTAGCCCATCTCCCTGAGGATCGGGACGGAGATGTCGGCGCCGCGCTGGCATTGCTGCCCGATGTCCGCGAGGAAGCCCGAGCGCGGGAGCAGCACGCCGATCTTGAGCGGCGCCGCCTGAGCACGCGCGCGCGAGAGCGGCGATGCCGCCGCGAGCGCTCCCAAGGACGCGACGCCGGCGCCGAATCTCCGGCGGCTCATGTTCATCGCCATGGTTTCCCTCCCTATTCTCGCGCGCAGCGCATTGGCGGCGCGCGCTCTGCGAGCACCATAGCGCAGCAGCGGTCGCCTTCAAGCGCCGTCCCGCCACGGTTTGCCGCGGGCGGCTGCCGATGAGGGCGCTCGGTTTCGAGCCCCAGGGAACGGCGCGCCCGGCGGGCTCCGCCCTGCGCTTCATCGCTGCCGAGCCCACTATTGCCAATCGTTGAACTGGGGATATAGTCATATGAAATGCTCGCAGAGAGAGTGGCTGGGCGGCCATGGCGACCGAGCGATCAAAGCGCGCGACCCGCGGCAAGGGCACGAAAGCTGAGGCGGTCATGAGCATCGAATACCTGCTGGTGGTATTTCCTGAAGACCGTACCGTGCTCGCCGACGGCGACAGCGTCGGCGTCACGAATCACGTCTTGATGCTGCCGGCCAACGAGTACGAGATCACGCTCAGCGGCCAGGGATACACCCCGGACTCTCAGGATGTCATTCTCGCGGGAACCTCGGTGATGCGGCCGAGGGTGGTCACCTTTGACAAGGCGTGAGGGCTCGATAGGCCGCCTTTGCAAGGTGATGGCGCTGGCGCTCGGTCTTGCGGCGTGCGGCGGCGCGGAACAATACCCAAATCAACCGCTGCCGGCCCATGGCGCCAATGTGGACGAGCGCGGTCTGCAGCCGACGGTCTCGCGCGATCGGCCGGTGATTCTGATGATGTTCTCCGGAGGCGGCTCGCGCGCCGCCGCGCTGGCCTTGGCTGTCCTCGAGGAGCTGAAGCGGTATAGCTACACCTCCGGCGGGCAGCCGCGAAAGCTCACGGACGACATCGACTTCATCTCATCGGTATCCGGCGGGAGCGTCACGGCAGCCTATGTGGGACTTTACGGAACGGACGATACCGCGCGCCTAAAGGCGTTCCTCGCCGCCGATAACATGGCGATGCTCGAGATCGCGGCAGTTAATCCGATCACTTGGGGCCGCCTCATCTTCACGGGCTACACTCGGATCGACGCTTTGCGCGATTTGCTGGACCGGCAGCTCTTCGACAGGAAGACGTTTGCGGCGATGAATGCACGCGGCTACCCCGTCATCGTCTTGAACGCGACGGACATGTCCTCGGGCGAGGTCTTCGCCTTCACCGCCGAGCGGTTCAACGACATCTGCTCCGACCTTCCCTCGCTGCCGATATCCGTGGGGGTGTCGGCCTCCGCGGCATTCCCGGTCCTACTGTCGCCGGTCGACCTCAGGGATTACGCCGGCGCGGACTGCGTCGGCAACGTTCCGACGCCCGACTGGATCATCAAGGAGCTGGAGAAGCGAGCAGCGCCCTATCTCGATGTCGAGGAATATAAGCGCGCGCGGTACGCGTATTCATTGCGCCGGGAGCACGATGCTTTCCGCGACGTACAGTATCTCCACCTGCTGGACGGCGGCCTCGTCGACAATCTCGGGGCCCACTCTCTGATGAACGTGGTGACCTCCCCGCACGGCACTGTCCGTCTGCTCAATGCGATCAACGACGGTAAGATATCGAAGCTCGTGGTGATCGCGGTCAATGCACGGTCGGATCCGCCAAACTCCGTGAGCACGGACCCGGGCACCCCCGGCGTCATCCCCATGATCGGCGCCGTCACGTCCAATCCGATAGACGCGGCGACCGCCAGCGTCGACACGCAGCTGCGTGCCTTGCTCGGCGAGATCAAGACGGCGGCGGCCGACGCACCTCGCACCGCCAGCTTCAAGGGCATGCGCGTATACGACATCCAGATCGATTTCGACCAGCTGCTACCCTCGCAGAAAGAGCTGCAGACAGCCGTCAAATCGACGCCCACCCTCTGGAGCATCAAGCCGGAGCAGTTGCAGGCCGTCAATCAAGCCGGCACACTCCTCCTTGACCAGCATCCCTGCTTCCAGAAGCTGCTGATCGATCTCGGCATCCCCGCGGGCTTTATCGATCGGCCCTTCGCGGAAGCTGCTTGCCCGCAACAATGAAAGCCGATGGCCGCTCAGGAGAGCAGCGCAGGCCGAGATCCCACCGCGCTGCCGGGATATAGGTGGCAGGCGACGCGGTGGCCGGGCGCGGGCTCGGTCATGGCGGGCGCCACGGTCCGGCAGATCGGCATGACGTGCGGGCAGCGGGTGTGGAAGCGGCAGCCCGGCGGCGGGCTGAGCGCGCTCGGGATCTCGCCGGAGATCGCGGCCTTGCGGCGCGCCGCACGCGGCTTCGCCTCGGGCACAGCGGCGATCAGCGCCTGCGTATAGGGATGCAGCGGCTGCGCATAGAGTGCGCGCTTCGGTGCGAGCTCCACGATCTCGCCCAGGTACATCACCGCGACCCGGTCGGAGATGTGCTTCACCACGCCGAGATCGTGCGCAATGAAGAGATAAGCGAGGCCCAGCTCGTCCTGCAGGTCCTGGAGGAGGTTCACGATCTGCGCCTGGATCGAGACGTCGAGCGCGGAGACTGGCTCGTCGCAGACAATGAAGCGGGGGCTCAGCGCGAGCGCACGGGCGATGCCGATGCGCTGGCGCTGGCCGCCCGAGAACTCGTGCGGATAGCGCCGCCCGTGCTCCGCGACGAGGCCCACCCGGTCCAGGAGCTCCGCGACGCGGCGCGCGGCAGCGCCGCGATCCATGGTGCGATGGATCTCGATGGGCTCGCGGACGATTTCCTCGACCGTCATGCGGGGATTGAGCGCGCCGTAGGGGTCCTGAAAGATGATCTGCATGTGCCGGCGCTTGCTCCGGAGCGCCTCGGGATCGAGGCGCAGCAGTTCCTCGCCCTCGAATTCGATGCTGCCCGCGGTGGGCTCCACGAGACGGAGCAGCATGCGGCCGACGGTCGACTTGCCGCAGCCGGATTCGCCGACGAGCCCCAGGGTCTCTCCCCCGGCCAGATCGAAGCTCACGCCGTCTACGGCGCGGAGCACGCCGTGGCCGCGGCCGAAGACGGCGCCGTGACGCATCTGAAAGTGCTTGGTGAGGCCGGCGACGCGCAGGAGCGGCGTCATCCGAGATCGAGCTCGTTCCGGCGGATGCAGGCGCTCTCGTGCCCAGCCCCCATGGCCAGCAGCGGCGGCACCGCGGCGGCGCAAGCGTCGACGCGGAAGCTGCAGCGCGGCTCGAACCGGCACCCGCGCGGCAGCGCCGCGGGGTTGGGGAGCGTGCCCGGAATGGTCTTGAGGCGCTCGCGCTCGTCCGTGAGGGTGGGAATGCTCTCGAGCAGGCCTCGCGTATAGGGATGCGCGGGGCGCGCGAAGAGCTCGCCGACCGGCGCGCGCTCCACGATCTTGCCAGCATACATCACGATCACGCGGTCGGCGGTCTCCGCCACCACGCCCATGTTGTGCGTGATGATCACGATCGCCATCTTGAGCTCCTCGCGGAGATCGAGAAGCAGCTCCAGGATCTGCTGCTGGATCGTCACGTCGAGGGCCGTGGTTGGCTCGTCGGCGATGAGGAGCTTGGGACTGCACGCGAGCGCCATCGCGATCATCACGCGCTGGCGCATGCCGCCCGAGAGCTGGTGCGGATAGTCGTGGAGACGCCGCTTCGGCGTCGCGATCCCCACCCGCGCGAGCATGTCGATCGCGCGCTCGCGCTGGGCATTGCGGCCCACGCGCTCGTGAACGCGGACGGTCTCCATGAGCTGCTCGCCGATGGTGAAGACCGGGTTGAGCGAGGTCACGGGCTCCTGGAAGATCATGCCGATGCCGGGGCCGCGGATGCTCCGCATCGCCCGCTCGCCGAGGCCGAGGAGCTCGCGGCCCTGGAAGACGACCGAGCCGCCGCCGATGCGCGCGGGCGGGCTCGGCAGCAGCCCCATGAT